>CAYTPS010000006.1:27233-39072 GCA_964439245.1 uncultured Pirellulaceae bacterium | reverse complement strand
GAGTTGAAACGGCTTGGAAATCGTTCACTACCGCTCAAAAATTCGGCAGGCTTCCAGCAAATTTTGATTTGGCAAATAAGAACGTCGCCATATTTTGTTCTTCGGACGATGAATTTGTGGCGATCGGCGACAAATGGCAAAACGCGCTCTACCCCAATCAAGTGACTGCGATCGCGCGAATCGCCGCTTCCATGCTAGAGCAGCAACCAGACACAAGACTGTACTTGCGCGTTCATCCGAATCTCACCGATGTCGACAACCAACGCAAACGCGACATGCTGAACTTAGATTTTGCCAACCTAACGATTATCCCCCCTGATGCTCAGTGCGATACCTACCAGTTGCTCGAGTCGTGTAACTCGACGGTCTCATTTGGATCGAGCGTCGGAATCGAAGCCGTTTACTGGGAGCGTCCCTCGATATTGCTCGGTCCTTGCCTTTACCAAAATCTACCCGGGCCTGTCCGCTCACGCAGCCATCAACAGACAATCGACCTGCTATCCTCAAATATGGCGGCTGCCAATGATAAATCAGGAGCTCTGCGATACGGGCATTGGTTTCAAACCCGAGGCTACCGGCACAAATACTACGCTGCCGAGACGCTGTTTGAGGGAAAGTTCAAAGACCAAATCGTCTATGCCAAACCGCCCAGACGCAACATGCTGCAGAAGATTCGGGATCGATTGAAGAAAATCGCTTGATGATTTCTCCTCAGCGTTCAAACTGGCCGTCTCTTCCTCCTCTTTAACATGACAAAGAATGGCAAATCTGCTGGTTCCCGACATCGGGCTAGCACTTTCGCTCGGGGGAGCGAAACACAATAAGCTCACAGAGTCAGCGACTAGGACCGTGCCCGCCACCATCTCGTATTGTCCCACGTCGCAGCAACAGCTAAATTGCCGGATGAACTTTTGCGCGGATCGCGCAGGCGCAATTTAAAATCAAGGGAAACATGGATGTTGCCTTACGGAAAACAGACAATTGACGCTGAAGATATTGAGGCAGTGCTTGCTGCGATCAGCAGTAACATGCTGACTACCGGTCCCGCCGTCTCTCAATTTGAAGCTCGTCTGGCACAAGCAACACGCTCCACTTCCGCCGTCGCCGTCAGCAGCGGCACTGCTGCGCTGCATGCGGCATTCGCCGCGATAGGAATCACTGCGGGTGACGAAGTCATCGTGCCTGCCATCACATTTGTCGCCACTTCCAATGCCGTGATTTACTGCGGTGGCACACCCATTTTTGCGGATGTAGATCCCAAAACGCTGTTGGTCGATCCGCAAGATATCGAAAGCAAGATCACGCCACGCACCAAAGCCATCGTTGCGATGGACTACGCCGGTCAGCCTTGCGACTACGACCAATTGCGGGCCATCGCTGACAAACACAACTTGCTCCTTGTTGCCGACAGTTGCCACTCATTAGGAGCATCTTTCAAATCACATCCGATTGGCAGCGTCGCCGATCTAACATGCTTCAGTTTTCATCCGGTGAAAGCCATCACGACTTGTGAGGGCGGCGCAATTACGACCAACGATTCTGAACTTGCCGTTCGCATGAAGCGCTTCCGCTCTCATGGTATCGACAACACACACAGCCAACGAACGCAAGCTGGCACACATCAGTATGACATGCTGACTTTGGGCTGTAACTATCGCATCAGCGACCTGCAGTGTGCGCTTGGCATTTCGCAGCTCAAGAAACTTCCGGCTTTTATCGACGCAAGGCAAAACATTGCCAACATCTATCAACAACAATTGGCAGACATACCATTTGTTGATCTTCTGACGCAAAAAGACTTTCGCACTAGCGCCAATCATCTAGTGGTCATGAAATGGGATCACCAAAGCTCCGGCATCAGCCGCGACGAAGTCTTTCGTACCCTGCGAGACCAGCAAATCGGGGTCAACGTTCATTACCGTCCAGTATATCAACATTCGTGGTATCAGGAACGTTTCGGGGAAAACCACACATGCCCCAACAGCGATGCTGTCTACCAACAGATCATTACCCTGCCGGTTTTCCCTCTGATGACGGAGATCGAAGTTCATCGCGTCACTGAAACTATCGGTAAATTTGCGAGATCGATTACTCCATTTACTACAAATTCAGACACAGTCCCAATCGCTGCTGTCGGTTAACAACGTCTCCTGCAACACTCCACGTAACCTCAATCCACAGTCCAATGAAGAACGTCGCCATCATTCAGGCTAGGCTAGGAAGCACACGACTTCCTGCGAAGGTCCTGCGCGATATCCAAGGGCAAACAATGCTCAAGCGAGTCGTGCGACGTATTCGTCAATGCAAGTACATTGATCAGGTTGTTGTTGCCACGTCAGACGAAACGGTCGACGAACCTTTGGTGAAATTCTGCCAAGATGAGGGGTTTGACGTCTTCCTAGGGTCTCATCTAGACGTTCTCAGTCGATACACGAACACGGCCTTGGCTCATAAGGCGGACAACATTGTACGCATTACCGCAGATTGCCCACTGATTGATCCGGGGGTGGTTGATCAAGTCATCATTAAACTGATGGCCGATCCCTTTCTGGATTACAGCTGCAATTTCTTCCCCGTACGTCGTTTTCCACGCGGACTCGACGCCGAAGCCTTCACGCTCGATACTTTGCTGAAAGCCAATGAAATGGCCTTCGACGCACCGGAACGGGAACATGTAACGTTACAGATTTACCGAAATCCATCTCTGTACAAGATCGGCAGTGTCCAGACGCCTGAGGACCATTCCTCGTTACGTTGGACCGTCGACACGATGGACGATCTAAGACTTATTAACAGTATTTACCGGCACTTTGGAACGCGCCGGTTTCGATGGCGAGACGTCGTCGATGCCTATGAAGAGAACCCTCATTGGCTGACGATCAATCAAAACATTACTCAACAACGAGTAGCCTAACCATGAACGTTGCCACAAATTTGAACACACCTTTCTCCGTACTGATTCGCGCTGATGCCAATCCATCCATCGGCAGCGGGCATCTTACACGAATGATCGCGTTATCTTCGGCATGTAGAAATTCGGGAGCACACGTCACATTTGTCTCCAATGAGATGCCGGCGACGCTACAGAAAACGATCAACGAAACGGGCTGCCAACATCAGAGA
Organism: uncultured Pirellulaceae bacterium; assembly: GCA_964439245.1. GTDB lineage: Bacteria > Planctomycetota > Planctomycetia > Pirellulales > Pirellulaceae > Mariniblastus. Next base: position 35,949 of record CAYTPS010000006.1, on the reverse strand, counting down.
ATTGACATCCCGACCGGCACTCCCGAGGATGCGGACTTCACCGCCAACTTTATACAAAATGGGAATTTTGACTGGACGGTTCTCGACGGTTACCAATTCGACGACACTTACCAGCAGCGCGTCGGTCAGACGTCATCGCGGCTGATGGTCGTCGATGATTTCGGGCACGCAACTCATCAGAACGCAAATCTGATTTTGAATCAGAACGCATACGCTGATCGGTCTCGGTATGACCAACTGACTTCCACAGACGTCATTTGCGGATTGAAGTACACATTGCTGCGGCCTGAGTTCCACACGCGGTCCCTAGATTACCCGGGACGCAAAAACGCTCGATTCAACGTCAAACGAATTTTAATAACCTTTGGCGGCAGCGACATTAACGATTGGACGTCCGCGACTCTTCGCACTTTGTTGGAGTTGAAACTGGCGACCACTTCACGCACTGTCGCCGATGTCGTCGTTGGCGCAAATTACACCAAAGAAAAAGAACTGGCGCAGTTCTGTCGCGATGCAGGCATGAATGTTTTCCTCCATCGCAACGTCGATCGCATGGACGCACTGATGAATCAAGCGGACCTTGCTATCACCGCCGGTGGTTCGACGTGCTACGAATTGGCACGTACAGGAGTTCCTGCAATCGCCATCGCTACCGCCGATAATCAGAAACCAGTTGTCTCAGCACTTGAGCAACGTGGCACGCTGCTAGGATTCTTCGCAGACGAAAATCCTCTCTCTAGTACCTCAGCCCTCTCTGACGACATCAAGACCGCAATTAGGAAACTTGTCCGCAACCGTGAACAACGGCAATCGATGACGGAGCAGGGAAAGCGCTTACTCGACGGGCTCGGTGCAGAGCGTGTCACACGAAAACTACATGCGGGCGTGATTAGTTTCCGCGATGCGTCACTGCAAGACTCGCAGATGTTGTTTGCCTTACGGAATGATCCCGTGGTGCGTGAAGCTTCATTTAACCAATCGCCAGTCACCCAAGGTGAACACGAGAGGTGGCTGAATCAAACGCTGGCGTCGCCCAACCGGCTTCTATGGATTCCTACAGACCGCAGTCTCCAACCGTTGGGACGCGTTCAGATGGATCTCTCGGATAATCTCAAGGTTGCGACAATCAGCGTCGCATTGGACAACCGATCACGTGGCAGAGGACTAGGCCCCGTCGTCATTGAAAAAGCGACTGAAATGATCCTGTCTGACTCGGGGGCTTACGCCAGTGTTGGCAAAGTGATCGCCAACATCAAGCCTGCCAACTCGCGCTCATGCATGGCGTTTGAGAAAGTCGGATTTGAGTTCAGCACTCCGACAACGGTGAACGAAGAAATTGCACTTCGTTATGTTTGCCTTCCCGACGCCGCCGTCTCAGTCGAGCGTCCAGCCACCATTCGGAAATCGGCGTAGGGCCGCACAAGTGATGGGTGGTCTTCTTTTACCGTCAGCAACGCAGTAACAACATGACAGCCCTAAGATGACTTTCCGAATCAATGACCGCGTGATCGGGCAAGGGCATCCCGTTTATCTGATTGCGGAAATTTCTGCCAATCACAATCACGATTTCGGCCAAACCTGCCGGCTGATCGAGGCAGCACATGCCGCCGGCGCAGACGCTGTCAAACTGCAAACCTACACCGCCGACACATTGACGCTTGACTGCGACACCCCCCATTTCAAAATCCAGCAAGGCACCGTTTGGGACGGTCAAACGCTGCACCAACTGTACGCAGATGCGGCCATGCCATGGGACTGGCAGCCCAAACTTAAACAGCACGCCGACTCGATTGGCATCACACTCTTCAGCAGTCCCTTCGACCAGACCGCCGTCGATTTCCTTCAGACCCTCGAGGTCCCCGCTTACAAGATTGCCTCGTTTGAGATCGTGGACACGGGACTGCTGGCCGCCGTAGCCCGCACTGGCAAACCGGTAATCGTCTCAACCGGGATGGCGACGCTGGAAGAAATTCAACTTGCCGTCGATACGCTCAACGACCACGGTTGCTCGCAAATCTGTCTGCTCAAATGTACCAGCGCTTATCCCGCCACTCCGGATTCAATGAATCTCGCCACGATCGCAACACTAAAGCATCAGTTCAGCATTCCCATCGGTCTTTCTGATCATACTCTCTGTCATACTGCCGCCGTAACGTCAGTGGCTCTTGGCGCCTCAGTCATCGAGAAACACATCACCACGCGTCGAAGTGATGGTGGTCCCGACAGCTCGTTTTCGTTGGAGCCAGATGAGTTTGCAGAACTTGTGCGTCAAGTCCGTACAGCGGAGGCGGCGATTGGGAAGGTCCATTTTGGGCCAAGTGAAAATGACGCGAACAACGTCGCGTTCCGCAGAAGCCTTTTCGCGGTTTCCGACATTGAAGCGGGGGAACATTTTACACCGCAAAACGTTCGGTCAATTCGCCCCGGAAACGGACTGGCTCCCAAGCATCTGCCAAAGATTCTCAACTCAACTGCCAACAAACCCATCCCTCGCGGCACACCATTGAGCTGGGATGACATCGACGCCTCAACGTAACTCTGCGGTCCCGCAGAGTAGCTTTGAACCACCGAAGATACTGAACTAGCGATTAGATTTCCGTGTATTCAGTGTCTTCGGTGGTTTTTTCTTAGGCTCCAATGACTTTGTAATATTTTCTGGCATTGCGTTCAAAATTCAGGTACGATCAATAGTGATCTAGACTGCTGCAGTAGAAATGATCAGACGAGCCATCGCGTAACAACGCCGGAGGTGAACCTCTCGCTCAATTGTCTGGTAAAGCCAAGCTGCGGCCAGCTCATCAGCCACTTCCAATCAGATGTAAGCGCATTTGGTAAACGCAAACCAAATACTAAACACAAACTTTTGATGGGAGAAACAGATGAATTCATACGGTTTTCGAAAACGAATCACCAACCGCGTTTGGGGTTCGCTTGTAAGCATGATGATGGGTGGTGTTCTTTCTAGCCTAGCCCCCACACACGCTCTCTCTCAAACCACTCCAAACGATGAACTGACCATCGAACGCCCCGAATCAATCGACCATGCGACTTGGCAACGTCTTGTCTCCGGATTTAAAAAGGAAAAGCAAGAATTTGTAGATGCGCTGCAGTCAATCGATAGCAACCGCATTGACTATACAAAGGACTCGATGACGGAGGTAATTCAAAAACAAGAGAAGCTACGACGACTTTTAAACAAGCATCAGGTCGAGACGGTGCGTGACATGGCTAGAACCGACCTGATGATCAACTATGTTTTCATGCGAAATGAGACATCGCCACGACTGACGGGGCGAGTTATCGAAGTTGGCCCCGAAGAAGACACCACGTCGCTGGATGAAGCCATAAAGAAAGCAAGGAAGGGTGACTGTATCCGTCTTGGAAAAGGCGTTTTTGAACTCAATGACAGGCGGAGGCAGCGACAGTGGAACAAAGTTCCCACTGATATTGCCATCATCGGCCAAGATAGAGACGCAACCGAGATCAAGATGGGACGAGGCACAGAAATACAAGAAGCTGTCCGTTAGCGGATTTCCAATGCAACGATCAATTGCGGCGATAATGAAGTAGTCGACCTGCGATCGGGAGGATCGTTCGAGTTTCTCAATTGCAAAATCTATAACTACAACTCGGGTGCTGGCGGCAGCAATGCGATCTTTGCAAGCAATGCAACCTTGGTAGTAGAGAACACCGAGATGGAAGGCCAAACAGGTCGATCAGGAGGCCCCGGCCGCGGTGGTGGCAACGCCTTCGACCTCCGAGGCCCAAACCTCCTGTATATTTACGCAAAGTCCATTTCGAAGAGAATGACGAAGTGATCCGCGCCGGCTTTCCCTGCGTTTTTGATCGATGCACTGGGCACGCTACCAATCGCAATAGCAACAGAATAAGCCCATACACCGGCAGTACGATTTTACTCAGAGACCACCAAATCCCAGCTCTTGGCAGGGCTATCGGTAGCGAGTTCAAATATGACGTTGATGACCCAAGGTTCGTCAACTTCGTACTGGGCACTCAAGAAGAATTGGACACGCGATCTACAGAGATCAGCAAGACTTTGCAGTTGAAGCGACATTCTAAGTATTGGATCGGCCTGCTGCGGCACAATGATCCTGATATTCGCAAGTTGGCAGGCGATCATGTCGAGGCGATTCTCCCGGTTGAAGTAAGAACACTAGAACCAGATTCTGATGCTCCCAATAAAGAAATCGAGTTAGCCATCAAGGAACTTGATTCCCCAAAGTTTAGGGTACGAAAGGCGGCGCGAAACCGTTTATCGCAATTTGGTAGCTCGGCCCTGAAGCCACCTCAAGAGGTCGTCAAGTCTGGAAGTCCCGAGCAACGTGCCTCGGCGATAAAAATCGTCAAACGGCTGTTGCTCTTGGATTCGAATCTGGCGGCGGATGTAGAATGTGGTCGCCTACTGAATTGGCTCGAAGACAACGAAGCCAAATTGAGCTGGAACGATGCGACTGGCAAGTACGCCCTCGTCAACTGACAGCCTCGGTCACATCGGTCGAGGCTTGGTTGCTTATTGCTTAGCGGGGTTCAATTCGAACTCTGATCCCGGTCGAAGGACCGATGGTGACGTTGCGACGCTTGGCGACAACCGGTTTTGCTTCCTGTAGCTCCAATTCGTATTTCGAAAAGAGTGTTGCCAGAACGATCGCCATTTCGTGCAGCGCAAATGCGGCTCCAGCGCATCGCCGGACGCCGCCGCCAAAAGGGAGATACTCTGCCGGTGAATACCGTCTGTCGATGAAACGAGACGGATCAAAACGCTCGGGGTTTGGAAACACCGCTTCGTTGTAATGGGCGAGTGTAATTTGCGGTGCCACAGCAAAACCGGCGGGAATACGGTACTCACCGAGATCCATCGGCTCTTTCAGCACCCGCAACACGTCGCCCACGATGGGATTGAGCCGCAGTGATTCGTTGACCACTGCGTTCAGCCACGGCAGCCGAGCAATCTCTGCCGGTTCTTTGTCCGCGTTCGCGTCTAGTTCGGCAACGAGTTTCTCGCGGGCTTCGGTGTCGTTTAACAGATAATACACGGCCCACGCCATCGCAATGGCTGAAGTCTCATGGCCGGCGAACAGAAACGTGCCTAACTCGTCGAGCAAATGCTCGATATCCATTTTCGAGCCATCCTCATACCGAGACTCAATCAGTAGCGAGAGGATATCCGCGCGGCCTTCGAGCGATCCATCACGTTTCTCGATTTCCTGCAGCAACGTTGCTCGCAGTTCGTTTTGCGATTTTTCAAAGCGATCCCAGGGGCTAAGCCCGAACAAACGGAACTGAGTCTTGCGTGAAAAAAAGAACAGCGGCCACGTACGCCGGACCACTGCCGCCGACTGTTTCACCAAAGTTGCGACGGCCTCTTTGTCATCAGCGCCTAACATGACTTCCACCATGATGTCCAGTGAGATGCCGGTCGTGATGTCCAACATTGCGACAGTTCCTGATCCGCAATAGCGATCGAAAGCACGAATCGCAATTCGTTGCATCGATTGCACATACGATTTCATCCGCTGTCCATGAAACATCGGCATGATCAACTTGCGCTCGCGCCGATGGGGTTCACCCTCAAGCTGTAGCATCGAGCCCGGACCAAGGATCGGCAGAAGCGTGTCTCTGGCAAACGTTTCATAGTTTGCCGGATCAGCGCTAAAAATGGCCTCGATCAGTTCCGGTCTACCGGTAGCGATGACAGGCCCATTGAGTGCATTGATAAAGAGTGGGTCGCCGTATTCCGCCACCCATTTCTTCAACGTCCCCATGGTGTCACGCATGAAGCTGAGCGTTGGGAGTAACTTTCCCTTTGGCCCACGGGGCAACCGAGTGTTTGATTTGTTCATCTTTATCGCGTCAAGAAAGGGCAGGAGAGTACCGACCAACTAGAGCAATTTTCGGCAAAGTATTGCGGTAGTTCAACACAACAATAATGTCGCACACCACATTCTGGGCCAACGGTTAGCTTGGCGAGTTCGCAATCTTAAGCCTCGGGGACGCGACAAGCTAATCGAACCGAGGCTAGTGCCCAAACAGCTAACGAGTTTCTACCAACGCGCCCGCGTTCGAGGTGCAGCTAAAAAAACAGGCGTTGTCGCAGTCGCGCCTCAAGTAGACGGTTCGTGTAAACGCAAACAGGCCGGAATAGAATCCGGCCTGCTTTGAAGGTTTATGTTTTTAAAGCGAATCGTAGCGTTCCTTAGAAGCCTTGCCATTGTCCAAACAATGGTCGTCCGACTGCTCTACCGATTGGTGGCATATCCAATCGCGGTGGTGTCAGTAGTGGTGGAATATCCAATTGGCCAAGCGTTCCACAGCAAGACGGGACTGCCGAGTAATCTTGCACGGTTTGGATTGGGGCCTCATGAGCACAGTTTCGACAACCGCCTTGAATTTGACCAGTAAAGGCCCGGCCTTTACCGCGGCAACCATGGCAACCGCGGGTTTGCGTGGGAACCTGAGCTTCATAGGTGCCAGGCGCTGGAGCATATGCAGGCGTAGTCTGGACTGGAGCAGCGTACTGGGCTTGCGCGTTTCCATAAGCAGCAGCGCCGCCTTGAGCAAAACTTTCTACTACAGAGTGCGCTATGGCACCGTTTTGAGCTTGCGCGTCGTTGCCAGCGCAAAAGGTGAGAACCGCAACAGCGGCTGCAGCCAGGAACATTGTGTCGAATCGCATTTCGGATCCTTTTTGGAACAAGTGATTGCAAGTCGGCCCTTGAGGAAGAGACGGACCTTATTCCGCGGACTCTATACGATTTCGCGTTTCGGCCAAATATCATTTTCACCACATCCGGCCCACAAAATGTGATTTCTATTCGGCTTTTCCAGCAAAATCAACCCGATCTAGGGGCGCAGACGGCACATTGAGCAACTACAGGGGCCAGCTTTCAGATTAGCTAGCTTGTCGATCGTTTAGAGGCGATCAAGAGAGAACTGCTGACGCTAATGCGCAAAATCTAACGCCTGCTTTACGACCGGAACTGCCCAACCATCCAAGCGGTCACACGTCCACAAGCAGCTTGGCGGTTTTCGATAATGCGAAACGTGTGCTCAGATTTCGGATAGTACTCAACCTGAAGCTGACCTTCATCGGGCAACAGGCCGTACATCTCTTTGAACTGTGATCGGCCACAAATGTCATCGTAGCCATCCGTGTACAAGAACAGCATTCGCACGCCGCGCTTCATTAATGATTCCAAATCACGAATGACCTTATCCTTGTCTAAGTCTTCGCCAAAAAATTCACCTTCAGCCAAGCTCTCGCCGGCGGCCTCGGACCCCGATGCATTCTCACCGGTCAAACGCCGCTTAATTGCGTTCCGCCAGAAACGAGGCCTGAGCAATCGTCCGACTTTGTGCCGCCAGAAGAATCCCAGCGTACGAAAGACAATGCCGTCCATGAACACCGAACCGACAATCCGGTCGTCTTTCACAGAAACTTGATGCGCGTTGTAGGCTCCACTACAGAGACCAATGATCACGAAGCGATCGACGCCAGTTTCCTTTTGCAAATAATCCATTGCATCGCGAACGTCCAATTCGGCTCGGTTGGGCGTTTCAATTTTTCCAGTGCGCTGCGCACTATCGCCAAGTCCAGAAAGGTCCAGTCGCAGCGTCGAATAACCGGCGTCCGCCAATTGGCGAGCCAGATCGACATGCAAACGGAATGGGCCGACCCGATGAACAATTCCCGCGTTTAAGATCAACGCAATTGGAGCATCTTTTACCGCGTGCGCGTCATCGGGGACAGTTAGAATACCAAACAGGCCGCCCTGTGGACCAAAATGACAAACCGTTTCTAAATTTGATTGTGGATTCTTTTGGATCATGCCGTCACTCCTGTAGGTGTTGAAGCAACTTGAGCAGAACCACTAATGGCGGTCGGAGCCGTAACAAGGGGCGGAGCAGCCAGAGCTTTTAATTTGTCCAATCGCTCGAACATCTCGTTGGTCAACTTCACAATCTGCCGAGCGGTTTGTGACCGCAACCATGCTGTTTCCAGTGATCGTAAATCGTTCCAGTTGTAGTCTTCGTCGACCAAGACGACTTTCTGAATCGTTGGATCTGGATGAACAAAATTAGCCACCGGCTGTTTTGGCACCACGATTAACTGTGGCTGAATCACTGAAACCAAATCGTTTGTTGACGCGGAGATTGATTCGATCAGCGCACGCGAATAACGCGAGCCGAGAATCTCTTCAACTTGATCGTCGTTGGGCGTCGTCATCTTGCATACCCACAGATCCAACATTCGGCGATGCATGGCCCGCAGCTCATCCAGATAACTCTTGCCGTCTTCTACCGGTTCCCACAGCACCAAAGAGTTAACATCATTAGACGCTCGAGCCGCTTGAGCGGCCAACATCGCTCCCATCCGCAATCCGACCAGCATGACCGTACCGGCCCCCGAAAGTTCTTTCAAACGATCAATGCCAGTCAGTACATCATCGGTCCACCGGTCAAGTGATTGGACTTCCTTTAAACAGCCAGCCGAATCGCCGATCCCGCTGTAGTCCATACGCAACACGTGAGCGCCTTGACGGCACAGTTGACTGGCCATCAGACGCAAACACCAATGGGTACGTATGTACTCTTGCCCGATCGGCGGGCAGATCAACACGGCCCGTGTCGGCTTTTTCGCGATGCCGCGCGGTCGGTGATGTACACCGAACAATTGCGACTGCGGATTTCCAAAAAA
>CAYTPS010000006.1:20274-27223 GCA_964439245.1 uncultured Pirellulaceae bacterium | reverse complement strand
TTCATTGCCCTACCGTTTCCAGAACCCTTTCAACGATTTCAAAATCTTTTTGTCGCCAGATGCCGATTCATTTTCGAAATTCGATGGCGATTCCGATTCTGTCGATTCTGTTTCCGTGTTTGAGACGGCCGAAGCACTAGTTGCTTTCGCAGCTGGGCTCGCCGATGCGGGCGTATCCGGATCCGCGGCTTCTTCACCGGGGAACTGATCGGCGAATTTGTCGGCCAGCTGTTCCAAAGTACCAATCAGGAAATCCTGTGGACCCAATTTGAATCCAGTTTTCTCCTTAACCGCAGCGATCACTTTCATCACGAGCAACGAGTGTCCGCCGATATCAAAGAAGTTGTCGTTCAGATCGATTCCATCAGTCTCTAAGGCTTCGGACCATACGCCAGCGAGGAATTTTTCGGCTGGGGTCTGAGGAGCGTTAAAGTCTTGGTCGTTTTCGGTATCGCCGGCGCTCTTCGTTTCTGCCTTCGGCACTGGTAGCGCGTTGTAGTCGATCTTGCCATTGTTGGTCTGCGGCATCGCGTCTAACACCACAAAGTTCTGCGGGATCATGTAGTAGGGCAGGGTGGCACGCAAATGATCTTTGAGTTGGCCCGTTGTTGCCTCTTGCCCAGCCTTCAAAATGTAGTAGGCCACCAAACGCGTATCGCCCGGCGTATCTTCTCGGACGATGACAACATTGTGCTCGATCGCCGGATGGGTCTTAAGCGTGCTTTCGATCTCACCAAGCTCGACACGGAAGCCACGCACCTTGACCTGTTTGTCATTACGACGCAGAAATTCGATGTTCCCATCAAACCGATAGCGTGCAAGATCCCCCGTTTTGTAAATCTTGTCACTAACATAATCGGCAAACGGATTGCGATAACGATTGGCGACAAACCGCTCGTCGGTTAAGTCCTGTCGATTTCGATATCCGGCCGTGACACCAGCACCGCCGATGAATAGTTCACCGGCGCATCCGATGGGAACTTCACGTCCTTCTTGGTCCAGGATGTAGATCTGCGTATTGCCGACCGGTTTTCCGATCAGAATGGGCGCTTGTGGATCGGTGATTCTGTAAACCGCAGACCAAACGGTTGTTTCCGTCGGGCCGTACATATTCCACAGCTGCCCGCAACGGTCCAGCAATGGTGCAACCAAATCGGCCGGCATCGGTTCGCCGCCACACAGCACTTTCAAATCAGACTTGCCCTTCCAACCGGCTCCGATCATCAACCGCCATGTAGCCGGCGTGGCCTGCAATAGCGAGATGTTGTGTTGATCGACTTTTTCAGCCAGCCGATCTCCGTCAGCAGCGGTTAGCGAATCGGCAATCACAACCGTTCCGCCAAAAATGGTCGGAAGGTACAACTCGAGAACAGCAATATCAAACGACAACGTTGTTACGGCCAAAAGCGAATCGTCAGCCGAGACCCCCGGCATCTCTTTCATTGTATACAAGAAGTTAACAACCGGCCCATGAGGTACTTGGACGCCTTTGGGTTTGCCTGTCGATCCTGAGGTGTAGATCACATAACAGATATCGTTTGGTGTTGCCGGAGACTCTACGAACGTTGAGTCCTGCGCATCGATTTCCTTGGTGGCTTGGTCAACCACAATCATGGGCTTGCCAAACGCTTCGACATCTTCAACAAGATCCTCTTGCGTGACGACCAGTTTCAATTTCGAGTGGTCGCACATATATTGCAACCGGTCAGCAGGATAGGCTGGATCCAACGGAACGTAGCCGGCACCCGTTTTCAGGATCGCGTACAATTGCACCAACATCTGTTCACTGCGGTTGACGCATATGCCAACCAAATCCCCGGCTCCGACGCCTTGTAAAATCAGATACCGGGCGATTTGGTTGGATCGTGTTTCCACTTGCTGGTAAGTAAGCACATTGCCTTCGAAGACAACGGCTGTTTTGTTTGGCGTAGCGGCAGCCTGTCGCGAAAATTCGGCAGCCAAAGTTGACGTTGTTGGATACTCCATCTCGGTCGCATTGAAGTCAACGATCATGCGCTGACGTTGATCAACGCTTACCAGTGGCAATGAGCTGATCGGTGCCTCGGGAGACTCGACGACACCATCGAGAAACTCTTCGAAGCCCTCAAAATAGAACTTCATTGCCTCGGCTGAAAACAAGTCCGTGTTGTATTGAACCTGCATTTCAATCGATTTGTCTTGGTTAATCACACCGTTGATAAACCACTCAAAATTTTCGTAGCTGCGCGGCTCAACCAGGACTTCCAACGACAGCCCGGTGAATCCCATTTCGCTGGTGTCGATCGTTGGATCCACATTAAAACTAACGCTCAACATTGGCGCGCGAGATGGATCACGTGGTGGGGCAAGTTTTCGCAGCAGCGTTCCATAAGAATATCGCTGGTGATCCAAAGCATTCAGAAGCGTACCACGGCTGGACTTCATATAGTCGGTAAATGCCACATCCGCATCAACTTGCGTTCGCCAAGGCAGTGCGTTGACGCAGTGACCGACCAACTCGAGTTGATCCATGGCTGCTTGCCCGGCAGTTGGGATGCCGATACAAAAATCATCGTTACCGCTGATACGAGATACGTAAGCACTAAAGGCGCTAAGCATGATATTGAACAAGCTGCAGCCTGATTTGGCACCTACCAAACGGACGCGATCAACCAGTTGGCTAGAGATAACATGATCGTAACGACTGCCGGAATACGTACGCAGTGACGGACGCTTATTGGAGATCGGAAGGTCAAGAACAGGAATCGAATCGGCAAACTGATCCGTCCAAAATGCCTCGTCTGCTTTGCCCTCATCACTGGCAAAATAGGCTTCCATCTTCTTGGCGTAATCGTCGTATTGATTGACGGGCGGCAGATCAAGTTCTGTACCAAGGACAATCGAATCGTAGTGCTTCCCGAGATCGCGGGCAAATACCGCCAGCGACCACCCGTCCATAATGATGTGGTGAGCCGTAAAGGTCAGCTTGTGTCGAGTATCTGAAAGCTTCTGTAGCACACACCGAAGTAGCGGTCCGTTCTCCAAATCAAACGGCTTGTTGGCTTCCTCGGTTATCAATTCGGCCTGAGCTACTGCGGAGTCTTTCTCTGATGATAGATCAATGCAACGGAATTCGTGGCTGGGTGTCGCCATGACTTGGGCGTACTGTCCATCGGAAGAGAAGGTCGTTCGAAATGCCGCGTTGCGGACTGCGACTTGGGCGAGCGCTTGCTCAAGTGCTTCGACATTCAGTTGCCCCCCAAGGATCAGGCTGCTTATTTCGTTGTACGAACAGTTGGCAGCCGGACTTTGGAGGCTGGAAAGCCAAATTTCAAGTTGGGCTTCGGTGGCCGGATATTGTCTTTCGATAGTTGCGGCGGCTGGCCCAACAGAAGCTTGAAGTGGTGTTTGAAGGCTGTTGTTGAGAGTTGTTTTCATTGAGTTTTCCAACTTCGGATTCTGTTGAGTATCAGAAAAGAAGATTCGAAGTTCAGGGGCTGGGGTGAGGTTAGACAAATTCTGCAATCGCGCAAAAACGCGAGAGGACACCGGTAGGTTGAAAATGTAGCTTTCAATTAGGGAGGCTTCGGTAAGAATTCAGAAGCCAAATCTCGCAATTTGGATCCTTATTACCGTCACAATCGGCAAGAGTATGCCGAGCTTCGTTTGGTATACTTCGGTATGCCTGACGAATCATTTAATCCCTATGCCTCACCCTCGGTGGGGAGTCCGTCGTCGCCCGAGCGTGTGCGTGGTTATGGTCGCATGTCAGAATCGAACTTTAAGGCGGCCACTAGATTGATGATCGCCTGCGAGGTGACATTCCCTTTGGGCTGGCTGCTGATCATTGCAGGCATGCTTATCCCGATGATTGGGGCGCCGAAGGCATGGTGCTAGACATGGTGAGTTTCGGAGCTTTCGGATGCTTTCTGGGCGCGTGAGCCTGTACTTGACTCTGGATTGTCTTCGTAAAAAAGTCCAACTAATCTCAAGCGTCAACTCAGTTCAAAAACAGCTTCGTCATTGCGATCAGGTCGTCAGCCACGTCGACCAGTTTGCGTTTCCGGTCCATCGCCAGTTTTTGAAGTGCCTTGTAAGCCTGCTCTTCGGTCATACCTTTCTGCTCAATCAAAATGCACTTGGCGCGGTCAATTCGCTTTTGTTGTTGCAACTGCTTGCGAGTTTCCAACAACTCCTGTCGCAAAGCCCTAAACGAGGCGAAAGTCGCCATAGCAACCTCGATCGCGGGCTTGACCCGATCGGTACTCACGTCCCCAACCGAATATGCACAGACTCCCGATGCAACGGCTTCTTGGATCGACTGAGCTTGAGGATCCTGTGCAACAACCAGCACAGGGGTCGGAGCCTGATCCCGAATCAACTTCAGCTGCTCGAGCGTATCTCTCGAGGGTGACTCGACCTCGATCAAAATCACATCTGGTTTAGTTTCTTGAACAAACTGGTAGAGTTCTGTCGGATTCATTAGCGAATGAACCCGTCGATACCCCGCCTCGCCTAGCGCCGCAGTCAATAGCCTCAGCCTTGGCTTAGACTCATCGACAACGAGAATGCTAATCTGGTCGGCAGATTTCTTATGTGACGGATAAGGAGCCGACTCTTTTCGCATCTTACTCTCCCTCGATGAACTCGTTCACCATCCGTGGAAGTGAATACACTTTGTGGCGTCCGTACCGCGCAGCAAATTCACCCAACGCAATTGACGTACCATGCAGTCTAAGTTCTTCAGCTACGCTCCACCAAAAGAAACTTCACTCTTTGGTTACGTACGTGACAAACTCAATTTCCCAACTCAATGACAATTTTTTGGCTGCCAACATGAAGCCCTTATGAAGAAAGTTATTTTTGTTTTGAGTTGAACACGTACGATCAAGTTCTAAACTTCGTAGTTGTTGCCTTGCAAACGCGCAACACGTGACCCGTTCATTGGCAGCTTGTTGATACGGCCTATTTCCGATTCCCTCGACTGCAAGTCAAAGCACACGGTAGAACGTAGCCAAAACAAGCAAACCCACCAAACGCTTCGTTGCTGGCACGGAAGCTGCAACCCGAACAACGCAACCGCAGCTGAGAAGTGCTCTTCGGTCAGCTGCATTCTGGGATCGATGCAACGGAGCATCGTCTAATAAAATCGTCAGGCACTTTTTGCCGCGTCGATTTCTAAACGAGTTAAAAGTGCGCTTGCTCTACTCTTTCGGGAGATCAGCTTTACCTGCCTTCCTTTGGCCGTAAAGAAAGAACGAGGTCCGATTAACTCGACGCGCGGAACTGACCCGACAGGGTCGCGCTCTACTTAGACCCGAACAACACTTCAGGAGATGAACGATGGCTAACTTCAACAATCCGTACGATCCCGACAAAGACATCTGGAACGAAGATGCGATTAACGAAACACGAAACTTCGATCCGAAAACCGCGAACCTTCTTCCCGACGCTCCAGACTGGGACGGCGGCGAATGGCCCGCCGGAGAGGTCACCGATGCTCCTCCTTCGGATGCAATGCTGCCTCACCTAGCCGGCGAGGTGACATCTGCAACCGAAAGAGCAGCCGTCGACGAACTGGGGCCAGTTGCCGACGATCTCGAAGATAGCGAGGCGTTACTCGATCGAGCTGTCGAGAACGCAGTGGTAATGGGAATTTTTGGAAATGACGTCAATCGCCGCCGCTTCCTTAAAGCGGTGGGTGTGAGGACAACTGCCGCAGCTATCGCAAGTCTGTTGCCGATGTCGGCCGTGAAGGCTTTGGCCAAAGAGGCGATGGGAAAACCCGAGAAAACAAAACTCAAAATCGGCTTTGTGCTGATCACCTGTTCAGCCCCTTTGATTGCTGCCCATCCGCTTGGGATCTATTCGAAAAATGGTTTGGACGTCGATGTGATCAAGACCGCCGGTTGGGCTGTGGCGCGAGACAAGTGCCTCTCGGGCGAATATGACGCTTCTCACTTGCTGGCTCCGATGCCGCTGGCGATGACGATGGGAACCGGATCAACGTCTCAGCCATTCACCGTTCCGGCGATGCAGAACACAAACGGCCAAGCGATTGTTTTAGCCAATAAGCACAAGGACAAACGCGACCCTAGCAAGTGGAAGGGCATGGTCTTTGGTGTGCCGTTTGAGTACTCGATGCACAACTTCTTGTTGCGTTACTATGTTGCCGAACACGGAATCGATCCGGACACAGACATTCAGATCCGCGTCGTTCCGCCACCGGAGATGGTTGCCAACCTCCGCGCCGGAAATGTCGACGGCTATCTCGCACCGGACCCATTCAATCAACGAGCCGTCTATGACAACGTGGGCTTCATTCACATGCTGACCAAAGAGATTTGGCAGCAGCATCCATGCTGTGCGTTCTCTGCGAGTTTAAAGTTCGTCAATGAAAATCCGAACACGTTCCTCGCGCTGTTTAAGAGCGTGATGGAGTCGATCGATCATTGCCGCTCACAGGAAAACCGCGTGAGTGTTTCTGAAGCGATCCACACGAAGAACTATTTGAATCAACCGCTCACCGTTGTGAAGCAGGTGATGACGGGAACTTACGCTGACGGTTTGGGCAACGTGAAAAAAGATCCGGATCGTATCCACTTCGCGCCTTATCCGGCTCAAGAGATGGCCATTTGGATTCTCAGCCAGATGAAACGATGGGGCTATGTCAAAGGCGATCTCGACTACGCCAAAATCGCCAAACAAGTCTATCTCTCGTCCGATGCTGAAAAACTGATCAAGGACGACCTTGAGAAAGAAATCGAGTTCAAGCACTCGCAATACAAGCTCATGGGCAAGACGTTCAATCCGAGCAAGCCCGACGAGTACGCGAAGAGCTTCAAGATTACGCGAGCGTAAATCGTTCGGCAGACACTGTGTTTAACAACATCAGTCGTATGGTCGCTGGCTCCGGCGGTTTTTGACAAAGCGCTCTACAAAACGAACCGGGCAGCGTCATTCGGCTGAT
>CAYTPS010000006.1:13631-20264 GCA_964439245.1 uncultured Pirellulaceae bacterium | reverse complement strand
TGCACTCACAGCCGTCTTGGTAACCGCTTTTAACCACTACTTGGAGATTGAACTTGCTTACTCGTCAACGTTTACAGGCGGGCGTGCTCTCGATCGTGTTTTTCCTGATATTTTGCCTCATTTGGCATGCTTTGACACGACCGGAGCCACCTGACCCGGCCCTCGCCAATATGGATCCGGAATACCTTGAGCTGATCGGTGAGTCAGCCAAGGGACAGACCAATCCCATGCCCGGTCCGATCGAAGTCGGACAAAAAATCTGGGCACATGTCTTAGACCCTTTCTACTACAACGGAGCCAATGATCGCGGCATAGGGACCCAGCTACTTTACTCTCTGGCCCGTGTCACCAAGGGTTACCTCTTGGCGGTGGTGATCGCCGTGCCGCTAGGTTTCCTAGTTGGAATGAGTCCGCTGCTTTCCAAGGCCCTCGACCCATTCATTCAGATACTCAAGCCTGTGTCGCCTTTGGCATGGATGCCGTTGGCGCTTTACACGATCAAGGACTCGGAGCCGTGTTCAATTTTCGTGATTCTAATTTGTGCAATTTGGCCGGTACTGATTAACACCGCGTTTGGAGTCTCCGCGGTTCGCAAGGATTATTTGAACGTCGCCAAAACCCTTGAAGCAGGCAGACTCCGGACGGCACTTTTTGTCATCCTTCCGGCGGCCGCACCGACGATTCTGACCGGAATGCGGATCTCGATTGGAATCGCGTGGCTAGTGATTGTCGCGGCAGAAATGCTGATCGGCGGAACCGGAATCGGCTACTTCGTTTGGAATGAGTGGAACAACTTAGACATCACCAACGTCATCGTGGCGATCTTCTTCATTGGGGTAATTGGAATGGTACTTGACTGGCTGATGGCCGGCCTAACACAGGCGGTGACTTATGCTGAGTAACCCAATCGAAGAAGACAAGCCAATCGACATCACCATGATTCAAGTCGAAAGTTTGGCCAAAACATTCCCCTCGCCCGACGGCGATGGTGATCTGACAGTTTTCAACGAGTTGAACTTCAAAGTAAAAAAAGGGGAGTTCGTCTGTCTGATCGGACATTCCGGTTGTGGGAAGTCAACTCTGTTGAACATTCTGGCTGGACTAGACAAGCCGTCCGAGGGGATTGTTTGTGCCGCTGGCAAGGAGGTTGATGCCCCTGGACTGGAACGCGCAGTCGTTTTTCAAAACCATGCTCTGATGCCATGGATGACGGCGATGTCCAACATTGCGTTCGCCGTTAAGAGCCGGTGGCCAGAATGGTCAACAAGACGCGTGCGAGAGCATGTTGAAAAATATCTAGAGATGGTCGATCTGGAAGACGCCCATAAAAAGAAACCAGCTCAACTGTCCGGCGGCATGAAGCAACGCGTCGGCATCGCCCGTGCGTTTGCAATTGAACCAAAAATCTTATTGTTGGACGAGCCCTTTGGTGCCCTTGACGCGCTCACGCGCGGCAGCATTCAAGAAGAACTGGTGCATATCTGCCGCACCACCGAACAAACGGTCTTCATGATTACCCACGACATTGATGAAGCGATGTTGCTTGCCGATCGCATCCTACTGATGACCAACGGTCCCGAGGCGCGGTTGTGTGAGATCGTTGTCAACACGCTCCCTAAGGACCGAGCCCGGCACACGATGCATCATCATCCGAACTTCTATCCGCTGCGGAATCATCTAATGGATTTCCTGGTCAATCGCTCCAAGGCATTCGCCAAGATCAAACAGACTGTTGATCCCAAAAACGTGCCGGAGGTGCGCATTACCGCTGAAAACGCAGCCGCGATGGTCGCTAAAAATAAGACACCGACGCTTGATACGACCAAGCACTCGAGTAGGGAGAACGCCGAGGTCTAACCAATCGAATCAAAAGGCGAATCATTTTCTGTACCAAGAGCATTTGCTCTTTTCGATAGCAAGATGATCACCTTGTCTAGTTTTTGAATGTTTCACCCCTTAATCATGAAGGAGACTAAAATGTCTACAGCCACTATCACCGAAGTCCCGACAACAACGCGGGCCGATGTTACGGCAAAAATCTGTGCAATCAAAATTGCCAACGACTGGACGTGGGAGCAGCTTGCCCCTCTGACAGGTCAAAATCCAGTTTGGACGGCTGCCGCCCTGACAGGCCAGTGTCAATTGAATCCAGATCAAGCTGCTGCCGTCGGCGAGAAGTTCGGACTGGACGATTTCGAAGTCAAGCTTCTCAAGCTGTGCCCGTTCCGCGGCTGCATGGACATGTCAGTCCCGACCGACCCGTTCGTCTATCGTTTCTATGAGATCATGCACAGCTATGGCATGGCGATGAAAGATGTCGCCCAAGAAGAATTCGGTGACGGCATCATGAGTGCGATTGACTTCTCAATTGACGTTGATCGTGAGCCAGATCCAAAAGGCGATCGCGTCAAAATCACTTTCTGCGGCAAGTTTTTACCTTACAAGCAGTTCTAGATTTTGAGACTGGCTGCCACTGCTGCAAGGGTCAGCAGTGGCGATCTGCGCAGTTACCGACAGAACATTCACCAGTGGTACCAAACAACAAGACGGCGAGCGTTTGGTCGCCGTCTTCTTCCTCTGTAACGAAGGGTTAGTGAAACGAAGTCACTTCTGAAAAATCTACCGGTGTATTCAGGTAAGGCTACGGCACTTGCCGCGCTATTCGTGTCTCTGTTTACTGGGGGATGCGGACCGAGTGAACT
Organism: uncultured Pirellulaceae bacterium; assembly: GCA_964439245.1. Taxonomy (GTDB): domain Bacteria; phylum Planctomycetota; class Planctomycetia; order Pirellulales; family Pirellulaceae; genus Mariniblastus. The sequence continues at coordinate 17,562 of CAYTPS010000006.1, read as the reverse complement.
AGCCGCAACCTCAAGCACTCGGGTTCCCCATGACTTAATGGCAGCGGCCAAAACATCATCTGTGGCACGGCAGAGTAAACCATTCGACTCATTTGAGCTTTACTCGACTCTGGCTGGGAAAATGGCACGCATGGAAGAACTCTGGAACAGCATCGACCGCTTTCTTGGCGATGAAGACTTCCACGATCGGCTATGCGACGACGCTGGCGAGCTCCACCAATTGCTTACCGAATGCAACAGCCTCTATCCAAAAAAAATCGCGATTGAGGATCAAACTAGGTACGACCAAGCCATCGCCCAAACCACGTCCGCCGCGAAACAATTGCTTCACTCGCTTCAAGCAGGCGATTATTTGTCTGCACGAGATGCACTCAAGCAACTCAGCAAGCATCGACAGAAAGCTCACGCGGAATTTTCGCACTAAACAGTTCTACTTATTCATTGCCCCGAGAAAACCCAATTAGGACTTAACTGAAAATGAAACCTCTCGTTCCTCCTTTTTCCCATGAAACGGCCACCAAAAAAGTCCGCGCTGCCGAGGACGCGTGGAACTCGCGCGATCCAGAACGTGTCAGCATGGCCTATTCGGAAGATTCGCAGTGGCGAAATCGTAGTACCTTTTTGAACGGGCGCGAGGAAATTCGCGCTTTCCTGTCAGACAAGTGGGACACGGAACTTGATTACCGATTGAACAAATCGATGTGGGCCTTTAGCGACGATCAGATCACGGTGCGATTTCAATATGAATACCACAACGCTGACGGCCAATGGTTTCGTGCCTATGGCAACGAACTTTGGGCCTTCGATGCAGCCGGTTTAATGTGCCGCCGCGAAGCGAGCATCAACGATGTCGCTATTGAGGAATCAGAACGCAAATTCTTTTGGCCGCTTGACGGGCCTCGTCCAGTTGATCACCAGGGAATTCCGGACGTCAAATGAGAGAGATAGTGGATCGTGCTTCCTCCGCTCCAAACGGGGCCACATACTCGCGCTGCGCGTCAGCATGTCGCCCCATCCACGGGAACGGAAGCTAAATTACTGCAATGTGATGCCAACCTGAACAAACTGGCCCGGATTCATCGCATCGGCGACAAACCAACCGGGGTTACCCGATTCGTCTTTACCAAGCTTGGCGCCCTTTTGCGGAGGACGCTGCGAAATAGATTCTTCGGAAACCGTTTTGTATCCCTCGCCAGGCATGAAGCCATGACGCTGGCACTCGACAATCGTGTCGTAGATCACTTGAATTAGCTCATCAATGTGCTCTTGTTCGTGAACGATGGTCAGCAGACATGGGCGGTGATCCCAGATGTGCATTCCACGACGACGTAGGCCTGCGAAGAACACTTCACTGTAAACCAATTCCTGATGGAACTGGATCTTAAACAGGCTACCAAAGTTGGCCATCTCCATCGGAGCATCCAATTCTGCAAACACACGGTTCATTTCACCTCGCATGTAGTCCGTCAAACCATTGATGCGATCGTACATCTCTTGGCCGCTTTCTTTCAGATGCAGCATGATGGCTTTCGATGCGGCCAAAGTAAGCGGATGACGGACAAATGTTCCTGCGAAGTAGGTCATGCCTGCTTCAGGACGACTGTCGTCACCAAATTCCCAGTAACCGCCGTCAAGGCCATCCATGTACTCAGCCTTTCCAGCCAGCACACCAATCGGCATTCCACCACCGACGACTTTTCCGTAGGCAGCTAAATCAGCTTTCACACCGAAGTGCTCTTGAGCACCTCCGTAACCAATTCGCAGACCGGTGATCACCTCGTCAAAGATCAACGCCGTTGGCTCTTTCTCGGTCATGCGACGCAACTCTTGCAAGAACTCGCGCGGCTGCAACTCAGGCTTACGACTTTGAACCGGCTCAACCAAGATCGCCGCAATCTCATCCATACGTTCACGAATGATCTCAAGCGCTTCGTCAGAACCGTATTCAAGAATCAATGTATTGCCAACGTGGTCTTTGGGAATTCCCGTCGCTGCCGGGAAGCTCTTCAGTTTCTTGCTCCCCTTGGACAACACCTCATCCAAAATCCCGTGATAGTCACCGTTGAACATCACGATCAAATCGCGTCCGGTCTTGTTGCGCGCTAGACGAGTACATCCTAGGACCGCTTCTGACCCAGTGTTTGAGAACGCCATCCGCTCATTGCCGGTCAGTTCACAGAACAGTTTGGCAACTTCGCCTGCGAGCGGACTTTGAGGGCCAATCGCATAGGCCTTCTGCACCGGTTCGGTGAGCGCTGCGACGGTGACCGGATGAGAGTGACCAAGGAAGTTCGAACCAAATCCGCAAGTGAAATCGATGTACTCATTGCCGTCGATGTCCCATAGTTTTACGCCTTGCGATTTTTCAACGACTATCGGATGAGTCATCTCTTTCATGTTAGGACGGAAACCAGAAACCGTACGTGGATCGGCCATGTATTTCCTGTGCTCTTGCGCGTACGCTTTGCTCTTGGGCAACATCGCACAGTTCATGCGAATGATGTCATCGAGCGCCGCCTGCTGTTTTTCATCAAGCGTGCCGTCGTTTAGCTTTACTGTCGAGAAACGCTTTGCTTTCGGCGGAACGTCTTGGGGTTGCTCCGAATCAGCCGATCGTTTTGCTTCTGGCTTAGCCAGCGCTTCGTTTTTTGGCGCGGGAACTGGAGCAACGGGTTGGGTAGCAGCCACAACACCAGCAGCTTCAGTGGCGACAGGCACAGGCGCGTTCATTGGCATTGGCTGACCGGCAAGCAACTGTAACTGAGCCTGCATAATTTGCAGCTGATTATTGATCACGTCTTGCGTAACGTCTCCCGTCGCGGCTGGCGCAAATGACTGCATCGGCATTTGAACGGGTTGCTGAACCGCGACCGGGACCGCAGCGGCAGTAGAAACGGCCTGTGTTCCGGCCGCGGACACGGGTTGAGCACAGCTACTTTCGGCAGGTGCTGGCGCCGCCACCTCAACAGTTTCGGCGACAGCAACCGCTGCGTATTTGTCAGCAGGAAGATTTTCGTCAAACCATGCCGCCAGAGAATCGACTGTTGGTGTTTCTTCCAGTAGCTGCCGAAATGTAATCTCAATTTCCATCTCTTTTTTCAGCGCGGTCGCAGTCTGCGTTAGCACAAGAGAATCGAGCCCCATTTCGAAGAACGTGGTGTCGCCGTCAAAATCAGCCAGTTCAAAGCCTGACGTGTTTTCAAAGACAGATTCAATAGCGGTAACGATTGAAGGAATTCGGCTCATGGTGACAGACTCCGGATGAGTAGATTGAGAGATGGTGGTTGTATTGGTAATGGAAGTAGGAACAGCGACTTCGGGAACAATGCTTGAGGGCACCGACGGCAATGAACTAGAATTCGCCGACGTCTGGTCCACGAAAGGTGGCTCGATGAAATATCGTTTCCGTTGGAACGCATAGGTCGGCAAGCTAATTTTCCGTCGTGCAATCGGCTGTCCATTTCCGGTCAATCGATCCCAGTCAACGTCAACACCGGCCACCCACAAATTGGCAACAGCATTCATCATGCTGGTCCATTCGGCGTGACCTTCGGCATTGTCGCTGAGTGTTGGGATAGCGATTTGGTTTCTCGGATCCGACGCGTGCTGTTTAGCAAGCGTTGATAAGGTTTTGCGAGGTCCAAGCTCGATCAGGATACGTGCTGGATCCTCTTCCCACATTTTTGTGACCGCACCAGAGAACTGAACGGGTTGGCGAAGGTGGTTGGCCCAGTATCGGGCGTCAGTCGCCTGTTCTTCTGTCATCCAATCACTGGTGACGGTTGAGAGAATCGGGATCGAAGGCTTGTTCAATTTGTACTGGCCGACGAATTCGGCAAATGGATCAACGATCGAGTCCATCATTGGCGAGTGGAACGCGTGTGAGGTGTAAAGGTGACGGCACACGACTTCGTCGGCTTCTAGTTGTTTT
>CAYTPS010000006.1:969-13621 GCA_964439245.1 uncultured Pirellulaceae bacterium | reverse complement strand
GATCGGCTACTTGGTCATTTGGCCCTGCCACGACGCAAAGTTCTGGCCCATTGTAGCTGCCGATCGCCATATCGCCCCACAACATCGGTTCAACAGTCTTGCCCGGCAGGCGAACACTCATCATGCTACCACCCGGCAAAGCCTCCATGGCGCGGCCACGTTCGGCGATCATTTTAAGGCCATCGTCGAGACTGAAGACGCCTGCCACACAAGCGGCTGCGAATTCGCCGATGGAATGCCCCATCACATAGTTGGGTTCAATACCCCACGCCAACCACACTTGAGCCAATGAGTAGCCTAACGCGAACAGGGCTGGCTGAGTAAAACGTGTGTTGCGTAGTATTTCGCTAACGGCTTCTTCTTCGCCGCTTTCGGGAAATAGCACCTCTCGCAAATCACGCTCCAACAACGGCAGCAACACTTCGGCACAGTGATCAAAATTCATTTTGAAAACTGACGACGTCTCGTATAAGTTCTGCCCCATGCGTACATATTGCGCCCCCTGTCCGGGAAACATAAACACGACAGGACGCTTCGAGGCATTTGATTTGCGTTTGATAAAACGCGGTGCTTTCCCACTGGCAAGCGTCCCTGTGGCGTCAGCCAAATCGCTAACCACTACTGCTGATCGATATGTGAATGCGGCTCGCCCTGTTTGCAGAGTATTGGCAACGTCAACCAACTCCAGATCTTGGTTGCTCGTCAGGTATTCAGCAAGCTGACTAACATTTTCCAACATCGCGGCTTCGGTCTTTCCCGAAACTGGCAAAATGGAAACCGGTAGCGGTTGATCACCGCAAACGCTCGAAGAGCATTGGATCGCGTCATCGCCAGACGAATCGACTTCGGCGACAGCGGGAGCCTCGCCCAATACGATGTGGGCGTTGGTTCCGCCAACACCAAACGAGCTGACACCAGCCAGACGCAGTTCCTCGCCACGCGGCCACTGCTTGAGCGAATCACAAACGAAGAACGGGCTGTTGGCGAAATCAATCTGAGGATTCGGATTCTCGTAGTGTAGCGTCGCAGGAATTTGTTCGGTGTGCAGTGACATGGCAGCCTTGATCAGTCCCGCGACTCCAGCTGCAGCCACGGCATGGCCGATATTGCTTTTTACACTTCCAATGGCACAGTATTGCCGCTTGTCGGTCTGTGCATCGAAAACCGTTTGAAGTGCGGCAACTTCAATTGGATCACCAACCGGTGTGGCGGTGCCGTGAGCCTCGATCAAACCGAATTGGTCTGCGGTAACTTGAGCATCGGCCTGAGCCATCGCGATCGCGCCAGCTTGACCGGCAATACTTGGAGCAGAGAAACTTGCTTTTTCTCCTCCGTCGTTGTTGATTCCTATGCCTTTGACGACGGCGTAAATTCGGTCACCTTCAGCAATGGCATCTGCTAGGCGTTTCACAACCACCGCTCCAGCACCATCGGAGAACAGAGTCCCCTGTCCTTGAGCGTCAAACGGTCGACAGTGTCCATCGGGAGTCGCGATGCTTCCTTCTTGGAATAAGTGGCCGCTCATTTGTGGGAAGTGGATGCTGACCGCGCCAGCGATCGCGACATCACAGTGGCCAAACGCCAAAGACTTACAGGCCTCTACCAACGTCACCAACGAAGTCGAGCAAGCGGTGTTCACGTTGATCGCCGGACCGGTCAAGTTCAATGCGTGCGCCACACGTGTGGCAATGAAATCCTTTTCGCTGATCGAAGCAAGCTGGAAAGAGCCAAGTGCGCGTGCGATTTCGGGATTAGTCAACACGTTGTTGATGTGGTAGGTCGTGCTGAACGTACCCGCCCAAATCCCGATCGTCTTCTCCGAACTTGGAACAACTCCAGCGTCCTCCAAAGCCGTCCATGAGATCTCCAGCATCATGCGCTGCTGTGGGTCGATCAGCTCAGCTGATTTAGGCATGATTTTGAAGAAGTGAGCATCAAATTCGTCGGCGCCTTCGATGATGCCGCGAGCAGCGACGTAGTTTGGATCTTTGGTGTCGCGCGGATCCAACGTTCGGTCCAGTTCTTCCGGCGAGAAGAACGAGATCGACTCGCGTTCCTGGACAAGGTTGTCCCAGAACTGTTCCAGATTGTCCGCACCAGGGAATCGCGCTGACATACCCACGATCGCATACTGACCGGCATATTCGTCTGATTCGTCGTTCGATTCAGCTTGAGCCTTTGCACCAAAACGCTGTAGCAATTCCGCTTTCTTGTCGGCAAGCTTGAGGACGTTGGCGATGGTCGGGTTGTCAAAGAACTCAGCGTTGGAGATATCGATATTGGCTTGCTGCTTCATCTGCGCAACGGCTCTCACTGCGCGGAGTGAACTTCCGCCCAATTGAAAGAAGTTATCAGAAGTACCAACGCCATCGATTTGAAGAATCGCGCCCCAGATCTGGGCCAACTGGTTTTCAAGATCGTTGGCCGGCGCGACATATTCGACGCCGATCTCGGGCCGTTTCTCTGATGGGGCGGGGAACGACTTGCGATCCAGTTTACCGCTGTCGGTCATCGGAAACTCACTGATCGTCGTCAGAATTGCGGGCACCATGTATTCTGGCAAATGCGTCGCGATGTTTTCACGAATGGCGGCCATGTCGAGCGTTTTTCCATCCTCGGCGATCATGTAACCGACCAAACGTTTGTCGCCGGGGCGATCCTCACGCAGAATGGTCGTCGCCATTCTAACGCCGTCTTGCCCGGCAAGTGCGACATCGATCTCACCGAGTTCAATGCGGTGACCGTCGAGTTTCACCTGTCCGTCGATGCGTCCGAGGCAATCAATTTGGCGATCGTCAGTTAGCTGAGCCAAATCGCCACTTCGATAGATGCGCTGCCCATCAAATTGAATGAATTTTTCGGCCGTCAGATCATCACGATTCAGATACCCCAACGTGACTCCATCGCCACCGATCAGCAATTCACCCGGTGTGCCTGGAGGACAAAGATTGTTTTCTTCATCAACGATAAAGACTGACGTGTTGATCACAGGCACACCGATCAGCACTTTTTCGTCAGCATCAACGATTTGCGTATAGGTCGAGAAGACCGTGGTTTCGGTGGGTCCATAAAGGTTCCACAGTTCGCGGCAGCGCTGCAGCATCGGAGCGACAAGGTCCTGGGGAAGAGGTTCTCCGCCAGTTAAGAAGACCATGTCTTTGTTACCGGTGAAATCCGCCTCTAGGATCATTCGCCACATTGCTGGCGTGGCAAACATGACTGAAATATTGTGTGTTTGGCAGGCCTGAATCAGACGCGCGCTGTCCCGTGCGCAAGCACGATCGACCACGACAATGGATCCACCACAGTACAGCGGCATAAAGATTTCGGAAACTGAAACATCAAAGGCCAGCGTTGTGGTGGCCAACATGACATCGTCGGCCGAAAACAAAAGCGCTTCCTCTAGCCCGACGATCATGTTGACAACACCACGGTGCGGTACAAGAACGCCCTTGGGTTTTCCCGTCGAACCGGAGGTATAGATCACGTATGCCACATCCGATTCCGGATCGATGGCAACGGCCGGACAATCGTCTCCGGCAGCGATAATCTCGTGATGCTGGTTATCGACATTGGTCGTCAGCACGTCGAATTCTTCGACCGTTCTGAGGTTACTTGAATCGGTAACCAGATGGCTTAAGCCCGAATCTTCAACCATGTAGGCGAGGCGATCGGCAGGATATTCTGGATCAAGAGGCACGTACCCCGCTCCAAGCTTCATCACGCCCAAAAGCCAAGCGATCATCCGAGAATCGCGCCGGACGCATACACCAACGAAATCGCCTTTCTTGACGCCTTGCGATTTCAACCAGTTCGCTAACTGATTGCTGCGTTGCTCAAGTTGTTGGTACGTCATCGCTCCGTAATCGTCGTCGCTGATGACGGCAGTACGATCTGGGTGCTGATGACAAACTTGCGAGATCGCAGAGGTCAACGACACGTCTGGGTATTCACGTGTCGTCTGTTGGTTGATCTCCTGATATAGTTTTTTTAGATCCATGATTCGGCTCCTGCTTCCATCCAAGCTGCGGTGAAAACGCTGGATTGATGCGTTGAATAGTGAACCTTCAACACATCCGGCCCCGAACCGAAACCGGGATGTGTTGAGAGTGTTTTGAGGGAAAGTGTGGTGGGTGTGAGAGCAACGACTTGTACATCGAAGAAGTCGAAATACGTTTTAACTAGCGGGTGCCAGCATTTGTAAAATGCTTCTTTTGCTGAGAAAACAAGTGTAAAAGCCTCTTCGGGCGTAAGCCCCGACTGACGAACCAGACTCCATTCGGAATCGGTTGCAACAGTGTCTTGAACGTCTTGGCGTAGCGTGCTTGAGGCAACACGCTCGGTATCGATACCGATAGAAAGCAGATCGCTTTGCCGTGCGACGCAGCCCCAGATCCAAACGTCACTGTGCGAGAGAGAACCAACAAAACCGTCAGGCCAAACTGGCGATCGATCCTCTGCAGATCCAACCTTTTTGTTCTCACCCATCTCTTCCAGCAGCCCATGCAAGCAAGCCCGACCTTGAGCAAATTCAGATCTCCGGCGATTAAGCCGCGACCCAGCAAAAAGTTCGTCGCCCGAACGCGCGATGCATTGACCGGCCACACACGAAGGCAGTACGGAATCCGCCCACTGTTGAGGTGGTGGAGGGCAGGGGAGTTGTTCAGTGGTGGGAGCCACGTGGATTACTTTTTTAATGAATGTAACGATAGTGAGGATGAACTCTCGGACCGATAAATCTGGGGAGTCTATCTTCAAGATAGGATTCATTAGCGAGCAGGGCCGACTTTTTCCTTTGAGCGATCACTATTTTGATGATTCCTGAGGCAAAGCGATCGCTAAAACCATGGAACCAGCACGCGTGTGGCGTTTGGGCATCATCGAAGAATGATATTGGACTTCGATTGTGTTACTTGAGTCAGCCATCTTTGTCTTCTACAACCGGTCAACAAAACGCCTGAGGCAGAAGGAAGCGGTTCGGAGTAGCCGAAACAGGGAGGAGCCTCGACAAGAGTTCGCTAAAGCGATTTCCGCAGGTTCCCGGCAAAGAATCAGTTCAAATCGCCGGTCAAACATTCACATGGCCGATGGCAGCCAGTAGCGGTTACTTTGCTTATAATCAAACTTTCCACTTTTGTAGAACATGGAAGCCAACATGCGAAACGTCTTACTTTTCTGCACGGCACTACTTGCCTTCTTACCGGCAGCCCGTCAATGCAATGCTGACGAGAGGCCCAACATCATCGTCATTTTTACCGACGACCAAGGCTACAACGATTTGGGATGTTTTGGGTCTGAGACGATTCGCACGCCCAACATTGATCGACTGGCAAGTGAGGGCAGAAAATACACTTCCTTCTACGTTGCCAGTCCTGTCTGCTCGCCTTCCAGATCTGCGTTATTGACCGGCTGCTATCCGAAACGCGTGGGAATGCACAAAGGTGTTTTGTTCCCAAAATCGCCCCACGCATTACACCCAGATGAATACACGATTGCAGATCACTTAAAATCCGTTGGGTATGCGACGGGCTGTTTCGGCAAATGGCATCTTGGACATCATCGCGAAACACTTCCGGGAGCTCAGGGTTTCGATCACTACTTTGGAATCCCATACTCAAACGACATGAACCATCCTGACAACAGTGGGAAACCAAAAATCTCTAGCGACAAACTTTGGCTAGATCAAAGCAGCGCAGTCAACAAATGGAACACACCCTTGGTCCAAGACGAAGAGATTATTGAAGTTCCTGTTGACCAACGAACGATCACTCGTCGGTACACTGACAAAGCAATTGACTTCATCAAGGACAACCGCGAACAGCCGTTCTTTGTCTATTTGCCTCATTCAATGCCACACATTCCGTTGTACGTGCCCGAGGACACCTACGATCCCGACCCAAAAAACGCTTACAAGTGCGTCATCGAGCACATTGATACTGAAGTCGGTCGACTCGTACAGACAGTGCGGGACCTCGGTCTGTCGGAGAAAACCTGGATCATCTACACCTCAGACAACGGCCCGTGGCTGCGTTTCAAAAATCACGCAGGCTCAGCCAAACCGTTACGCGCGGGAAAGGGCACGACCTTCGAAGGAGGTCAACGCGTACCCTGCGTGATGTGGGCGCCCGGCAGAATCCCGCCCGGCACGAGCACCAATGCTTTAGCCACGACGATGGACCTTTTGCCAACCATCGCCGCTGTCACCCAAACGTCGCTCCCCAAACGCAAAATCGATGGGCATGACATTTCGTCTACTTTTACTTCCGACAACTCACCTCGTGCGGAAATGATCTATTACTCTTCAGGTGGAAAACTTGAAGGCATTCGATCTGGCAGCTGGAAATATTTGGAGCTATCAGTGCGAAAAAAATCCGGTGAAGGCCGAGAGCTGAAACCCTACCTATTTGATCTTGAAAACGACATCGGTGAAAAGAACAACTTGGCGTCCGACAAACCCGAACTGGTGATCGAACTGCGGGCGCTGATGGTCAGCGCTGACAAGGAAATCAGCGCCAACGCGCGCCCAACTTGGAAAAAGGCGGCAAACGAAAAAACCACACCTCAGTAACCGAAGCATGGTTTTGTGAATTCAGGTTTTGACAAAAGATCTATCGCCGAAACTCAACCCCGAAGAAAAGGTTCTGAGCACCGACATTTCGATTGGGCTAGTGCAGTGTCAGGACTTGATTTTGCCGTTTGGCAGGACAATCTTGTCTGGCAAATTTTGATTGGAGTCGATCTCTACCCAAGTTTTGGACTAAACGCGGCGCTGGGTTGACCTAGGCCTACTTCCGATAAACCCATGGCGAGATTGGAGAGCGCTGGCTCCACAGGCCACGCCTCGCGGTTTTAGCTTGACGCTCAAACTCCGCCAGTGATGGATCGTCGCTGAACTTAATCGCATGCCATGCGAATCCATCGGAGACCATCGTCGCGTTGACATCCGTTCCGGCATCACCAGTTAAGACAAACGAAACAACACGACCATATCGGTCGGTGTCTGTTTGAAAGATTCGCGCCGCTTGCCCTTCTACGAGCGCCTGCAAATGTCTCTGCGCGTCACGCCCGAACTTCTGATTCCGCTCAGGAGCGTCAATCGAAGCCAACCTAATCTCAACCGCGGTACCGTCAACCATAACGGCCTCCAAAGAGTCGCCGTCGATCGCACGCAAAGAAACGACGTCAAACGTCTGCGTTACTTTCTGACCATAAATTTTCTCTGCGCTAAAGGGAACTGACTCAGAAACGCCGTTTTGAAGATCTTGCCCAGTGTGCGGTGCCTGCGGTTCAAGTTGGCTGTAAAAAAACAGTATCGCGATTCCGCCCACGATCGCGGCAAATTCAAACTTACCCATAAGCCTATTTCTACCGATTTACCCAAAACAATGAAATCCGAAGCTGTTAAAACAGGCAATCTAGATTGGCCTGTTATCAGCCTTTACCCGATTCACCAAAATTGTCTAATATACAGGGCAATGAAAAATAAAATCACTCGTTGGAGCGCACCCATGAAGGGATTGATGGTTACGCTGTTGGTAGTTCTTGGCTCAGGATCGAGCTTTGCACAGCAGTTTGGCGGCGATGACTTTTCCGCAGACAGAGCGGACCGATCGGGCAATCAAAATTCTAGCCTTCGGACCAACCAGACTCGTCTGCAACCGCTCAATCGCAGTTTCGACAGGACCAGTATGCGCGTGGCGCAGAGTTCACCGACTGATGACAGCGGTTTTAGCCCCACATCTAGGCAAACCCTTGGCGGTACAGACTACAAAGATGGCACCAGCAAGGTAGTTCCAGTCACAACATCTAACCGAGATTCGAACAACCGTCTGTACGACGAACCGCAGACGAGCGTGGTTGATCGGCAAGACAATTCTCGACCAGATTTCGACCAGAATTCACGGTCAGCGACCTCTCAAGTGCAACTGCGTGCGTGGCCATTGCCGGTTTCACCAGAATGGGCGAGAACCCTCAAGCAGGAAGGCTATATCTATGCTCCAATTCAGCCAGAGGAGCGGAACTCGATCGGCGAAGTCGTTATGTTTCAAGATGGCTCTCAGTTCGGCAACCGATCAATAAACGGTTCAAATGTGACTCAACGACAGTGGGAAGTTTATAGAAATACGGCCATCATTGACGTGGACGATCTTTCGCTGCAAGACATACAAAACGGCACACTGACGCTTCGTAATTTGGGTGTCGAAAATTTGACCGGAGTTGCCCTACGCTATGTGGGAGAAGACGGCAACAAAATCGACGTTCGCAGGATTGGAAACATTCCTGGTAACTCGTCCTCGATCCAAGTAGAGCCTCGGGACGACTTCGGCAGAAACCAAACCGCCGTCAATCGCGGTACGCGCCCCAATGAACGCCAATTCCGTTCTCTGGATCAAAGGAACGACTCTTTTGATGATCGCGACCGGCGTCCCTACGACCGACGCGATGACTTCGACTCATTCAATCGAGACACCGTCAACAACAGTGGCTGGGACCTGAATGACGACCAACGTATTCGGCAGCCATTCCAACGTGATGCGGGTGACCGCTTCGCCATTGATCGACGAGACCGTTTCGGGCAAGATGATCGCGATTTTTCGCGCATTAGTGATCGCCGCTTCAGAAATGACTACCTCGATAACTTTCAGCGTAGTGCAAACGATCAACGTGACCAACGTGATGTCGATTATGTACGAGACCGTATCAACCAAAATCGCGGCGACGAGTACCTTCGTCGCAACGACTCGCGATTCGATCGCTATACTGACGCCAGACGGATCGATGACGGTTCCAGTCGCATCACGCGTGACGTGCGCGACGGGAGATATTCGGGCACTGATGGTCGTTCTTCAGACTATGACTTGAATTTCGCGGCACAACAACGAGAACTACAGCAGCGGCTGCTCGATGCGAAGAGGCTTGAGGTAAAAAATGCTGAAGATGCAGCTTGGCTTCAACGTCAGCGCGAATCCATGGAAGAAGCCAGACTTGCTCGTTTCTATGACGATGACCTAACGCCATTGCGAAGAAGATCAACCGCTGGCTACGACTATCTGGGGCGGCCATATACCTTCGGCGAAGACCGCCTTGCCGATCGGTCCACAGATCCAATCTATCGCGGGAACCGCACCGACGCGCTATCGCCCGTTAGAGCGTCCAACGCCTCGGCGGATCGAGTAGCGCAAATTTTGGCAGAAAAAGAGGCAGACCTCGATGCGAAAATTGGCGCTATCGACCACCTGATGAAACTCGATTCCGCCAGCCGAACTTTAGACTCCAAAATTGACAAACTGAAGAATAATAACCAATCACAAGATGGCGCGCGCGGACGCGTTCAATCCTTAGTCAGCCAAACAGTGCCTTATACGCTCGGCGGCGATCTAGCTGCCCCGCGCGGTATTCGTCTAGCCTCCTCCGGAACGAGTGGCACTTCGTATGAAGGTCTAAACGGCCGATCACTTGCCATGGACATTAACAATTACTCACAACGTGGCCGCAGCGGGACGACTTTCAATGACCGATCAGCAACATCTGGCACCAGTGACGGTCGGATGCTGCGGTTGATGTGGTTGCTACTGTTGATCTCGCTGGGAGTTAATTTTTACCTCGCACTGTTATCTCGCAGCTTCTACACGCAGTATGAAGAACTTGCTGACGAACTGAGAGAAACATTTTCGACGACTTCCTCGATTTAGGTTTGCGGAAGAAAAATTTTGAACAATGGACTTTCGTTTTGTTGATCCAGCCATTGGAAGTGACAGCACAAATTTCGGGCTTTACTTCCATTGCCAAGATCTGCAAAATGACGAACCGGTCTAAAAAAAGACCGACCTGTAGAACAAAAAGTGCCATCGATGGATTCGATTCGCACTCAGAGACAATTTGACCGGCCTTTACAGATGCTTTTGGCGAAGGGATTGCCAAATCTGTTCAGGAATTACTATCACGACGGCAAGGAGTGCTGAAAGTGAACGTTAAGCAACGACTATCACGAATTCTTTTTAATTCCCAAGTTTTGACCGCCGCAGCCGTTTTGGCCGTGGCGTCTGTCACCTCACTTTGGGCTCCGACTGCGGTTCAGGCTCAAACTAATGTCGCCCTCGTCGATATCGGGAAGATCTTCAAGAGCCATCCTGTATTTGGCCAGCAACTGGAAGGCTTACGCCAAGAGGCAGAGCAATTTAAAGCTCAGACTCAGCAAATGAAGCAAGCCTTGATGCAAGAAGCCCAAGGACTGAAAGAATACGAGCCCACCTCTCCGGAGTTCAAAGCCGAAGAAACTCGCTTGGCTCAGAAGTCTGCTGCCAAAGAAGTTGAGCAACGCAACAAAATGCGTGACCTGATGAAAATGGAAGCTCAACTGCACTTCGATACCTACAACGAAATCAAAGCCATGATTGCCGACTACGCTCAAAAGCAAGGCGTACGTATGGTGATGCGATACAACAGTCAGGAAATCGATCCTGCCGTTCCCGCGAGCATCATGCAGAGGGTCAACAGCAGTATTGTCTTTCACACCAACCAGAAAGACATCACTGAAGAGATCGTCGGTCAAATCGCCCGAACTTACGCTGCCAGTCGGGGTAGTGAGACAAATCGCCGTTAGTGAATTTGAAAATGACCGGACCAACTGGTCATTCTTTTTCAACGTTTCCCATTTTCGGCATCACCTCTTTGTAGGCAGTACTTTTGGTTCAGTTCATTCGCCCTCAAACGACCATTGCATCATCCACCACGGTGGCCGGTTTCGGCTTCTGGAGTGGCTTGGACGTGAAGCTTGAGTTTCATCCCGCGGTGGCTAACAGCGGGGTCGTTTTTATTCGCACGGACCTTCCGGGGCATCCGCGTATCGAGGCTAACATTTCCAATCGCGTTGCTGGCCCGCGTAGAACCACATTGGTCAGTAACGATTGTGCTGTAGAAATGGTGGAACATGTCTTGTCGGCATTGGCGGGACTAAGGATCGACAACTGTGAGGTTCACGTAAACCGAGCCGAGATGCCAGGTTTAGACGGATCAAGTATCGGTTTCGTTCTGGCGTTACAGTCGGCAGGGAAAATAGAACTCGATGCAACACGCGAAATCACTTGTGTTACCGAAACCAAACGTATCGGGAACAAGGAGTCTTGGATTGAAATCGCTCCAGCGGAAAATCAGTCTTTCGAACTCGAATATCTGCTCGACTATCCCGGCAATGCAGCCATTGGCAAACAACATTGGGAAATGGTGCTGACCCCAACCGATTATTGCGAACACATCGCTCCAGCGCGAACTTTTGTCTTGGATACCGAAGCCGACCAACTACGGGCTGGCGGGCTTGGCGAACGGGTTGGATACCAAGACTTGTTGGTGTTTGACCAACTCGGACCAATCGAAAATGAGTTGCGTTACGACAATGAGTGCGCCCGACACAAAATGTTGGACATGATTGGAGATTTTTCTCTGATCGGAACCGACCTGATTGGAAAATTCACCGCCTACAAAAGTGGCCACCGACTTAATTCCGAAGTGGTCGTTGAGTTACTAAAGCAATCAGCCGCGGCGAACAACGAACCACAACCGAACAAACGACGCCTTTCAGCATAAGCGAATCAAGACGTGACTATATATTCCTTTGACGACTTCGCCGAAAAACCGAGGCAATCGAAACCCATGTCTCCGAAAATTTCCAAACTGGCAGTGGTGGACCGTAAAGCCGAGATCGCCGATGACGTAGAGATCGGTCCGTTCTGTGTGGTTGGTCCTTTAGCGAAGATTGGTCGGGGAACAAAACTGTACAACAACGTCACTATATTGGGTGATGTGACCATTGGCGAAGATAATTTGATCTCCCCAGGTACTGTGTTGGGAGGCCATCCGCAAGATTTAAGCTACAAGGGCACTGAAACCAAGGTAGTGATCGGTGATCGTAACGTCATTCGGGAATGTGTGACCATTAATCGGGGATCAGAAAAAGAAGACGGCTACACTCGTCTTGGAAGCGACTGCTACTTAATGGGATCCGTCCATATTGCGCACGATTGCAATGTGGCCGACCACGTCATTATTGGGCATGGAACTCTATTGGGTGGTCACGTTCACGTCGACCACCACGCGACGCTCTCAGGCTCGGTTGCTGTTCTGCATTACGGAGCCATTGGTTCTTACACATTTGTCGGCGGTGCGAGTCGCGTGATGCAAGATGTTGCTCCCTACATGCTGGCCGACGGCAACCCAGCGCGTCCTCGCTGCATCAACATCGTGGCGCTAAAGCGAAACAACTTTGACCCTGAGGTCATTGCGAAAATCAAGGAAGCCTACCGCCTAATGTACCGGGCGTGCGTTGGACTGGACAACGTGCGAGACCTTATGAAAGCCAAAGGTGACCTTATTCCAGAAGTCGAACACTTCATTGATAGAATTGCGGTCTCTCAGTCCGGCAGACACGGACGAGGACGCGAGCAAAGGAGAAAAGCAGCGTGAGCGTAATGCGAGTCGCCGTCATCGGCGCTGGAAATCTGGGGCGCATTCACACTCGCCTGTTGGCTGAAAACCCTAACATTCATTTAGTTGCTGTAGCGGATCCGAACCCTATCGCACTGAAACCTATCGAAGAACAGTTCAATGTTGTTGCGGTTAGTGACTTTGAAGAGTTGATCGGCCAGATTGATGCGGC
>CAYTPS010000006.1:0-959 GCA_964439245.1 uncultured Pirellulaceae bacterium | reverse complement strand
CTGATAGAGAAACCGGTCACCGACTGCATTTCTGATGCCCAAGAACTGGTAAGTATTGCCCGCCGTAACAACACAGTTGTTCAGGTCGGACATGTCGAGCAATTCAATCCTACCTTTAAAGAGGCTCTAGCCAAAATTGGTCAGCCCAAATTTGTTCAAGCGTCTCGGATGAGCGGATATACATTTCGGTCGACCGATATCGGTGTAGTTTACGACCTGATGATCCACGACATTGATTTGGTTAATTCAATGATGCCCGGCAGTCTGATGGAAACGCGCGCCGTTGGGATGTCGATGTTTGGGCAAAACGAAGACATGGCCCAAGCCCGTCTGCAGTTTGACTGTGGAGCTGTCGCCAACCTAACTGCATCGCGCTGTAGTTTTTCGCCGGAACGTTCGATGCAAATTTTCGGCACCAACGGATTTGCTCAGATCGATTTTACTCAGTCGAAGGTTACGCTCATCGAACTCCCGTCATGGATTCGCAATCGTGAACTCGACTTCTTTCACTTAACGCTCGAACAACAAGCGTTTGTACGTGAATCGTTATTTGAAAACGTGCTAAAAAAACGCGAAATCGAAGTGCCACGTAGCAATGCGATCCTCGACGAACATCAAGACTGGATTGCGGCGATCAAAGAAGGACGCGATCCAAAAGTAAATATTGAACAAGGTGCCGCCGCGGTGGAAATTGCCAAATCGGTACTCGATGCGCTCAACACCCACCGCTGGGAGCGGAACAATCTTGCGACAACCGGCCCACTGGCGAAACTACCTTGGAACGATGCCGGCGAGGCGATTCCCGCCGAACTTTCACCAGATCAAATTAGCATCCGCAAGGCGGCATAAACGCATTGGAATCCGCCGAACAACCGCCGGCGGGTTGTAAAAAAAGAGTTGGTCATAAGCCGGGTTTTGTCACGATCTTGCGAACGGGACGATCATTTATCTAGGCCTGC
>CAYTPS010000005.1:40879-42844 GCA_964439245.1 uncultured Pirellulaceae bacterium | reverse complement strand
CCAATCCCACAAGCTGACACCAGGCTTGACCCAACTCGTATCGGCCAGTTTGCACGCCTCGTTCAGATTCAACAGCAGCGCGGACTCAATCAACCCAGCAGGTGGATCGGCAATTTGAATCGTTCGCCAAGCACTGACAGACTCTGCAGCTTGTTTGCATTTCGAAGAATAGGTAAGTGTGCGCTTGTCGGCACCGAGAGACAACATCGCATCGGAAGAGTTCACGACGGCAGCTTCGTGCAACGAAATGAAGCATTCTTCTGAGAGTCGAACAGTGAATGGTGTTCGGCAGGATTTCTTTATCTTCACGAGCGGAACGTTATTGTGCAGTCCAGTGGACGATTTGGCGTACCAACTAACCGGATCGTTAGAGACGACTGCGACGGAGGAAAGTTCCTTCTCAAAATCGACTTGCCTTAAACCGTCTTGCTTCGGAAAGACATAGCGAAATGCGACGCCATCGTCGTAGACGCGATGCACAACCTGCATGTGGCGTTTGCGATCGGCGTCTTCCCCAAGGTCCAAAGTGATCTCATTGTAGTGGTCACGATACTCATTGAACTGCCCCTAGACGGGGTTCCATTTTTCATCATGTGAGTGCGTTTTTGATCCCGGTGCCCTTAGCTTATCTGCGAAAGCACCTCCTTTGAGTCGTACGCCCAAGCGCGACCTGCCAATAATCGGTTGGCCGTCAAATTCGACTGAGTACGCAACCTCTCCGCTTTCCGCATGCGTGTGTAGGAGGATACGGCGATCGGGCGATTAGATTTCGTCAGCTGGACAGAGCGGTGGTGAAACGGCAAGACAAAAAAGGAAAGTGAAGATAAACAACTTCATAAAACACCTTACCAATTGCAATCGGAGAGGCTGGGGATTTTTATTTCGTACAACGGTGAACATACACTTCTCTGTCTTGATCTTGCACGCGAATTTCGGAACGTTCCTTCCAAGGATCCGAAGCAGCGGGCACAATATATCGTCGGACCTCGCGTGATAGCGAGACGTTCCTGCGTTCAACATATTAACTCAAAATAGACCTTAGGTGCCGTGCAACATGTTCGAATACGAGTACCCACGCCCCGCGGCCAGCGTAGATATTGTCGTCAGTCGCATGATCGATGGTGAGGAACATATCTTGTTAATTCAGCGCAAACATCCGCCTTACCAAGGAAGTTGGGCTTTGCCTGGCGGCTTTTTGGATATGGGTGAAACCCTCGAACAGGCGGCTGTTAGAGAGCTTAAGGAGGAAACGTGCCTAGTCGCATCGTCCGTTTACCAGATCGGCACATTTTCAGCAGTCGATCGAGACCCGCGATCTCGGGTCATTTCCACCGCTTTTGAAGCCAACGTTGACGTGCAACAGTCACCTATTGCCGCCGATGATGCGGCTGACTGGCAGTGGAAAAGGCTAGAAAATTTAGATTGTGAAACAGAGTTGGCATTTGATCATGAAAACATCATAAAGGTCTGGAAAAAAAAGCGCCCACTTCAAGCATGATTGTCCTCAACGGACTATTGATTTACAAAAGAAATCATTCGATGATATCGAGTATTGATTTCCACGTCCTACCCGTCCAAACGAGCCCACTATGCCGACATGGTGCCAAGCTAAGATCACTGATAAGAAAATCTGGACCGATGGACTTTTCACGATCACAATCGAATGCCCAGATGTTCAAAATTTTGAAGCAGGACAATTCCTGCAGTTGGGCGTTTACAAAGAGGGGAGAGAAGGTGACGAAGACGGGATCATCAATCGCCCCTACTCGGTCGCTTCCCCTCACGGAAATCAGCTGCAATTTTTCATCGTCGTCGTGCCTGATGGAGAATTAACTCCAAAACTAGACGCACTCAAGGTGGGCGATCCGATTCTGGTCAATGACAAAGCCACCGGACGATTTACGCTGAGTAAAACCCCTGACGCTGATCACTTGTGGTTGATCTCGACCGGTACCGGTTTGGCGC
>CAYTPS010000005.1:34858-40869 GCA_964439245.1 uncultured Pirellulaceae bacterium | reverse complement strand
TGTTGCGCACCGAAACGTCGTGGCAGCGTTTCAAAAAAATCGTGGTCGTCCATGGCGTCAGACACGCGAACGATTTGGCTTACACCGAAGAACTTAATGCATACAAAGAGAAGTACCACGGCAAGTTCGAACTGGTGCAGAGTCTGACACGTGAGCAATCTGATACCGCCTTACGTGGACGAATCCCGGCACTGCTGGCCAGTGGGCAACTGGAGAAAGCTGCCGACTGCAAATTATCTGCCGACACATCGTCAGTATTGCTTTGCGGCAACCCGGCGATGCTAGATTCCATGGAAGATTTGCTCAACAATCGCGATATGATTAAGCATCGCAGCAAGGCACCGGGGCAAATCGTGCTCGAACGATATTGGTAACCGCCTACCCTTGACCACTCAAACGCATCTCCTCAAACTCCTTGAATTGAGACTATGGCAAACTCAGCAATTGACACAAAAAAATATATCGACGTCGCCCAGCAAGCTCAGGCAGAAGAAAAAATTTCGGCGTCTGCCGTAGAGAACCTGAAGAACTGGCTGACGGATCCAAAGTACTCCGCCTACGTTTCTGAAATCGCTGAACACATTGATCAGGAAAAATGGCAGAAGCTGGACGATGTGTTTTGGACGGTGATCCCATTCGGCACCGGTGGTCGGCGCGGCCGCATGTACCCATTTGGCAGTAACGCCATCAACGCGCGTACGATGGGCGAAAGCGCTCAAGGACTTGCCGATTATGTGCGCGAGATAAAACCGAATGGCCCTTGGAAGTTTGCGATCGCCTATGATACGCGTCACCGATCGCGCGAGTTCGCGGAATTGTGTGCCGGAATTATGGTGGCAAACGACTTCGAAGTGTTCTTCATCGACCAGTACCGCAGCACGCCAGAGCTGTCCTATTTGGTTAGATTCAAAGAGTGCGATTGTGGCATCATGGTGACCGCCAGCCACAACCCGCCAAGCGATAACGCAGTCAAGGCTTATTGGTCCAGCGGCGCGCAGCTAATTCCTCCTCACGACAAAGCCGTCATCGAAAAAGTAGACAAGGTCAATGAGATCGAGGTCGCCGACTTCGACCAAGCCGTCGCCGATGGAAAAATCCATATCGTCACCGAAGAAGCCGACGCGGCTTTTCTGGCCGAGCATCTCAAACACAGCTTTGACGGGCCGCGCGATTTGAAGGTGATCTACAGCCCACTGCATGGAGTCGGCGAAGCCAACGTGAAAGCGTTGTTAGACGCAGTCGGATTTGAGTCGCTTGAGATTTACGAACCGCATCGCGAACCCAACGGCGATTTCCCCAACGTGCCGGGGCATTCCTCTAACCCGGAAAACGTCAAAATCTTCGACGCAATCATCGAACACGCGCAAAGCAACGGCAGCGAGCTAATCATAGCGACAGATCCGGACTGCGATCGCCTTGGTGCAGCAGCTCCGGTGACCACTGATACCGCCGGTCCTTGGGCAACCTTCAACGGTAACCAGCTTGGCGTATTGCTGGGCGATTTCGTGATGGAAAAACGTAAGGCAGCCGGAGATCTGGCGCCGGAGAACTACATCGTCACAACCTTGGTCACCACGTTGATGCTCAAGCGCGCATGCGATCATTACGGAATCAAGTGCCACTATGAGAATTTGGTTGGTTTCAAATGGATCTGCAGTGTCGTTGACCGGGAGGGACCTGATAAATTCATTTTTGGTACTGAAGAATCACATGGATACCTAGTCGGGCAATACTGTCGTGACAAGGATGGCGCGGTGGCTTGTATGCTGATGAGCCAACTGGCGGCGGAAGTTAAGGCCAAAGGAAAATCGCTGCACGAACACATGGACGATCTGTATCGGAAGTATGGTTTGCATGCTGAAAGACTGATCAACATTCAGATGGAGGGCTCCGATGGCATGAAGCGCATGGAGCGTCTGATGAAGAAGTTCCGTAGCGATCCCCCCAAGTCGATCGGTGGCCTTGAAATCAAGTGCGTTCGGGATTTTGCTTCATTGAAGCGAAACTTCCCCGATGGCAAAACTGAGTCTTTTGAAGGTCCGGTGGGTAACCTGCTGATGTTTGATACGACTGAAGAGGGTAACTACGTGGCTGCACGGCCTTCTGGTACCGAACCAAAGGTCAAGTTCTACATGTTTGGTTACTTGCCGAAGGAAGAAATCGGTGATTTAGAATCCGACAAACAGAATCTCCAAAAGAGACTCGACGCCTACGCTGCCGACATGCAGGCGTTTGCCGATTCTGTATAGCCGATGATAAGCGTTGCACCTTGCGAATTAGATCCCAAATCTAAAACGCCACAATTGTCCACCAATCCGTACCTCTCTTAATTGACTAACACCAAACTGGCATCTGACATGGCACCAGCGCAGGGAAACAAAGCGCTGATTGCCAAGCTTTGGTGGATGATGTTTCTGCAGTTCGGCATTCTTGGGGCGTGGTTGCCATTGGTCTTTGGCTACTTGGGAACCGAGGGGCTCAACTTCTCGGCAACCGGTCAATCGATTGTACTGCTGGCGTTTCCTATCACTGCGATTGTCGCCGTTTTCTTTGGAAACAAGTTCGCTGATCGCAATTTTGCGGCAGAAAAATTTCTTGCCTTCAGCCATCTTGCCAGCGGTTGCGCTTTGTTGGGGATGTTCTTCGTCTCCGGTCAGGTCCTGTTCGCGATACTAATGTGGCTACACTGTCTGTTTTACGTTCCAACAGTTTCTATTACCAATTCAGTTGCCTTTACCGCTTTGGTGAATCCTAAAAAGAGCTTTGGATTGGTCAGAATGGGCGGAACCATCGGATGGATCGCCGCCTGTTGGCCTCTAGTGTTTTTGTTGGACAATGATCCCAACAGTGCGCGATATACGTTTTTGGTGGCGGGTTTGACTTCTCTTTCTTTTGCTGGATACAGTCTTTGGTTGCCGCACACTCCGCCCAATCGAGACACCCAAACGGTCGCATGGATCGAGGCCTTGAAATCGATGGCAAAGCCGTTTGTCGCCGTGCTGTGGTTCGCAACGATGTTAGATTCGACAATACACGATGCCTATTTCTTGTGGGCTGACGGATATTTAACCAGCATTGGCTTCGACCAAAAATGGGTGATGCCGGTGATGAGCATCGGCCAAATTGCTGAAATCTTGACGATGAGCTTTCTTGGACTTTTCTTGACGCGGTTTGGTTGGAGAGCAACCTTGGTCATCGGAGGATTGGGACAAGTAATCAAGTTTGGCCTGTTTGCGTGGTTGCCGACGCCGACTGCCGCAATCATCGCCATCTTCTTGCACGGTCTGTGCCACGCATTCTTCTTTGCAACGGTCTTCATTTTCGTCGACGAATTCTTACCAACAGAGGACCGCTCAACGACTCAAGGAATGTTCACGCTTATGACATTCGGTGGAGGCCCAATCATCGCAAGAATTGTCGCGCCTAAACTCCACGAAATGTTTTCGGTGGAACTCGACGGCCAACGCATTGTCGATTTCCAACAGCTCTGGCTGTTTCCATTCTTCGTTGCAGTACTTGCGTCAACCATCATGCTGCTCGCATTTTGGCCACCGGATAAAGATCTAGAGGAAACCACGGGGTAGGGCAGGTTTCTAAACCTGCTTGGGATAAATACGGCAGGTTAGAAATCTAACTCGCGGATATGCAGTATCGCAGTTGGAAAAACGGCCCCACGGCTTTTTCTACTGCGTAGACTCGTCGGTGGATCGATCCCAAAAAGCGGCTGCGAAAAACAACATCACGACCAGTGCAAAGGCTGCTGGGACATACCAGAATTTAGTGAAATCTACTGCGTCTGCGGTGGTGCACTGCGTTGTCCACCAGCCAAAAGCTTGTGCGCCAATTCCAAGCCCCAGCCCTTGGGTGAGCATTACGATCAGCGACTGGGCTTGTCCGCGAATCTCCGGATCGGCTTTTTTATCGGTATAGATCATTCCCGATACAAAGAAAAAATCGTAGCAGATCCCGTGCAGGAGGATGCCCAGAAAAATCGGCACCGTCAGTAGCGGCCCCTCTTGGCCAAACGAGAATCCCCAAAGCCCGTATCGTACTGCCCACGCTAACATTCCTATGATCAGCATGTTCTTGACCCCAAAACGTGCAAAGCAGACCGGCATCAACAGCATAAAGAGTATCTCGCTCATCTGGCCCGTACTCATTGCACCGGTCGTGGAACCGAACAGTTTTACCCCAGACTGATCAACGTATCCGTAGCCCATCGCGTAGTAGCCCGCCAATGGAATACAGATCAAAAATGATGCCAATGCGAACACGAAAAACGACTTGTCCTTGAGCATGGCCCAAGCTTCGACACCCAAGATCTTGCCGAAGGAAATCTTTTCGCCTTTTGCCGGAGGAGCCGTGCGCGGCAAAGTCAAACAGTAAATCCCTAGAACCGCAGAGGCAATCGCCGCCGCGTGAAACATGTGAGCAGAATTGTCGCCAAACGTCTCTGAGTCTCCCGTGAACATGCGGCAGCCCCACATAACCCAATTCCCAAATATCCAACCGATAGTCCCCAAGACACGTACGACGGGAAATTCTTTTTCACCGTTGGCAAGATGTTTGAAAGAAAGGCTGGCCGTCAAACCTAACGTTGGCATGAAGCAAATCAAATATGCCAACAGACAGAGCACCATCGGGTGCGTGAACTGCGCGAACGCTCCGGTTGGTTCTCCAGCGCTTGCTAGAGCTGGCGTGAACCACAATAAAACGGCCCCAACGATATTCAACACGGCCAACACCCATTCTGTGTTGAGCAACCGATCGGTGACCAACCCTAAAGACAGCGGCGCGACAATCGCTGCGATGGGAGCCACGGTGTAGGCCGCCGCTATGAACCCCGACATGCCGCTATC
Source organism: uncultured Pirellulaceae bacterium (assembly GCA_964439245.1). Lineage (GTDB taxonomy): Bacteria > Planctomycetota > Planctomycetia > Pirellulales > Pirellulaceae > Mariniblastus. Next base: position 36,010 of record CAYTPS010000005.1, on the reverse strand, counting down.
GGTCAAAAAACCGTTCATCGAAACGTACCATGCACCCCAGATAAAAAACTGGAGAAACATCATGATCCCAAGTCGAACTAGGAGGATGGCAGAAGATTTTGCGGATCCAGATTCTGAAGCATTCGCCATCGTCAAAACTTTCTACTTGCTAGGGTTTGTTGGGAGCTATTTGACTACTGTCGTGCAACGTATGACTGCCTGAACCGCCATCCACAACGCGAAAGGCGTCGCATCTAGCTTCTCAACAGTGGCTCAGACAGATTCAGGGACTCCATAAAGCAATTTTGCATTTCGAAAAATGAGTGCACTAAATCTGCAGGAGTCACATCCAACGGACCTTTGACATGAATCAAGTTCGGTCTGACAGAAATGGTGGTTCTCATCGAGTTCAGGCCGATCGTGCAATAGGTGATTTTTTTATCATAGTCCAACTCTATATCATCTGAGTCGGCATCCTCGATCTGATCGATGATCGTTTCTAAATCCAAGGGTTTCTCGCAAGCGACTTCCAGTTGATTGAAACGCGTCCCAAACGCCTCAAAAAATTCCGCCCCTGTAATCACATCGGCGCTAGTGACGTTACTCACTCTCCTGCGAAGAATAACGTTTCGGTGAGAGTCCTCCATGGGCACTACGGTCACCTCGTAGAAAAAATGCGGCGTCGTAATCACGCCCATTCCGTCGGCTGGACCGTCCGCTGAGATTTCCTTGCGTTTGAATTTGAAACTCGATTTCAAGTTGGCAAACGTCGCGTCTAAATCCGCATCCAGTTCAGCCTGCGCCAAATCATTTAGGTATTTGGGGCTGATCGGCCCTTTGGAAGCAGAAGAGCCTGCCGCCTTTGAGATCCCCTTGAGCTCTTTGACGGGGATTTGTTGTTCTGCGACGAAGGAGATGTCAGGATTCTTGGACATGTGGGAGGGTGAAAAAATGCACTTGTGTAGGAAAAATCGTTTGCCAATGAAAACCAATTTAGCGTCCCAGATACGCTTAAGAAAGCACCCAAACCGTCGGAAGTAGACATTGTTTAAGTCGAGAATCTCGGGTGTTCTGTTGATCTGCACGCGTATCAGTCGCCGCCCCCACTGGACGCTATCACATGCTGCTTGCGTGTGTCTGTGTTCCGGTCAGTTAAACTGTGCGGGCTATCTG
>CAYTPS010000005.1:19529-34840 GCA_964439245.1 uncultured Pirellulaceae bacterium | reverse complement strand
CTAACAAATGCCGATTTTGTGGACCGCAGCAATCGTCAAGACGATTAACGATTTTGTGGGTTTTGATCGCCAAACCGAAACTGACGTTTCAAATACTTGCTTTCCCGTACGCAAGAAACGCGATCCAAACATTGCCAATGTTCTATTTGCCGACTGGTTTGCGGTGATGGAAGAACGCCCATTTATTGTTGGGTAGACCCAGATTTCAAAAGGATTTGAAAAATGCGATCCATGTATATGCTCGCCGCCCTCGCGGCTGCGATTAGTTTTACCGGCTGCTGCGGCGCCGGTGGTCAGGCTGGCAATCTAAAGCTTGCCGGCTTATTCGGAGGAGCAAAAGCTGCAACCTCTCAAGTAGCAAATGGACAGGCTGCGTCGGCTTCTGTTGGTGACTGCGGCGCTTGCGGTGCTGATTCGGTCGTCTCGGTTTCTGAGCCTTACATCTGCGACGACGGATGTGGTGCGGCAAGTGTACCTGCAAGTGCTCCATCCTCTTGCGGCTGTTCAAGTTGTGATGGCGGTGCCGTTGAGTATGCACCGGCAACGGAGTCCGCACCTGCAGAGTCCGGTGGCTGCAGCTCGTGCGACTGTGCTTCGGCTAGTGAACCGCGTGGCCTATTGGCGCGAATGCAAAAAAAGCAAGGCGGCCTTAGCAGTAGAAAAGGTTTAGGATTGTCTCTCAAAACCAAAGGAAAAGCTTGCGAGGAAGTTCGTTCACTCGAGCCAACAAGTGATTCGGAAATCGTCTATGATCAAGGCATTAGCACTGCCGGTAGCTGTGACGCTTGTTCGGAAGGTGTTGAGCAGACCGTCGCGCAGATGCCAGGTGGCTTCTTGTTCGGCAGGTCTGGTGAAGGACGCCGCATTTCATCAGGAGTCAGCCCCCAGGGCCAGCTTCACGGATGTGGCAAACGCGGATGCGGCCTAGGAGGAAAAGGTTGTTCTGCTTGCTCCAAAATCGCCGCTGCTGCTGGTGCAGTACACCCTTACGGAGGAGCAATTCCTCACACCAATCCGGCGGTCGGACAACAGCCTCAATCGGGCATTGCACCTCAGTACGCTTACCCGTACTACACGACCCGAGGCCCAAGAGACTTCTTGGTTGATAACCCACCTTCGATCGGCTACTAAGCGGCTTTTTGAAGAGAACTTGAAATCTGGCACACGCCGTCCTTGTTGGGGCGGCGTGTTTTTTCGTTTTGGTTCTCAACAGCCGACCAGCTGTCCGTTGAAGTCCAGCCAGCCGTTACAGATTCACGCATACGAACTTGAATAACTGCTACTGCCGAGACAATCAGAAGTTTTTATGCAACAGTCAACTGCCGCAGATCGATAAAAGGATAGCCGAGCGTCAAAGCTTAACCTTCGCCACTATCTGAAGCCAATCATGCCAGCAGACAACACACCGACATCGAAAAACAACTCAAAGATCTCGCGCCGCACCGCAATCGCCGCCGCTGGCGCAGTTGCCGTCGGAGCTTGTGGGGCAAGTCGAGCAGCTGCAGCAACGAACCGGCAGCCGGTAAGAAACCTAGCGCAATTGGGCGCGCGAACCAAAACAAAAGGTTCGGGGATTAAGGCCCGAGCTGCAGCCGACTATACGCGCAGCCTAAAGCAATATGGTGGCCGTTTGGCCAACCCTATTCGAGACCTGATGTTAACGGCCAAGCACGAAGACCGTATCCACTTCGGCGTCTTGGTGATCGGATCCGGGTACGGTGCATCTATTACTGCTGCCCAGCTTTCACAGCGTTTGAGATCTGAGCACCGCATGTGCATTATCGAACGCGGCAAAGAGTGGGTTCCTGGAAGCTTTCCTGACACTTTCGCTAATGTATCGGGCAATGCCCGCGCCGTCCTCGCAGGCCCCACTAAAGGACAAGTCACCCAGCCACTGGGCCTCTTTAATTTGATGATGAACGAGGAGGTCAACATCCTCTCAGGAAATGGACTTGGCGGCGGATCCTTAATCAACGCCAGCATTGCATTGCGGCCTCACCCGGAGGTCTTTATGCAGCACCGCTGGCCAACGGCGCTGAAGAACATTGAAACGCTGGGGCCGTATTATGACAACGTCGCCCGGGCGCTGTCGCTAACGCGCACGCCGCACGACCAAACGCCCAAAGTGCGCTACCGTCGCTTGGCGGCTGAACGGATCAGTCGCAACCCGAGCTTTTTCGACCGCTCACACGTCTCGGTGATGTACGACCATCGCTACTTGGACCAACAAATGCGGAACCCCCAAGGAATGATTCAGCGCGCGTGCACGTTATGCGGCGATTGCATCAATGGCTGCAATGTTGGGTCGAAAAATACGCTGGCGATGAACTACCTGCCGGTTGCCAAGCACAACGGTACCGAAATGTATACGCAATGCGAGGTCACATCGATTGAGAAAATGTCAGGTTACTATCGTGTCAACATGAACTACGTCGATGACACCCAAAATGAAATTACGCGACATCCTGTTTCGGTAAACACACGGATGGTCGTGGTGGGGGCCGGCAGTCCCGCCAGTTCTACGATCCTCATGGAGTCGGAGAATCCATCCTTTTTGTTTTCCCCAATGCTGGGACGTAACTGGTCGGGCAACGGAGACACGATCGGCTTCTGCGTTGGGCTAAGATCGGGAACCAACATGAGCGGTTTTGGCGCCTATCACACCGATCGCCCCCCCGTGGGGCCGACGGTTCAAACGTCGCTCAATTTCTATCGTGACGTTGAGTTGAAGAAAAGACTGTTGATTCAAGACGCTGCCATTCCGCGCGGCGTGAGCAATTTGTTCACGGCGCTACTTGGAGACTTGGACTTGGACAGTTCAATGGTAATGTTGGGCATGGGGCACGACCGAGGGGAAGGCATCGTGGAAAAACGCAACGGACGTTGGCAGGTTAAATGGGAAGGCCTGAAAGACAGCGCCTATCGCAAAATGGTATTTGGCGAATTTGAACGACTAGCTCGCGCTCATGGCGGCAGGTACAAGCGACTCAAGGCGTTTGGTGATAACTTGGTCACTGTTCATCCATTGGGATCTTGCAACATGGCCGACGATGCAGGGGGAGGAACCGTCAATCATCTGGGCCAGGTCTTCGATGGAGCCGACGGGAACATTCATCCAAACCTCTACGTCGCCGACGGATCGATCATTCCAACAGCACTTGGTGTGAATCCCTACATGACCATTGGTGCATTGGCAGACCGAATCTCCAATCACATTGTCACAAATCCAATGCACTCCGATCTGTTTGGTGGACAATCGTGATTTAAAACGATCTCGAATAATTCCCCAATTCAGACCTAATTGTTCCGATGTGGCCGGCGAGGTGTTGAAATCCGAAAACGCGCCATCTAACATCAGGTTTCTTCTTTGATGCCCCTGATCAAGAGAAATCGGATGAAAATGAAGCCTCTGCACCGGATTTGTTTGTCTTTTCTTTTCGCGATCGTTGCGGCGAGCCATGCGCGGGCGGACGTGCTTATCACCATCGACGGCAGTTCGTCAGACGTGATCGTGACCGCAATCAGGAACCTAGATCTTACGGGCGCATCTCAATACGTCGCCAACCCCAATCCCGGTAGCTACACTCCGGGGATTATCGCGGGCGGTTCGAATTGGTATGTGGCCCCCGGTTCAGGCCAGGCCCACGATAGCTACTTCCTGTCAACTGTTGATGTTCCCTTTGGGACGTCTACGGCGTTTGCCAATTCCCCCAGTTCAACCAGCGGGGATGTTTGGTGCCGGATTTGTTCCCGCAAACATAGGAGTCGAAGCGGGGTACGTCAGTGGTGACCCAATCTCCAGTCAGATGATCTTTAGCAATACGTCACTGGCGGACCTGACGCTCATAGAAGGCACCTACAACTTTACGTTACCCAATGATCAAATCACGATGGTCATCACGTCAGCAGTACCGGAGCCTAACTCAGTATGTGCAATCTCACTAGCTGGGTTGGGCTTGTTGAGCTGTCGCAAAAGAAGAATTTAGGGCCGAACAAAAACCAGATGCATGGAAATCGGCTTGATCTCGGAAAAGCCAATTTGCTTGTATGATAGCCCATACGCAGTTAAACTTATGCGTCCTCCTGTAGCGACTGTCTCTCTAGTCGCTGAACCTCTTCCTATCGCTTCTGATCTGTCATGGTCCATTCAAACCGCACTAGAACAAGAGCCCATATTAGTAAGCTCAGCTACGAGGCATTTGAACCTCGCAAGATGTTGGCGACGATTTCTGTCGGCGACCTAAACTCGGGCGTCGCCGTTTCCGAAGACGCCACTGGCGTTGGCTACATTCTTTACTCCCAAGAGGACGTCCACACGCGCTTCAGCGGGATTCGAGCAGACAACGCCGATCACTTCATCGCAGCTCGACTCGACGGCATCCAATGGCAGTACAACGACGACAGCCGGTGGGTCGATTTTGAAACAGAAGTCTCAGATGTGTTGGTGGCCAAAGTCAACTTTGACGGGGACGCTGTTATTCGGGAGTATCAAGGTTATGTGCAAGGTGTGCCGGTCGTTATCCCGCATGCTTACCCGGCGGGTATCCGGGAACTGGTTTATGAGCCAAGCGATCTGTACGTCGTTGCCAACCAATTCGGAAGCCAGTTCGACAAAAATGAATTTCAGGTTTTGGGCCGCCAGTTTGAAACTTTTGAATTCCCGCCTGAAACAGATTTAAGGCTGGTCAACATCGGCCTCATTCGACAAGCGGCGTGGCTCTATGAAGCCGAAAATGGCTACCACCAAGAATTATTTGAGTTAGCAAATTTTGACAACGATGGTAACCCTCTACTCAGCTGGCGAGTTCATTTATTGCCATATCTTGGCTACGACAACTTGTACCAACAATTCAATTTAGATGAGCCTTGGAACAGCCCGCACAATTTGGCACTTTCCAATCAGATGCCTGCCGTGTTCGACAGTCCCTACTTCGAGTCTTCCAATCGAACGCCCTACCTTGCCTCCGCCGGGGAGAACTCCACCTTCAAACTCGACGGGCCGGCGACAAATGTTTTTGACGAAAATTCGTTAGCCTTCGTCGAAGTGGATGCATCCCACGCCGTGGTCTGGACTCAACCGGTTGACTGGTACTTTAACGAGGCGGATCCTTTTGCAGGATTGGGGAATGCTTCTGCAAACGGATTGCGGGTCTCTTCAACTAGGGGTGGACCCTATTACGCAACCGACCAAATCGACCCGACCAACTTTGCGAACTTCGTGACAGTTGGTGAGGGCGAGTTGATTGACTACCGTGAGTTCGAAACTCCATTTTATAGCCGCAGTTCACTTCGTCAGTTGGGGTGGGCCGCGTTGAATTTTGAATCAGCTCACCAGCATTTTCCGGCTCAATCCATCAAAGCCGCAGACGGTACGCCGCTGCTGAGCTGGCGAGTGGCGTTGCTGCCGTTTCTTGGAGAGAACGAGCTCTACCAACGATTTAATTTAGATGAAGCTTGGGATAGCCCACACAACATTCAGCTGTTGGATAAGATACCGTACTATTTACAGCATGCTGACGTTGAGCACGGAAAGACGGTTTTCTTGGCGTTAAACGGCGAAGGGACAGTGTTTGATTCTGGCAGAGAGCGGGCCGAGATCAACCTTGGACGGATTACTGACGGTTCAACCAACACCATCCTGTTTGTTGAGGCCGACGTTTCTCAAGCCGTTGAGTGGTCTAGGCCGGTCGACCTGAATTACGATGCTGCCAATCCCACAAATGGTTTAGGCGGAATCACCGACGACGGAACGTTCAATGCTGTACTCGCTGATGCCAGCGATGTGAGCTTCGACACATCTGCCCCCCAGCTGCTGGACGCGTGGGCGACCTACGATGGCGGCGAGATCAATGACGAAACCGTTTTGGCTGACGGTTTCAGTCGCTTCGCACCGGTGGAAGATCAATTGCGGAGAATCACTCAGGCATCGCTCAATTTCGAGTCCGCTAACCAAGAGTTCCCCCGGACAATCTATTCGACACCTTCGGCAAGCAGCCCCGAAGGTCCGGGCGTACCACTGTTAAGCTGGCGAGTTGCAATCCTTCCCTACATCGAACAGCAAAATCTTTATGACCAATTCAACCTGGACGAGCCTTGGGATAGTCCGCATAACTTGAGCTTGCTGCCGTTGATGCCGCAGATCTTTGCAACCGAGGGAATTGAAAACGGGAAGACCGTTTTCCAAGGTGCTCACGGCGACAATACGTTCTTCTCAAATGACAACAATGCTAGACGCTTTGCTGAGCTTAACGAACACAACACCGCTGCAATTTTACAAGTCAATTCTGATCAGGCGATCGAGTGGACTAAGCCTGGCGACTTTGATTTTGATCCTAACAACTTACAGTCAGTTCTGGGAAACGCGACGGCCAGTGGTTTTCACTTTTCCTTGATCGATGGCTCGGTGCACTTTTTCAACAAAACCATCGGTGATGATGTCCTCAAAAAGATTCTTTCGCCAGCAGATTTTACTGATCTTGCTGTTGATCTAAAAGTCTTTCGTGAGGATTCACGATCAGTAAAGTATGGCGGTTGGATCGAAAAACAGAACAAGTTGCGTCACCTGAGTTTGGCTGCCCTGGACTACGAATCTGCCAACCAAAATTTCCCACAGCATGCGATCTATTCGGAAAGACCGGGGGCAGGCGGCACGCCGCTGCTAAGCTGGCGAGTTGAGCTGTTGCCGTATCTTGGTGAACACGATCTGTATCAACGCTTCAACCTTGACGAACCGTGGGACAGCCCACACAACCTGAGCCTGCTGCCGCTGATGCCGGAAGTGTTCAAATTGCCCAACGTTGAAAATGGCAAAACGACTCTTCAAGCGATCACGTCTCACTTTAATTCTCCTTCTGATCCACGCACCATGTTCCCACTTGGTAATCAAGTAAGAACGGGCTTTAGTGATATCCAAGACGGAATTCACAACACGCTTTTATTTGCCGAAGTTGACGCTGGGCTGGCCGTGGAGTGGACCAAACCGCAAGACATCGTTTTCAACCCCAACGATCCGGGGGCCGGTTTGGCCGCGACCACGCCAGCCCGAGGAACCCATGTCGTTTTTGCTGATGGATTTACGTCCCCAGTGCCTACCAATCTAAGAGAAGAAATCTGGGGAGAACTGGCCGTCGTGGACGATGGCGGGCTCACTCATCTTCTGTCTCCCAGTTCATATGTCACAGGCACGATTGTGCCGGCAAGCGACCCGGGCGATGTTAACTTGGACGGTGCCCTCGACTTCTCCGATATCCCATCATTTATCTCAGCTCTGGCTAATAGCGAGTATCAAATCGAGGCGGATGTCAATCGAGATGGACTCCTTAACTTTGAAGACATTTCAGCATTCATCGCGACTCTTATTGGGCCTACCAGCGCACCCGATGTCGCTGCACCCGAGATCACTGTCGCTTCGGGAACAGTCGTTGAGGGAGAGACACTACTGCTGACGCAATCCAATCTTCAAGCCACCGATTCGGATTCGACGGAAGCAGATCTTGAATTTGTTCTTGAATCTCTGCCGCACTCCGGACAAGTTTTGCTTGACGGCGCGGTGCTCGGGCAGTTTGACAGCTTCACTCAGCAAGACGTGACAAGCGGATTGGTTGAATATGCGCATAACGGCAACAACACTCTAGACGACGGCTTCGGATTTCTTATGAGAGACCCCGCCGGGAATGAATCTGGTTCGCTCAGCTTCGCGATTACCGTTACGCCGGATCAAGGCAGCATACTAGGAGATGTCAACTTGGACGGCATCTTTGACTTTGCCGACATTCCATCATTCATCTCGGTTTTATCCGCAGGGGAGTTTCAGGAGGAAGGCGATATAAATAGGGACGGCGTAGTAGACTTCGCCGACATCCCGGCATTCATTGAACGCCTAATCTTGCGGTAGCCCAATTCCGACCGCAGCAACCTGATCGGAAAGTTTACGCTAAAAAGAGACGCTGGCCTTGTTGAGGATCGCTCGCGCTCGTTTGCTCAACGGAACTTCTAGACGGCAGCAAGGCCGGAAGTCTTCTTCGAAGTACTTCTTTTTCAAAACCATCGATCGGACCTCAATACGATACTCGGTGCGGCGACTGATCGGGTTGTAAGTGATCTCAGCCAACGTGCCAATGAAGGGTTGCTGCGTTCCATTTTTTGCAAGGACCTCAACACGATCGCCAACTTGGTATCCCGCGTCCTCCACCGGCAACCACATTGCCGGCAAGACGCGAATGGCAAGGTCACCGTAGCTGATCACCGAATATCCAGCCTGATGATCTTGCTCGTTTTCGCACTCGGCCAATTGAAAGATGCGACCTCCGGGCAGCATACCTGCGGCCAGTTCAAGATCGTCCGGATGAATCCAGTCTTCCTCGGGTTGCTCTGGCCAGCGAAAAAAGACTCCGTGCTTGGGCAAGTTTCGGACAGGCTTCTTGTACTCGGCAGACTCTCCGGCCACGCGCACCGAAGCCAATGTGCTGGCGAACTCGTCCAGCAGCCGCCGGTTTTCCGCTTCATCGAGCTGTTTAGGTTCCATACTCCAACCTCCGCGAAGCAGGGATTCAGGACTTGCACGTCGGACAACCCGCATGATACGTCGCCGACGCTTCGTTTAAAAAGCCACTCTGGACCACCGGATGCGAATAACGGGCGTTTGGCTATATAATAGCAGATGCAAAGTTATAGGCTGAGATTTGCAACCGCTTTTTACCGTTTCTACACAACGGACATTTTCCCTTTCGTTTCCCGTTTGACTCCAGTGTCCGGCTACTCAACAACCAATTCTCCCGAATCCACGCCGCAAGAAATCGCTGCGGTGCGGTACAGCGCGGAATCAGAGATTCGCAATCCAGCGAAACTGTTTGCCGACATGTGGTCCGACACTTGGGACGGGCGGGAGTTGGCGTGGCGACTGTTTTTAAGAAATATTCGCGGGCTGTATCGGCAAACGTTGTTGGGATTATTTTGGGCGTTTCTGCCACCGGTCGCCAACACTGCGATTTGGATTTTCCTGCGTCAGCAGGGAGTCTTTAGCATCGGTGACGTTCAAGTCAACGAGACGCTGTACATTCTGACTGGCATGATTCTCTGGCAGGTTTTCAGCGATGCGATCCAGATGCCAATGAAAGTACTGAACCAGCACAAAAGCATGCTGTCGAAATTACGTTTCTCACGCGAGTCACTGTTACTGGTTGGCTTGGGCGAGATCGTTTTCGATTTGCTGATTCGTGCAGTGTTGTTGGTGCTGGCGATGGCTTGGTTTGGCGTCGCACCGACAGTTGCAGTGTTTGGAGGCGTGTTGGCGATCATTATGCTGATTGCATTGGGAGCAACGTTGGGAATTTTACTGATGCCGATCGGATCGCTCTATCAAGACGTCGGTAGGCTGTTGGCCATGGTCGTGCCTTTCTGGATGATCCTGACACCGATCATTTATCCGCCCGCAACTTCGTTTCCCGGAACCTTACTGAATTGGCTTAACCCGGCCAGTCCGTTTTTAATTCTTGCCCGTGACCTTTTGCTATTGGGCAGTAGTAATATGTGGGGGGTGGCATTCGTTTGGGCATTAATCACCGTGCCGTTGGCATTGTTTGGATTGGTTGTGTTTCGCATCTCCATCCCCGTGCTGGTGGAACGCATGAACACTTAGCCGATAAATACCGAAAACCAGAAATTGAAAACCTGAAACCCGAAAACCAAAACTTTGTTCCATTCGTCCACCAATTGCCCCGATGTCATTCTTGATGTGAATCACGTCTGGAAGATCTATTGCCGCAACCTGAAGCGCTCGATGCGTTACGGCTTGATGGATCTTGGTCGTGAAATCATTGGTCGAGGTAAAGACCGGACCTCAGAGGATTTGCGGCCGGGAGAATTCTTCGCCGTAAAGGATGCCAATTTTCAAGTCCGTGCAGGAGAGTGCGTGGGAATGTTGGGGCCCAACGGGGCCGGCAAAAGCACGATGCTAAAAATGATCAACGGGCTGATTACGCCCAGTGCGGGTAGCATCTCGATCAATGGAAACGTAGGAGCGATGATCGAGCTAGGGACGGGTTTTAATCCCGTTTTGTCCGGCCGCGAAAACATCTACGTCAACGCGGCGGTTCTGGGCTTGAGAAAAAAAGAAGTTGACCAGTGCATGGAGAGTATCGTCGAATTCGCCGAACTTGGTCACGTCATCGACACTCCCGTCAAAACTTACAGCACGGGGATGAAAATGCGATTGGGATTTTCCATCGGAGCCAACTTGCGGCCTCAATTGTTGCTGATCGATGAAGTGCTGGCAGTGGGCGACGTTGCCTTTCGCATGAAGTGTTTTGCGCACTTACGTAAATTGGTGAAAAGCGGCATCTCGATCATTTTGGTGACGCACGCCGCGGGCATGCTCAACCGCGTTGCGAATCGCGCGGTAGTATTCAGTGATGGAAAAATAATCCACAATGGAGATCTGGAAACGGGATGCACCATTTACGAAGAAACAATGGGGGCCTCGGACCGAGTAGCGCATCCCAATGCCCCCGAACCAGCAACCAAGGCGCGCGTACTTAAGGCGGAAGTTGTCAACGATAGTGGAGAGCCCTGCAAGGAATTTGAGACAGGATCAACCGTGCGAGTTAAAGTCACCATGACGGCAACAGAGTCGCTCGAGCGCATGAATCTGTTCGCGGCATTGTGCTCTCCGGTACATGGCCGAGTGGCCGCAGTATCAACGGCGTCGCGTGAGATTGATTTCTCAATTCAAAAAGACAAAACCGTTTGCGTTACGCTGATCTTTGAGAAGATCCCGCTGCTGTTGGGCGCGTTTCATTTCAACATATCACTGTATGGCCCAACGTCACTAGATTTTTATCATCGCGCCAGCGGTATCGGGAACTTTCGCATTACTGGGCCGCCAATTCGTAGTGACGGTCGCGGTATCGAGGGAATTACAAAACTGCCCTATCGATTTGAAATAGAAGGCTAACCTTCAGATAGCACGCGCCCGAACCTCCACGCTGACCACTTTCGATCGCGCGCGAAAAAACGCCGATCAAAATCTGATCGGCGTTGGTGTATCCCTGACACCGAAACAGCAAGCCGCTTCGGTGCCAGTGAAAGCTCAGCCGTGAGCACCTGAAGAAACGATTGACCCAGAAACCATTTCCACAGGCTAAGTTAATGCTCGTCCCCAGGAGGGAGGATAAGTGAGGGAGTCCCGCGATTCTCTCACCGACGGCTGAACCTAAGGTGTTTTCCTTTAGTGCTTCGTGTAAATTCCTTAACAGTCAATTTAGCTATACAGATGGCCGCCGATGACCACAAGAGGAATCGCCAACGAAAACCAAGAGCTCGATAGCTCTCATGCAAGCACAGCTGCTTTGGATTGCGTACCCTGTTCAATTAAGGCTTTGATAGTCAAAATAGGTAGCTTCGAAAATGAGTTAGCTTCGGAGCCTAGGATCTAGATGAAAGTTTTGATTACCAACGATGACGGATTCTTCGCCAAGGGCCTCAAAGCGCTGGCGCAGCACATCGGCAAGAACCACGAAATCTTTGTCGTTGCCCCGCAATCCGAGCAGTCCGGCATCAGCCAGGCGATCACCTTTCTGCGACCGCTGCACGCCAAACCTATCCTGAATGAACAGCAGGAGTGCACCGGCTACAGCGTTAACGGAACGCCGGCGGATTGCGTCAAGCTGGGAATACATGAACTGGCTCCTTGGAAACCGGACCTCATCATCAGCGGCATTAATTTTGGCCTGAACGTCGGAATCAACGTCTGTCACTCAGGGACTGTCGCAGGTGCCTTTGCTGGTTCGATGTTTGGTATCCCGTCAGTTTCTGTCAGCGTCGAAGGAACGGAGAACGCGAATTTCGATCGCGCAGCCGAAATCGCATGGGCGATTGTCAAAGAGATCGACTGGGAGAAGCTACCGGCCCAATCGGTTGTCAACATTAACGTCCCACGACAGGTTCAGTCGACGGACGTAACGCCCGTTTTCGTTCCGGTTGAGACAAACCCGCTGGGTTATCATTTCCAGAAAGGCACGGATCCCAAAAACCAAAGTTATTTTTGGGCGACCAACGCGCCGGCACCAGAACCATCGCCCTATCTCACCGATACCCAAGCTGCCAGCCAGGGATGTGTCACGGTCTCCACAATTGCTTACGATCCCAATCATGATTCAGCGCTGCAAGCGCTCACCAATCAGTTCGCTAAAGCTACTTTACCCAAGCCATGAATCAGCCTGAATCTAACAGCCCTACAAACAGCAATGCGGCCCTCATTGGTGTCGTTACTGTTTCGGACCGAGCCAGCCGAGGCGAGTACGAGGACCGTGGCGGGCCTGCGGTGATGAATTACTTGGACGAAGTACTTACATCGCCTTGGAAGGGTATCCAGCAAATCATCAGTGACGACCAAGCCCTGATTGAGCAAACAATAGTCAACATGGCCGACGATCAAGGTTGCTGTTTGATCGTGACGACAGGCGGCACAGGCCCTGCGGTGCGCGATGTGACACCTGAAGCCACAGAAGCAGTCTGCGAGAAAATGTTGCCCGGATTCGGCGAACAAATGCGTGCCGTTTCTCTCACCAAGGTGGCAACGGCGATCCTATCACGACAAACCGCTGGCATCCGAGGCAAGGCTTTGGTGATCAACCTACCCGGCAGTCCCAAAGCAATCGCCGAATGCTTAGATGCGGTTTTTGCAGCGGTGCCTTACTGCATCGATTTAATTGAAGGTCCGTCGCTGCAAACCAACCCTGAAAGGGTCGTTGCTTTTCGCCCAAAGAAGTAAACCGGTTGATTTGCAAAGACATGACAATTGCCTCGCCATCGGGATGACGTTTCCTACTCTAGCCCAACATCTGTTTTAGCTTGGCCACGCGTCTGCCACACGATTCGACCACCGCTTCCTTTTCGCTGTCTGTAAAGAACCAATTGGTCTTCCAAGTCAGAAGGGCAATCAACACGATTGCGAGGGCGGAGAGCCATGGATTGGCAAGCAATACCAGCGGAGTCAGAGCACATAACAGGATCCCACTGTTGATCCGGCAACCAAACAGGTGATTGAATCCGAAAATCATCACGACATTGATTGCGTTGCCCAGCGTGGTTGCAACAACGGCGCCAGTCAGTCCCATATGTGGAATCAAGAGCATGTTGAGCACGATATTGACCACCAGCCCCACAAAAATAGAGAACGCGGCCCACTTGCCTTTTTCTGCGGTCCACAAGTAATCCTGCCCGACCACAAACAGACAAAACCAGATACAGTAAACCAGCGTCAAAGGAAGCACCCGCAGCCCATCGTTATAGCGCCCTTGCAGGATCCAGTCGAACAACACCGGCGAAAACAGCAACACCAAAACGCTGCCGGCGGTAAAGCTGATCGACATGAGCTTCACAGTCCAGTTCAATTGTTCGATGGCCTTGTCTTTTCTTCCAGCCTCCCAGTGAGCGCTCATGTAGGGCATCAGCACTCCTCCCAACATGGTCGCGACGCTGACCAATAACAATGGCACGACGCGGCCACTGTGATACTGACCGACGAATCCCTGAGCAAGTTCGTAGGACTCTGAAGACCAGTGAATCAACATGTATCGATCTGACACTTCGAAGAAGTTGTGACAAAAGTTGGACGCCCACAGCCAAAGTGCGAACGGAGCGATTCGTTTCCACATTTCTTTATGAGGCAAATGAGTTCTCTCAGCCGAATCAAATCCCACATCACGAAACTTCCAGAATACCCAAGCCGCGGGTAAAACTCCGAAGAGACAAGCGACGGCATAAGACGTGGCCGCAGCAGCCGCTTTGTTTTCCCAAGTGGAGATCAGGTAAACGCCAGCAACTGCAAACACAATGCCGGTGACAAATCGCATTGCAGTCACCACACGCACTTGACGCAGGGACTCCATCAATGAGCACAGAAAATTCGAGGCCGTCACGATCACGATCGTTCCGCTAAGAAACAGAACCAGTTGAACCTGTTCAACAGACCCAAATATGACGTTAGAAAACCATTCCGGTGAGCTGATCATTGCGATTGCCAACAGGCCAGTCATCACGATGCTGATCCAAGCGATCCGCGATATGAACGATTTCAACTGGCCGCGGCTTCGATAGAATTCTGTGTATCGACCAAAGCACCCTGGCAGACCAAGCACGGCCAATGGTGCCAGCAGCATCATCGAACTCCATGCCATCGACCATTGGCCAAGTTCTTGATCGGTCATGAATCGACAGAACAGAATCCCGCGAGCAAATCCAATTATTTTCTGTCCTACGGTCAGGCACAGCGCAAAAATCACCCCAGTGGCGATCGAATCGGAAACAAGTTTCCGACTGACAGCCAGCTTTTCTCGGTCAGTTTGCAGAAACTGCGCGGTGTGCTTACTGTTTGCAGTTGCCATGAAGAATTGAATAGGGGTAGTAAGAGCGGCTCTGTAGGAGGGGATTTCAAGGAAATGTGCCGTATGAAATGTCGCAGGGGGCCATTAAGTGCATATCACGTCTAAAAGGGGCGAGTATCTGTGGAACTATCCAGATTGTTCCGATTTTACGGGGAAAGGGCTTTTCTCCAGTCTTTCCAGATTCTCGACAGAACGCCTTTGAGCTGTGTCGCCCCCCGTTCTCGCTATGTGCCAAGTTTGATAAAATTCGGATCTACTACTTTGTTTTGAAACCGGTTGTCGAGCAACCCTCTCCTCAAGAATCTGCTGACCGCCACTCCGAAGCTGGGAACATTTTTCCAGGCTGTCAAACTCTGGATAATCCCTCCGGATAGTCCCATGAATATCGATCTTGCAATTGTCGCTCGTGATTTGAAGCTGCCGCCTGAGAAAGTAGAACGCACTGTCGAGCTACTTGATCAAGGTAACACCATTCCCTTCATCACCCGTTTTCGAAAAGACCAAACCGGCGGTCTTAATGAAGAACAGGTACTGTCGGTCAAGAAACGGGTAGCCAGCCTGCGCTCACTTGGTGAACGAAAGACGTTTGTACTCAAGTCAATCGAGTCCCAGTCGAAACTGACCGAAGAACTGCGGTTGGAAATTGACAAGGCCACCACGTCTAGACGGTTGGAAGATTTGTATCATCCGTTCAAGGCGAAAAAGCAATCGCGCGCCCAAGCGGCCCGCCATCAGGGTTTGGAGCCTTTGGCCGATTCGATTCTCTCAAGCACCGCGGCCGAGAAGGACATGTCCGAGCAGGCCACAAGCTACGTTCGGGTCGACAAAGGGCTCTCTTCGGTTGACGAAGTCATCAAGGGTGTCGGGGATTTGCTGGCCGAACGATTCAGTGAAAACACAGAACTGCGGTCCAAGCTTCGAAAACTT
>CAYTPS010000005.1:12861-19519 GCA_964439245.1 uncultured Pirellulaceae bacterium | reverse complement strand
CTAGTCTCCAAACAAATTCAAGCAGAACAAAATCAGCCCGCGAAAAAGAATTCTAAAAAGAAGACCGAACGCAAGAGCGATGACAAAGTTCAGGGCAGCCTGGCATTTGACAAGCAAGAAGCCTCGGCGACATCTCAACAAACTGCAACACCTACTGCCGTTGCAGCCACTGCCTCGGACACCGCTGACAAAACGCAAGTTTCGGAACCAGCAAAGCCAGAGGAAAAAGTCGTTACAGATGCGACTGATTCCAAAACATCTGACGCGGGAAAAACAGATACAGCTCCTGAACCAGCGGCAGGTGACGAAAAACCGCCCGAGACAGATGATGGCACGACAACAACATCATGTAAGATGAGCGCCGCTGAATCCGACCCACCTAGCGACAAAGAACTCGGCGACACGAAAAATCCCGATGCAAAACCCAAAGCTAAAGAACTGAAACCAGAGCCTGGCGAAACTGCCAGTGCTAAAGTTGTTGTCGATCCGGACGCTGAAAAACCTGTCGTTGCGGACCAATCGAAAGAGGCAGAGAAGCCAACCGCCGCCGAGGAGCAACCGACCTCCGAGAAGCCGGAAAACGCTGACAAGTCTGAGGACACAGACAAACAGCCTCCGACTGCTGACCTACCCAAGAAAAAGAAAAAGAAGAAGAAAAAAAAGAAAAAGAAGAAGTCCGATGATTCTTTTAAGGACTATTACGATTTCAAAGAAGCGCTTCGCAAGTTACCTCATCATCGAGTTCTTGCAATCAACCGCGGTGAGCGCGGTAATAAACTGCGGGTCAAGATCGAGTATGACGAAGCCAAGGTACTCGAAACGGCCGTCGCCGAGCTTGTGCCTGAGAACCATCCCTTCAAGCCGTTTCTTGAGAAATGCGTCAGTGATGCGCTTACACGTTTGATCATTCCAAGTCTCGAACGAGAAATTCGACGCGAGTTGACAGAAAAATCTGAGAAACACGCTATCAACGTGTTTGCGACAAACCTGAAGAACCTTCTGTTGCAACCTCCGATCCGCAACAAACGCGTGATGGCAATTGATCCGGGTTTTAAGAGTGGTTGCTCCGTCGCCATCGTCGATGCTCAGGGCACCTTCATTGATTCCGATCATGTCTATGTCATCGGCAATACAGAGAGACGTGAAGCAAGCAAGAAGAAAGTAGCCGATCTAGTTAAGCAGCAGAAAATTGACATCATCGCGATCGGCAACGGCGCTGGCTGCCGGGACACGGAGCAACTCGTCTCCGACAGCATCGCAGAATTTCTCACGGACAATCCCGTGCGTTATATGGTGGTCAATGAGGCTGGGGCAAGTATTTATTCCACCAGCGAAGTTGGCCGTGAGGAGTTACCGAACATTACTCCAGCCGTCCGTAGCGCCATCTCGATCGCGCGACGTTCGCAAGACCCCCTATCAGAATTGGTTAAGATCAGCCCTCACAACATCGGCGTTGGAATGTACCAGCACGACATACGCGCCAAACACCTCGCCGAATCACTCGATGATGTGGTTCAGTTCTGTGTCAACCGAGTAGGCGTCGATGTGAACACCGCTAGTCCTTCTCTGCTCAAATTCGTTTCAGGCATGAACTCGCTGACGGCCAAGCGCGTTTGCGAATATCGGCAAGAAAATGGCCCATTCAAGAATCGCCAAGAACTCAAAAACGTCAATGGATTCGGCGACGCGACGTTTGTTCAGGCTGCCGGATTCCTGAGAATCAATGGGGGAGACAATCCGCTTGATTCCACTGCCATCCACCCGGAAAATTACGAACTCGCAACAGAGTTGATCTCCAAAGCAGAATCAACGCCTGAAGAACTATTTGCCAAGCCCAAGTCGGCGGTCGAAGCGTCACCTCCTTCAAATGCCAGCTCGACCTCTGATGATTCTTCCGCTGCCCTACCTACCGATGCGGAGGCACCGCAAACGGCAGACTCAGAAGCTTCAACTGCAGATACAGCTTCGGGCAACGAACCTACCTCGGATCCGCAAACCAAAGCGGAAGAGAAAAAACCGACACGCCAAGCGTCTGGTGAGAGCGAAGATCAACGGACCGCACGGCTCCATCGCAAAGCAATCATTGATCGCCTGATGGCGTTGGACCTAGATGCGATTGGCAAAGAAAGATCGATCGGCAGTATGCAGATGACGGATTTGGTTCGGACCATCCGCAAGCCATCTTGGGATCCGCGTGAAAAAACCAGCAAGCCAATCATGCGGCGGGGCCTGATTAAGATCAACGATCTTAAACCCGGCATGCAACTGGACGCTCAAGTTGTCAACGTCGTTGATTTTGGAGCGTTTGTCGATATTGGTCTTGGAGAGAGTTGCCTCGTTCATGTCAGCCAACTCACGACCAAATTCATTAACGATCCTCAGTTGGTATTCGCCGTTGGTGACGTTATGAAAGTCTGGGTAGTGGAAGTTGATACCGAACGTCGCCGCGCTAAGCTTACCGCGCTTCCGCCGGGGACCAAGAAACAACGCTTCTCTCGATCCGACGGCGGGAGTTCTAAACGCCGCCACAAGGGTGAAAGCAAACAAGGGAAATACGGTGGCAAACCCGGTGGAAATCGTCGAGGCGGTCCGAAGTCGAACAGCAATCGCCGTGAGAAATTCTCGCGCAGACCACCAGCAAAGCCGAAAACCATTATCCCTATCACCGAAGAAATGATTGCCGGTGACGCACCTATGCGATCGTTTTCCGATTTGCTTCAGTTCAAGAAGCAATCGGGCGATGACAAAAATGCCAAGAAGAAGCAGTAGCCCCCAAACATTGCCACCGGTTGTCTAGGACTACATGGCGACGCCCAGATCATAGCGATCGAGCCTTCGGCCCCCCAAGGATATGGCAGTGCCCCAAGATCTGTTGAATGGTGGCACGCGAATCAGAACCAGAAAACAAACGACATGGACTTTGACAAAAAACTCGAAAACGCCATTGAACGTTGGCAGAAGCGCCACACCCGCCTCAAAGACGCGGAGCGGCAGAAGTCGATGTCCGTTGAAGACCTGCGAAACCGGCACAACGAGTACCGATTAGAGCTGTCTGAATACATTGAGGTCAACCTCAAGAAAATGGCCCAGCACTTCCCTGGATTCGAATACGAAACGCTCTACGGCTCCAGAGGCTGGGGCGGCGCAATTCATCGAAACGATCTGGACCGAGGCGAGGACGGACGAGCGGGTTCCTTTTTCAGTCGGATAGAACTAACCGTAAAACCCCAGAACGAATACAACGTCGTCAATATTGCTGGTAAAGGCACGATTCGGGACAAAGAACTGTTCGCTTGGAATCACTTCGTTGACCTACTGGACGCATCCTTTGAGGAATTCCACCAACGTTTGGATACTTGGATGGTCCAGTACGCCGAACAGTTCGCCGCTCGGTAGCTATCGACGCAACGCGCTAAGCTCTACGCTTTGCCCATTCGTTTTTCCAATCGCCGGGCGATCGCTTCGGCAGGGATGGGAGTCACGTCTGCCGTAGCAACCAAATCCGTCCGCAGAATGTCTACCTCTTTCTTGCCGGCGGGCATCGTGAACTGAACAATGAACGCGCCGATCTGCAAGCCTTGGGCTTGATAAACGGGTGGCCAGAAATCTTCAGCACGCGTAGCCAGAGCGCGAGCCAACAAGCGCGTCGCCCGGCCAGAAAATCCGCCCATCACCATTTCTAGACGGCCTTGGGATTCACGGTGAACGTAAAATACAAAAGCGACTTCCTCACGGGCTTTGTCGCTGCCACACCGAACCCATTTGCCGGTCGCATCCTCGTAATAGATGCCGGCCTTCAGATTTTGATCTTGTTTGCTGAGATTCATTCCGGCGATACAAGAGCCAGGGTGAGGATCGTTATCTCGGTACCGCATGAAAAATGGAACCGATCGTTGGCTGGACGATTCGATATCGTCTTCAGAAACGAATGGGTCACAGTTGAACGCCCGCGCCAACACGATTTCAACCACGGGATTACTTTTGGTTGATCCAATCCCAACCAACGCCTTGTCACCTTTGGAATCCGAGAAACCATCGTAGACGCTCTTCGCCCGACGCGCCACTTCCGATTCGTCTGCTTGTCCCGGGCTCCAAACCAATGACTGCTTCAAATGTTCAGGTTGAGGCAGCGTATCAACAGCAACGTTGGCGATGTTGCCGTTGTCTTTGCGAAGCTTGGCAGTTCCGCCAAGAGTCGTGACGCCGTTGAGTAATTCACCCAATAGAACGGAGTCGGATGCCACCACGAATGACACGTCCGGATTCTCTGGAGTCACGTCCTTGCGAACGCCAACACACATTTCCAACCGCTTGCGGCGAGCCAGCAGTTCCCAGAAGTTCTCAGGTTCGACGGCAAATAAAGCTCCGGGCAATTGCTCTGCCGTTGCGTGGCCATGCTCAATAAGAAAGTCACACAACCTTGAAAGTGCTTTCAAAGGTATGTACTTCACCTCGTTCTTCAACAGAGCCGCGACCTGATGCCGGTCTAAACCTGTGTACTCGACGATCGCCTTGATCGTCCCTGGGCGCTTACGAGGATCGGGAACGTGTCCCAAAAGTTCGGCCAATCGGAAGCTGTATTGCATATCTATATTCCAGACTTAAGTGCTCGACTACTGTGGCAGATGAAGACGTTAACTAAACCATAGGGCAAGCAATGCGTGATTCAACCCCATAACTGCCAATCATGGTGAAATTCACCTTAAAAATGGGCAGATTCTTGCACATTAAGCGGATTCAGTGCCCGGCAAGGGGAACCTAAAACTTGAGCGATATCCACAAAATTATCCAGATCTCTCTGGTTCGGCTGAATCTAAATTGCTAACGTCAGCCCGAAAACCCATTCGAACCATGGCAACACCAACGATTACCGGAGCCAAAATGAATATTTCACTGCGAGCGAACTGTGCCTTCGTTGCTGTCGTGCTGACAGCAGTATTGTGCGTTTCAACGGCTGATGCGCAGTTAAACCTACCGTTCCGCGCTGAGCGCAACACCGATGGGCTGATGCTCAACGAGCGTTCTGGGCCTTGGCTGGTAATGTGTGCTTCTTTTTCTGGCGACGCCGGTACACGCAAAGCAGAAAACTTGGCCGAGGAACTGCGTAGCAAACATGGATTAAAAGCCTATGTTTTCCGCCACGAATTTGACCACACGCAAAAGCTGCAATCCAATGCGATTCCTACGTGGACAATCGACGAGAACTCGGCGACGGCCCATCACATCGTTCAGGCCAAGATGGAACCTGCCACAACTGCCAGTTACGAAGAAGTGGCCGTGATGGTCGGTGACTTTCCAACAATCGACGACGCGCAGGCTCAAAAGACTCTCAGCAAGATTAAAACTCTGACTGCTGAATCTATGGATGCATCGCTTACCGGAGCGGCCGAATCGGATCTATCGGCTGAAAGAATTCGCCAGTGGCGAAGCAATAGCGAAAATCTTCCCTCAGGCACTGCGACGGAAAAAGGCGCATTTCGCGCAGCATTTCTTCTGCCAAACCCGCTTTTGCCTGACGAGTATTTTGAATCACAAAAACTGGACGACTTCGTAGTCAAACTCAACAAAAGTAGAGAGATCAAGCATAGCTTGCTGGACAATCCGGGAGTCTACACCGTGCGTGTCGCCTCGTTCCAAGGCGAGTCTACATTTAACCTCGGCGAAATTGAGCAAAAAGAACGTGAAATGAAATGGCTTCGTCGCAGTGGAAAGAAAGTCCAATCCAGTAAACTGGCCGAAGCCAGCATGAAAGCCCACAAGCTGACCGAAGAGTTCCGCAAGCTTGGTGTGGAAGCATATGAGTTCCACGATCGCAGCGAGAGCTTTGTTTGCCTTGGTAGTTTTGACTGGATCGTTCGAGAAGACAGCGAAGGAAATAAGACGCAGAATCCAGAGGTCGTAGAACTCATTCTCAAATACAAGGGCAAGATTCACAATCTGCCCGGACGCCCCAACACCGTGGTGCCCTACTCACTTCCGTCATTGGTTAAGGAAAAGATCGTCTGTGACGCTCAACCCTACCCAGTGCTTGTCCCCAAGGTTACTAAACAATCAACTGCCTCCCGTTTGTTGGATCGATTCCGTTAACAGTAACCAACCATGATCTACTATTTGACCAAAGACCTAATGATGGCTTCCAACGTCCAGGCTGTGGCACGTCGAAGCCAAAAAGACCTAAAGATCGTTCCCTCGGTCGCAAAACTGCTCGAACTTGCTGAATCCAAGGCTGCCTCGCGCGTCCTGGTCGACCTTCAGACTCCCGGGTTAGGCGTCGAGGCTGTCCTGACATTAGTCGACCAGTTAACCGCGATCCAAAACGCGCCAGCACCCGTCATCGGTTACGCCCAGCACGTTCACGTTGATCTCATGCGAGCGGCATCGGATTCCGGTTTCACTTCAGTTGTCACCCGTGGTCAAATGCACCATAACGCAGCGGAATTTCTTGAGTAAAATGGTTGATAGACCGGAATAAACGGCGCGGCCATTTACTTATTGCGAATCACGTCGACACGAGTCGATAAGCTGTTCGTCGGCGTTTTCTTGGGGCGCATTGACTGATCTCCAAGACGTCTTTCGCGCGGTCGTGATTCTCCTGTTTGTCATCCGCCACTGGAAACGAGTTATGAATACGTTCTTAAAAATCGGGCCGGCGCTTGGT
>CAYTPS010000005.1:0-12851 GCA_964439245.1 uncultured Pirellulaceae bacterium | reverse complement strand
GCTCTTGGTTTTGTCGCGACTTTGATTCTCCTATTCTCAGTCATTCTCCCTACGATGCTGAAAGCGGAGGAATTCTGGATTCGAAAGGGGAGTGGCAGTCTGCCTCGGACAGCCAGAAAAACGACAAAGAAAGAAAAAAACAAAACAGTAAAGCGCACTGAACTCAAGAAAGCAGTCAAATCGTCAAACGACGCGTCTGAAGGCTCAAACACAAAAGCTCCAATCACCGCCAACAGCGCCGATAAAACCAAATCGGCTGCATCGCCCGCCGAGTCAACTGTGGTATCGCCGCCTGGCGCGCACGCTGATCGATCCGCAGATGGCGAGGCATACGTGCCGACCTTTGGCCGTCCGCAGTCACGGGGATTCCGTGTTGGGGTCGTGATCAAAACCGGCAGGCAACCGATTAAGGACGTGTTGGCCCACATCCCGGTGCCTCAAGAGTGGCCGGAACAAGAGGTGGGTATTTTCAAGGACGAAGTTCCGGGAAATTTCGAAGTCCAAGAAGTAGAGCAACTTCAAGGCCTCCAACGTTTGGTGCTTCACGGCAGATCAATCGAATCCAAACAAACAGTGGTTGCCCTGATGACGTACAAAGTTACGACGAAAGTCATCAACCAACCCTCGGACACGTCCATTTTTCGGCTGCCAGATCATAAGGACAAAGCGGTGAAAGGCTTCCTCATGACTAGTGAGGGGATTAACTTCCGTAACAAGAAGCTACGTAAGCAGGCTGAAGAGTTGGCATCCTCGGCAGACAGTGACTGGGGCAAAGCGCAAGCCATTTACGACTGGGTCCGCGACAACATCGAACAACTTCCGGAAGTCGCCAACGCACGATACCTTGGGGCTCAAGCAGCGTTCGTCAAAGGTGAAGGTTTCAGCGATGACGTTGTGAGTCTATTTATTGCCATGTGCCGCAGTGTGAGAATCCCAGCGCGAACCGTCTATTACGACACCGGTTCGTATGCCGAATTCATGCTTGACGATGGTGCCGGCAACCATCACTGGTTTCCCTGTGACCTAGTCGGTCTGCCGGCTTTTGGAAAAACAGTCGAGCCCAAGTTGATTCTGCAGAAGGGGGACAGCATTAAAGTCCCCGGGGAGAAGGGGCGTCGAAAATTTGTCCCTGCAACTGGTATCTGCAAAGGCATATCTGGAACAGTCAGCCCCAAGGCCATGAATTTTGTGCGTGAGCCGCGCCCTTTAGGGGGTAACTAATGTTTCGTTTCATGTTTGGTATATCTATCTCCTTCACCGTCTTCATCGCGGCAGGATGCCTTTTTGCCCAAAACGAGACAACAGAAGTAGCTCAAGGTCAGAAAATTCAGGACGACAGTGCCTCATACTGGCGTTTTGGTCTGTCGATCACCAACCCCGGACATACCCACGGAATTGTCGCCACGGCTCCAGTGCCGATTGAATGCCCTGAGCAAACCGTTGAGTTGATTCAAGAAGAGCTTGGGAACGCAGTTAAAGGGGTAAAGCTCAAAGAGCTTAAGCCGCTGGCAAGGCAGATGGTGTTCAAGATCGCGTCGCTTGAGCCGGGCCAAGATAGTACCACAGCCCTCACTTACAAGATCACCAAACAGCCTATTCAACTACCCGAAAATCCCGGGCGCTTCGTGTTTGATTCCAACCCGCGCGGGAGACTAAAGTACTACCTTGGCCCAAGCCCATTCATTGAATGCAAGCACGATAGGATCGTGAAAATTGCCAAGACCTTGGGCGAAGATCATGCGGACCAACCTGCGTGGAATCAAGTCGAAGCGATCTATGACTGGGTTAGAGAAAATGTCGAATACAAATTTGATAAACAGATCCACAGCTGTTTGGATGCCTTAGATTCCGGGCATGGTGATTGTGAAGAACTGTCCTCTTTGTTCATTGCGATCTGTCGCGCGAGAGATATCCCTGCGCGGGCCGTTTGGATTCCAGGGCACACATACCCTGAATTCTATTTGTCGGACGAAAAAGGCGAGGGTCACTGGTTTCCATGCCAAGCCGCCGGAAGTCGACAGTTTGGCGAAATGAATGAACGCCGTCCCGTGCTACAGAAGGGTGACCGTTATAAAATCTCTGGGCAAAAAGAATTACTGAGATACGCTCAACCTACCTTTAAATGCAAAGACGCTTCCGCCGCCCCCGCGATCGCGCAAATTGCCGAGGAACTTCCGGCAACGGCATTCAATTAGTGACTTCATCACGGCCTTCAAACATGAGCACCTTAAAAATCTGGGTCGATGCTGACGCTTGCCCCGTCGCGATCAAAGAAGTACTGTTTCGAACGGCCAATCGACTGAAAATCCAAACGACTTTGGTGGCTAACCAGTCCATTGGGATTCCAAAATCGGAATTCATCAGTCGAATTACTGTCCATGACGGCGCAGACATCGCCGACAATCGTATCGTTGAAATGATGAGTGCGGGCGACGTGGTTGTAACAGGCGACATTCCGCTGGCGGCGCGCGTTGTGGAGAAAGACGGTATCGCGATCGGAACGCGCGGGGAACTTTACGATGACGCCAGTATTCACTCGCGGTTGGCGTCACGCAACCTCATGGAGCAATTGCGGGCGGCAGGGATGGAAACGGCCGGCCCCAAACCGTTCAATCAAAAGGATGTTCAAAGTTTTTCCAACCAGCTAGATCGATTGTTGACGAAATTGCTGAAAAAGAAATGACCCAAATCGCTCGACAAGACCGTTGAAGATGCCTTGGCGGCCACCAAATTCTGGTAGCCGCCAAATCAGGGGAACAACTCAGCAGAACTTGCGTGATAGACAACCTCTTTTGCCGACTGGTGTTCTCCCACCTTCTCACCTCGTGGGTGGCAGATTTTCGGGTAGCGTCACGGACCAATTTGGTTTTTTGAGCTCAATGCCAGAAATTCCGGGGATTCCACGCAATTTGCGCCAGGGACGGCGCAAAAAAAAGACGCGGCTCGCTGTTTCAAGCCACGTCTTCTTAATATTTTCGCTTTGAGGTCAGCCGCTAACGGCGTACCAACATCGCAACTAGCCGCCGATCTTGGCGATCAGGTCTGCGGTACGCGAGCTATAACCCCACTCGTTGTCATACCAGCTGATGATTTTGACCATCTCGCCCATGACGCGTGTCTGAGGAGCGGCGAAAACCGAACTGTGCGGATCGTCAATGATATCAGTGGAGACAAGTGGATCTTCGCTGTAGCAAAGAACACCCTTCATCGGGCCTTCAGAGGCCTTCTTTACAGCAGCGTTGACTTCTTCGGCCGTTGCTGATTTTTCAAGCTTCACTGTCAGATCAACAACAGATCCAGTTGGAACCGGAACTCGCATCGCCATACCGGTCAACTTGCCCTTAAGAGCAGGAATGACCAAGGCAACTGCTTCAGCGGCGCCGGTTGAAGTCGGGATGATGTTCAACGCTGCTGCACGTGAGCGGTAGATGTCCTTGTGAGGAGCATCCAAAACGTTTTGGTCGTTGGTGTAACCGTGAACAGTCGTCATCAAACCAGATTCGATACCGAATGTGTCATTGAGAACTTTTGCGACTGGGGCCAAGCAGTTGGTTGTACAACTGGCGTTGGAAATGCACTTCATGTCAGCAGTCAATTGATCGTCGTTGACGCCCAACACGCAAGTTAGATCGGGAGCGTCTTTCGCTGGTGCGCTGATGACGACCTTCTTGGCACCTGCTTCAAGATGCGAATCGTAGCCCGGTTTTCCGTCTTTGGCGCGGTTGGTGAAAACGCCGGTGCTTTCGACAACAACATCCACATTCAGATCGCCCCACGGCAACGCTGCTGGATTACGCTCTTCAAAGACAGGAATCTTGACGCCGTTTACGATCAAGTGCTTGTCATCAGAATCGACGGTACCGGGAAAACGACCGTGGATACTGTCAAACTTAAGCAGTGTTTCCAGAGTCTTGTTGTTAGTGAGATCATTGATTCCCACGACTTCGAATTCACTCGAACGAGCCATCAAGTTACGAAAGGTCAAACGTCCGATGCGTCCAAAACCGTTGATTGCAACACGAATTGCCACAATGCTTCTCCCATACAATAATTAAAAAAATGGTGATCAAATGAGCAGGCTCTGGCCGCTCAATTCAGAACGCAGACGATACCAGAAACGGCCATTATCACAAGTGGCTAGTGGCCATGTTGGTGTCAGTTGATGACCCCAAAAGTGCGTTTTTCCCAGCGAAAACAGATAAATTGGAAGACTTTAACTCACCATCGCGATCCGCATGGCAGATCCCCGACGGCGTCAGCCCGGGGACGTGGGATTACGTGAGAGCGGGCCCGATCGCGTCGGAATACGAAGAATTTCTCAAGCACGATCCATTAACCCAACTCGACTGGCAGATCGTCTGCCGTTGGCTTCCGAAGGTGCAACCAGATGTACAACGCCCGACAGTCATTGAGTTTGGTTGTGGGAACGGCCGCACGTTGATTCCGTTGATTGAACGTGGTTACCAATGTATCGGCGTCGACCTCTCGATGCCCATGCTGCGGGAGATGGAAAAAAAATTTCGCCAACACCGCGATTCAGTCCGTTCTGAGGAAACAATCCGGTCAGCGTCCACAGTATCTCGCAATCAGCTTACTTCCGTCCAAGCAAATCTCGTTCAGTTGCAGTGCCTCCAAGAAGATGCCGTAGACCATGCCGTTTGCCTGTTCAGCACCCTTGGCATGATTCGCCATCACCGTTTCCGACGACAGTTCCTCGATCATGCCCGCAGGATCGTCCGGCCACGCGGCACATTCATTCTTCACGCTCACAATGTTTGGAGCCAACTGCGCGACCGCGGTGGAGTACAATGGCTGGCAAAACACATGTTCAACGTGGCGACCCAAAAGGACGAATTTGGCGATCGGTTTTCGAACTATCGTGGCATTCGAAACATGTTCATCCACAGTTTTCGCAAACGCGAGCTGATCGGATTGCTAGAGGAAGCCGGATTTACCGTGCAAAAAATATACCCGGTGACTCGGACGCTGTTGGATCAGGTCGAGTCATGGAACAATGAAGATGAAGCTGCAATTGTTGCCGCGATCGATCAGCGGCGCAGGACCGGGACGCTCAAAACCATCGGCTGGATCATTGTTTGCCGATGAGTAAACGAGGGTTCGATTTTCAGCCGAACCACTACCAGCATGAATTCGATCGAAAATCGAATCTGTAACATAAAGAAAAACTTACCAAGGAACACTCATGTCGCGCAAAGAACAAATTCAGCAGATGCTAGCCGAGGACCCTCAGGATACATTCCTTCGTTACGCGTTGGCGATGGAGTTCAAGAGCGAAGGATCCAGCGCAGAGAGCCTGGCAATTTTTTCCGAATTGATGCAGGACGATCCGCCTTACGTCCCCGCATTCTTTATGGCTGGACAAGAGTTAGCCGGACTCTCTCGCATCGACGAGGCACAAAAAACTCTGGAGGAAGGAATCGCTCATGCGAAAACCCAAGGGGAATTGCACGCCGCCGGAGAGATGACTGAGTTCCTCAACTCACTAGTCTGAGCGCACGCCACGCCAAGTTATCTGTCGGCGAGATTGACCAACTGGAGCAACTAGCGAACGGCCACCCTCAAAAACACTGTCAACACAGGCTCTCATTTCGCGGCACGTCAGAAACAACTTCCCCTGTGATTCCAACTAACCGGCACAACTGTATTCGCCCAAGCTGATATCGGGCTGAATTGCTGGCGGCTGATCAACGTAGAGACAACGGCACCAAGAGTTGCGGCGGGGCAGGGCTCCAAGTTTGCATTTCCTTGGGAAAATCATTTTTTTCTGGTCGAATTGGCGACAATATCGCGTTGTATACTTGTAGAACGAAGCTTTGCGTATGTCTTACATCAAGTTACAGCCATCAATCCCCACGGTAGAAAATCATGCCAATGATTTTTAGATCAATCACAACTGTAGCCATGCTTTTGCTGGTAGGTTCCAACTCCGCTTACGGACAAATCACGGACCCTTCAGTCACAAGTTGGTCTATCAATAGTGCCGGAGCCACCGGAACCAGCGTCGACGCGGAGATCGATGCACTTGTTAGTGTAATTCTGGCTGACGTGGAATCTGTCCACTACACCAACACCAACGTTTTCGTCGAAGCGTCAGGAGTACCCACTTACAACGTCGGGCCATTCCGCAACCGTGCCTATCCGTCAGATCTCGACACGATCTATCGGATTCCTCGCAATCCAGTAGAAGACACTAGCGGGAGCAACGAACTTGCACTGGGCGGGCCGATCGGAGTATTGCTCAACGGTGTCGTCATCTTTGGATTCTCAGACGCGCAGTCTTACAACAATCAGGGCATTTGGAACCAGGACGCAACTGTTTTTGAGGCCTTGGGATTCGACGATGCTCTAGGACACCCTGTGGCAATTGGCATTTCGAGTGGCCCCAATGGGCCTCTGGTTGCCGGACGTTATCACCACCACCAAAATCCAGTTGCATTGCGAACACAATTGGGCGACGACGGATCAGGGCACTCGCCGATAATCGGATACGCGTTTGATGGTTTTCCAATCTACGGCCCCTACGCGTTCGCTGACCCTACTGATAGCGGCAGCAGTATTGTCCAGATTCAATCCAGCTATAGTTTGAGGAACATTTCTGATCGATCGACATTGGCCGATGGCACTGTGCTTCCACAGGCGCTTCATGGACCAACGTTACAAGAGGTCAGTCTGGGCGGATATCAAGAAGACTTCTTCTATGACCCCGTCAACGGAGACTTGGACGATCACAATGGCCGGTTCGGCGTTACACCGGAATACCCCGGCGGCACCTATGCTTATTTCGTAACCCTCAATGACGACGGAACGTCCGCCTACCCTCACATGATTGGCGTGACTTATTTTGGAGTGGTTGCCTCGCAACGAAATGTATCCATCCCCGCTATGGCCACGCAGTTTATCCCCATCCTCCTGGGTGACGTCAATCAAGATAGTGTCGTGGATTTTGCCGACATAAGTTCGTTTATCAGCATCCTCTCATCTGGCGGTTTTCTCGATGAAGCGGATTGCGATCGGGACGGCGATGTAGACTTTGCCGATATCCCGGAGTTCATTGCAATTCTCATGGCCCTCTAGTGGGTCGGTTGGAGCTTGAATTGACGGGTGCCATGTTTACGCTTGCGTAAGCATGCTCACGCAAGCGTGAAGCATGGCACCCATCTAACTTTTCATTTCAAGTTTGAAGGACCAATAGCCCCCTTAGCGAGGAACACAGTTTGTTGGCGAAAAAAAATCACTTGGAAATTATCCATAGCCCCTGCTCGGACACCCCCAGCGTGCCGTGCCGTATCTCCAACCTGTGTGCGATTTCGTTCGCAGTAGTGATAATGGTCGCGTCGGTATTTCTGTTGGGCAAGCAAGCCTACGGTCATACCGCCGATGGATTTCTTCCGCTACAGTTTGTGGGCTACCATGCCCCCTTCGGCTTCGACGAAACTGAAACCTACACCGCAGTATGTGGAGCCGAAGATTACGCCTATCTGGGTTCGTTAGCGTCAGGCGTCGCCATCATCGACCTCAGCGATCCGACTGCGTTGACAACGGCAGCCGTGTTCGGGGCTGACTCGGGAAATGCCTTTGTTGACGTTCTGGTTGTCGAAGGCGTGGGTTACTTTTCGTCCGACTTGGGCGGAACCTACTTGGTCGATCTGACCATACCAAGCAACCCAGTTCTATTGAGCCAAATTTCTTCAGAGGACAACGGGTTTGACTCTGTCACTAACGCACTTGTTTTTCAAAACCTACTTTTTCAAGTCTCCGAAAACTCGTCGGAGATCGCAGTTTTTGATATTTCCAACCCATTGGCACCAGCGATTGTCTCGCGCATCCAAACCAATGATTCAATAGGAGTATACGATTTATCGGCTAAAGATGATCGACTCTATGTTGCTGGACTTGGCGGCGTTAACGGCGAGGGCGCGGCATACATTTACGACATCACGAATCTCAGTTCAGGTAACACTACGCTAATTGGCCAAATCGCAACCGGGGCCAACACGGCATCAGTCGCTGCAAACTCCGATCATTCGCAGCTGATCGTATCGCACCGCGACATCGGTGGAACACTCGCCGGATGGGATATTTCTGATCCTACGGCAGCGATTCAACTTGAATCCATCGATGCCTCTGACTTAGACGTCAACGCCTACAGCGCGGGGGAAGTCGTCGTCTTGAATTCCGTCGCCTATGTCGCTTGGCATCAGGCTGGTGTGCAAGTAATCGATCTGGAACTGCTTGAGCAGTCTGACACGATCTTTCGAATCGGGGCTTTTGGAACTTCTCAGGCCAGCCCGCTGGAGGGTCTTGTCGGCAACACGAGTGTCTTTCCCATTGGACACGATCAAGTTTTACTTGCCGACACGCGTTGGGGGCTCTATTTGGTGGATGCCACAAATGTGGTCACCTCAACAAACGAACCCGAAATTGTTCTGGGCGATGCCAACCTAGACGGTGAAGTGGATTTCACTGATATAGGTGCGTTTGTCGAAGTACTGATCTCCGGCAGTTTTCTCGAGCAAGCAGATCTCAACCAAGACGCAGCAGTTAACTTTTCCGACATTCCTCCGTTTATCGAAGTCCTGTCAGCTGGCTGAGCAGTTGCAAGCAACAACACGCCTCCCAAACAAAACAACACTGAACATCAACTTGAATCACCTTTGGACATCAACAATCATGCGAAATCTTTTCTTGCTTACTTTCTTCTTCGCGTTTTTTGGGGTTGGACATGCTGCCCATGGACAGGAACTGTACGTTTGGAACTTTGACATCGACGAACAGTCGGTTCGGAATAATGCAGCAGAACCCGATGGTTCAACCAACAGCCCTGGCAGCGGCATCGGTACGGTCACGCTCGACCCAAACACCAACATTCTGTTCTTCGATTTTGCCTGGTCCGGCCTTGTCGGCAACCTCACGAAACTGCACATTCACGGCCCGGCCTCTTCGGAAGAAAGTAACCCACAGCACATCGTAGAAATTTTTGGGCCGCCGGAGGTTCCGGCCGAATTGGCGACAACATTCGGTAGCGTCTCAGACTCGTTCGAGTTGCAGACGCTCGAACAGGTTGGTTTCGACCCGCT
Organism: uncultured Pirellulaceae bacterium; assembly: GCA_964439245.1. Lineage (GTDB taxonomy): Bacteria > Planctomycetota > Planctomycetia > Pirellulales > Pirellulaceae > Mariniblastus. Next base: position 3,753 of record CAYTPS010000005.1, on the reverse strand, counting down.
CGGCCCCGAGGACATCACTGACGTGCTCGTCAGCGGTCAAGCCTACCTGAACGTGCACACGTCGGTCTTTGGCATGGGCGAAATCCGCGGAAATCTAGGCCTGCCAGTCACTCAATCGGTGCCCGAGCCCAGTTCAGCTTTTGCGTTGCTCATTACGGCCGGTTGCTTGATCGTTCGAAGGCGCACGTTCGATTTCCAATCGAACAACTGAAATTCAAATTCGATTAAAAATTGAATCTACTACCCCAGCAACACGGCACCGTGATCTTTCGCGCACCCGTCGATGATCGCTTTGCAGACCGCATCGGCTTGTTCGCCGGTTAGCGTCGAATCAGCCGAACGCAACGTAACAGTCATCAGCAATCGCTTCTTCGTCTTGCCGTCTTTCGCCTCATCACGGAACGTCTCACGATACGCAACGTCCTCCAGCAATTCTCCGCCGTTCTTCCGTACTGTTGCCTCGACGGCGTCCCACTTCACTTCGTTTTCAAGCACGAAGTTGAAGTCGCGTGAAACGGGAGGGAAGGAACTTTGATTTGCGTGTAGCACGATTGCCACCATCGCGTTTTCCAGCACACCCAAGTCAAGCTCGGCAAACGTCGCGTCGGATCGTAGGCGAAATAGCTTCTTCGCAGATTTGGACGCCTTGCCGATGTAGCCCAATGTTTTCTCGCCGAGTGTCAACTGTCCCGACTGATCAGGATCCAACAAATCGTGATCGGCGTTGCTGATGGAAAGCTTGGCGTCCGAAGACATAGCGTCCACGATTGCCTCGACGACACCTTTTACGTGAGCGTATCCTTTACCGGAAACGAAACTGACTTTCGCCGGTTGATCGGGAATCGGCTGGCCTTCAACCGGCAAGTAAACCTTGGCCGTTTCAAAAAGTTCGATATCAGTATTGGAGCGGAATTCATTGATTCGCCGGGCTTCTAACAGGCTGGGCACCAATGACCGCCGCAGTAGATCCACCGAACCAATGTTTTGCGAGGCTTTCTCCAACACACCCAACATTGGCTGACTGCTCTTGAGTGGCGGGTGCTCTGTCCACGGGCTAAACGCTTCAGACCAAACTTCAGGAACGAGGCTTGGCGTCATTGCTTCGTCGAATCCGGCGCCCAACAAAACAGCGCGAACGCGATCCAAAGACCGGTCGGCTTTGGGACGATAAGAAGCCGCCATCGGTACCGGCGCGGTGTCAGAGACTTTGTCGAAACCGTAGATCCGTCCAACTTCCTCGATCAAATCAACCTCGCGCGTCAGATCTTTTCTCCAGCTGGGGGCAGATACGGTTAACGATTCGTTGTCCGATGACTCAAACCCTAGCCCCAGCTCGGCGAGAATCTTTCGCGCTGTTTCCGGCGGAATCTCAATGCCAAGAATTCTCTCTAATTGAGCGTACCGCAGTGTGACTTTCGGTGGAGTTTCCGGGCTTTGCCCAACATCAATCAACCCACTGGCCAAGGTTCCGCCGGCAGTTTCCAAAATGATTTCGCAACACCGGCGACTGGCCCAATCCAGCATTTGGGAATCGATATTACGTTCGAACCGGAAGGAAGACGGCGATTGCAAATTCAGCCGCCGCGCTGTTTTGCGGACCGACAATTGATCGAACCAAGCGGCCTCAATCAAAACGTCTGTAGTGGCGTCAGAAATCTCTGATTCCGCGCCGCCCATGACGCCACCGATCGCAACCGCATTTTTAGCATCGGCGATCATGCACATTGCCGGATCAAGCGCGTAAGTCTTGTGATCGATCGCGACAAACTGCTCGTCTTTATTTGCCTCTCGGACGACAATCTTGTTGCCCTCAACTTTGGCAAAATCAAACGCATGCAGAGGTTGACCAATTTCGAACATCACATAATTGGTGGCGTCAACGACATTGTTGACGGGCTCAACGCCGATCGTTCGCAAACGTGCTTGAAGCCAATCGGGGGATGGACCAATTTTGACGCCCTGAATCACGCGCGCCGTATAACGGAAGCATTTGTCCGATTTAATTTCAACGCTGCACAAATCGTCAACGGAGACCGAACCGGTTGCCGGTTGTGGATCGTTCATTTTTAGCGGCGTGTCGTACAGCACGCCAATCTCGCGTGCCACGCCGATGTGTCCAAGGCAGTCGGGACGATTGCTGGTCACCTCAAGATCAATGGCGTGGTCGCCGTCGACTTCTTCGGTGCCTTCGTGGTTGAGTCCGGACATGGTAAGTCGATCGACCAAATCGTCGTGGCTCATGCCCAAATCAACGTATTCGGCCAGCCAGTTCCATGAAACAATCATCGCAAAATCTCAAATTTCAAAATGTTCGGTGAAGCTTTGTTCTCATTGGTAGCCCAATTCGCCAGAATTCGGACGCCCAAAACAATTCTCAACGTCTAAAACTGACGGAGGAACCTGACGTCGTTGGTAAACAGATAACGGATATCGGTGATCTGATGACGAATCATGCACAGACGCTCGATGCCCAAGCCAAATGCGAACCCGGTGACCTCGTCTGGGTCGTAGCCGACTGACTTGAGCACGTTTGGATCGACGATTCCCGCACCGCCAAACTCGACCCATTTCCCATCCCAATAGTAATCCGCCTCGACGCTGGGTTCGGTGAACGGGAAAAACGAAGGTCGAATACGAATCGGCACTTCGTCACCCAAGTAGTTACTGGCGAATAGTTTCAGGACGGTCTTCAAATCGTCCAGCGTGACGTTTTTGTCGATCATCAAACCTTCGATTTGATGGAACATCGGATAGTGCGACCAATCTGCGGTGTCGGGACGATAGACGCGTCCGAGCGACACCATGCGAATCGGTGGTTGCTTGTTTTCCATTTCGCGAATTTGCACGGTGCTGGTTTGGCTGCGCATGAGGATTGGGTTGTCCTCTTCACCGGCAAACGCGGCCGCCTGATTCCCAGCCACCGCCAGATAAAAGTTATCCAACGGGTCACGTGCCGGATGCGACATCGGAATATTTAGGGCTTGGAAGTTGTGGTAATCGTCTTCCACCTCTGGTCCTTCGGCGGGTGTGAAACCCAACCGACCCATGATGTCTTTCAGTTCGTTGATGGTTTGCGTGATGGGATGCAGTTTCCCCATGCGATAACGAGTACCGGGAAGCGTGGCATCGAATTTTGGATCGCGTACGACGGCGTCGTCGTCTCCGATCAGCCGTTTCTTGGCGTCGTCAAAAGCCGATTGAATCGCTTGCTTTGTTTCATTGAGCGATTTGCCGGCGACCGGTTTGTCGGCTTTGTCGATCTTGCCCAGCATTTTTTGAACTGATTTCAGGCGACCATTTTTCGCGCCCAAGAATTCGACGCGTGCCTCATCCAGTTCGGCACCGTCAGATGCGGCAGCGAATGCGGATTGAGCTTGCTCGGTCAGTTCGGAGAGCGACTGCTGGAAATCAGGAAGGGACATGATGCCGGCGCGACTAAAAAAATGGAATCTGAATGAAAAACGGGAAAGACAACCCAGTGCTGGTTCGTCTTTCCCGGAAGTATATCAAGTTTTAACCGATTGATAAAAACCGGTTGCTTCGACGGTGTGCTACGCTGAGAGGCTTTTCTTGGCGGTTTCCACAATCGAGTCAAAGCCCTTTGGATCACAAATCGCGATTTCCGAAAGTGACTTACGATCGAGTTCAACGTTTGCTTTCTTCAGTCCGTTGATAAACGTGCTGTAGTTCATGCCACGCTGACGGCATGCTGCGCTAATTCGTGTGATCCACAGGCGGCGGAACGTACGTTTC
>CAYTPS010000004.1:18940-44773 GCA_964439245.1 uncultured Pirellulaceae bacterium | reverse complement strand
CCACCGGGACACATTGCGGCGATGTTCAACGCGCAAGGGCCCAATGCAAATTGCCTGACCGCGTGTGCCGCCAGTAGCCAAGCTGTGGGCGAAGCGACCGAGATCATTCGCCGTGGCGAAGCCGACATCATGCTTTCAGGCGGTACTCACAGTATGATTCACCCGTTCGGCGTCACGGGATTCAACCTGCTGACTGCCCTCTCGACCAATAACGATGATCCCGAGGGTGCTTCACGTCCGTTCGATCGCTTGCGAGACGGGTTTGTGTTGGGAGAAGGCTCGGCGATGGTGGTGCTGGAAGAATTGGAACGTGCCAAAGCGCGGGGCGCAGAGATCATTGGCGAAGTGATCGGCTATGGTTCCACTGCCGATGCCTATCGAGTCACCGACATTCACCCCGAGGGCCGTGGTGCGATCGGATGCATGAATATGGCGCTCTCTGACGCGGGCCTAAAGCCGGAGCAAATCGACTATGTGAACGCTCATGGAACCAGTACGACGGTCAATGACAAAGTCGAAAGCAAGGCGTGCCGGGAAGTCTTTGGCGAGCACAAAGTTCCCGTGTCGAGCACCAAGAGTATGATGGGGCACTTGATTGCCGCCGCTGGAGCAACCGAGTTGATCGTTTGCCTCATGGCTATGCGAGATAATGTTCTGCCGCCGACGATCAATTACCAGAACCCTGATCCGCTATGTGATCTGGATTATATTCCCAACGTTGCGCGTGAGGCCGAGTGCAACATCGCGTTGACCAACAGCTTTGGGTTTGGCGGCCAGAACATTTCCGTAGTTGCGTCGCAGTTTAAGGGCTAGTGGTCCGTTGGACCTGAATTGACCGGTGCCACGTTTACGGTTGGTACGTATGCTCACGCGAGCGTAAAGCATGGCAACCATCTAACTTTTCATTTCACGTTTGAAGGACCACTAGAGTTTTGTGAACTCACGCATCGGTTGTTTAGACAACACCGATTGCCCATCCGAGGGCCAGCATCACAGCTGCCATCACGAGAGCCTTGCGAAACCGCATTGCCAGATCAATTGGCTGCTGCTCCTGATTGGGATTGTCAGAGTTGTTTGCATGGTTAGGTTGATTCATGTATTTTCTGGCCTGAGCAGGTGAGGAAAGGATCAATCGTGTTCGGAGATTGGCAAGGACCAACAGACCACACAGCAGGTCGTATTCCAACCAGAAAATTTAGCTGCTATGCGGCAACGGTAGCCAGAAACTTCAATATATAACGTTTTGGCTACATTTTCGGGGCGATGCGACGCGCGTTTTGAAAATCAATGAAGCATTTTGGCAACGCCGCGTTGATGCGTTTTTGAAACTTCCTCCCTCGATTTATTAATCGGCACCGAGCAAAGCACAACATGAAATCGAATCGAACTGTTGCAAGTCATCCAGATGCCGAAAAGGGTTTCTTCGGTCCCAGAAAGATAGCGCCCGGCACTTGGCAGTTTAATGTCTGGGCTCCTAAGCCCAAAGACTTGACCCTCTTGCTCAGGCGAGGCAATGACATGGCCGAGTTCCCGATGGAAAAATCGGCTGATGGGTATTTTCGGGTTACCGTCGATGATGAAATTTTGATCAATCATGGCGACCAATATTGTTTCTGTATAAACGGGGAAAGCCACCGGCCCGATCCTGCAGCTCGATGTTATGTCGATGATGTTCACGGCTGGTGCAGCGTGGTGGATCACGACTTGTATGCGTGGAAGGACCAAGATTGGCAGGGCATGGCCAAAGATGATCTAGTCATCTACGAACTGCACATCGGTACCTTTACCCAAGCCGGAACTTGGTTGAGCGCCATCGAACGATTGCCAGAAATGGTGGAGTTGGGCGTTACGGCAGTTGAAATCCTTCCGATCGCACAAACACCTGGTCGTTGGAACTGGGGTTACGATGGAGTTGGGTTATTCGCCGCTGAAAATGCCTACGGTACGCCTGGAGAGCTCAAGCAGTTCGTCGATGCCTGCCACCAACACGGATTGACCGCGATTCTCGATGTGGTCTACAACCATCTTGGCCCTGAGGGCAATTACTTGTCCGAGTTCGGGCCCTACTTCACGAAGAAACATCACACACCATGGGGATCGGCGTGGAACTTCGATGATGTCGACAACCATCATGTGCGCAATATGATTTTGCAGAACGTTGCGATGTGGATTGAAGATTATCACTTTGATGGCTTGCGGTTAGATGCGGTCCATTTTATGTTTGACGACAGCCCAACGCCGCTTTCGATTGACGTTGGACATCAATTTGATCGCTTGCGCGATTCAACAGGGCGTCATTTGCATTTGATCGGAGAGACGAATGTTCAAAACTCGTCCCTGGTTAAAACTACGTCGCCGCATGGAACGGGATTTGATGCCGTGTGGAGCGATTGTTTGATGCACTCGCTATTAGGGATCGCCCAACCGGGGCTTGATCTATGCCATCGTCAGCACGACGGTGCTATCGATGCGGCGCGGGCTTTGCATCAAGGATTTCTCTACCAGAATTATCCCTATGAGCGGCATGATGCTGGTGAACGTGCCGATCTTCATTCTTTTGTGGTGGGGCTACAAAATCATGATACTGTTGGCAACCATCCTCAAGGGCGTCGACTAAAACAGTTGGCTTCGACCGAGTTTCAGGCTGCTGCCGCGGCCCTGTATTTGCTTTATCCTGCGATCCCGATGCTATTTATGGGCGAAGAGTTCGCTTGCGAGAATCCGTTCTTGTTTTTCGTTGAATTTAGTGATCCGCGCGTTTGCGATTCGGTCGAGAAGGGCAGGGCGTCTGAGTTTCCTGAAATGCGAAAGATGGTAGGAGTCTCGCCGTTGGATCCAGCAGCTTTCACGCGGTCTAAGATAGGACAGCGCGAAGATGGCGACATGGAAATGTGGAACTGGTATCAATCATTGATCGCAATTCGCAAGCGTTTTCGGAAAAGCGGTTTGTTGTGCGGGGACCGAATGGTTGTTGACGCGGATCCGAATATCGGTCTATTTCGATTGATCTACACCAATGTCGGGGAGACATTGACGGTTGTTGTTAGGCTGGGTGAACCGAACGTGGAAGCCGAACCCGTGAAGGTCAGTGACCGCGGCGAAGTGCTACTGTCCACCGAAGAGGCTACTGCAAATTTTGATGGAATGCTGGCCTTGAATGAGGCAGTCGTTTTCTTCGGAAAAGGTTAGAATAACAGCGGCAACCGATTGGAATCTGAGAAGCGACTTTCCATGTTTACATCCGAATCTATCGCGCGGCGGAAATTTCTTAAGGCTACTGCCGCGCTAACAACGCTGGCAGGGTTGGCACTATTCGACGCAAATCGACGATCTCGCGCTGGTACCGTAGACGCCGAACGGGATCGATGGAAAGAGACCATCGACAAGGGTTTGCTGTGGTTGGCCAGCCAGCAGGGACGTTCAGGTGGTTGGAGCCACCCAATGTACTCGACCGCTGTTTCATCATTGGCGGGCATGGCGCTAATTTGTTCGGGGTCTACAACGACCCAAGGCCCCTACGCCAAGGAGATTCGCAACTGCGTAGATTTTCTGATGTCCAAAGCGCGTCGTAATGGCCTGATCGGAGACCCAAAACGTGACAACCGATACACTTACGGCCACGGATTTGCCATGTTGTTTTTGTCACAGGTGCTGGGTGAGGAAGAAGATATCGATCGCCGCCAAGAGCTAGTTGAGGTATTACAAAATGCTGTGAGCTTTAGCGTTAGTGCTCAGACAAAGAAAGGTGGTTGGGGCTACGTTAGCGCAAAAGAAGACGATTTTGATGAAGGGTCTACCACGATCACGCAAGTTCAGGGATTACGCGGTTGTCGCAACGCCGGATTGGTGGTGCCCAAGGAGGCAATTGAGAAAGCCAAAAAGTACATCTACGGATGCCAGAACAAAGACGGCGGCATCTCGTATAATAGCAGTTCGGCCAAAGGCGCATCACGTCCGGCGATCACTGCCGCCGCTCTAGCCGCGCTATACAACGCGGGGGACTACGAGAGCAAGTACGTGCCCAAAATGTGGAACTATTCCAGACGTAATCTGCATCGGTTGTCCAATAGTGAATTGTTCGGACACTGGCATTATGCCTATTTGTACTACACGCAAGTCGTTTATCGCCAAGGCCCAGAGCAGTGGAACCCGTATCGAGATAAAATTTGCGATCGCATCAAGAAGGATCAGCGAGCCGATGGTCACTGGAAAGAAGAGAACGTGAATGACGTTTATGGGACCGCCATCAATCTGATCATTCTCCAGATGGACTACGGCTACTTGCCGATCTATCAGCGTTAGAACTACCATTTTTGGGGTTGCCGTGGGCTTCTGTTGATTGCAGATGCATGGTCAACCAGAAAAATGGTAGCAGTGTTGCTAGCGCATCACACGCCATCACTTAGGTCTGAAAGTACGGTTTTTCATAGAAAATCCGTAGCTTCGGGGACTTTCTTGCTAGAGCACCCATGGAGATGGTCGTTCTCTCTTTTAACTTGCCTACCCAAAGCACCAGCCTCTTGTACATCGAGGAACATCATGCGCAATCGATCTGCCCGCTTTAGCAACTTTGACTACGGTCAATTGGAAAGCCGATCACTGTTAGCTGGTATCGTTTACGTGCATCTGGCCGACCAAGCGCTCACGGTCATAGGCAATCACGAAAGCAATGCTTTTTCAATTGACCTCAATGCGCAGACCACGGATCAACTTGTCCAAGGCCAAGATCAGACCGCGGTTCAATTTGCCAGAGGTTTCGATCCTGGCTGGAGTCTTAACAACCTCCAAGACGTTCGTGTCTTTACCAATCAAGGCGACGATGTAGTCACGATTTCAGCTACCGGATTCAACGTGGCGGATGACTTAGTGGTCTCGATGGGGCATGGTGATGATTCACTCTACGTTACCGGTGGTACGTTCCAAGACGATGTTTCGATCTATGGTGGCACCAACAATGATTCAATCTCTCTCTCGGGGGTGGATATTGGTGATCGCCTTTACATGGTAGGAAATGCCGGAGCCGATGCGATGGCAATTAACAATACCAACGTCCAGAGCACAACCATCATGTACGGTCATTTCGGACACGACACGGTTCTGGTCAACGAGTCTAATTTTGGAGGTGGTGTCTACTTCGAAATGGGAGATGGAGCTGATCGTTTGGAGTCGGTTGGTTCAACGTATGCTCACGATATGTCAATGCGTGGACGGCAGGGTTTTGATGCCGTGATGCTCAATGATTCAAATGAGTTTGCCCGAAATCCCCATCTCGTGGCCGTCGAACGTCAAGCGCCTGGCCCGAATGAAGTTGGCAAGGCAGCCTATGCAATCGAGCAGTTGAAAGCTGATTTCTTCGTCAACGGCAATGAGATGCCCGCTACTATTGGTAACAGCGTGCAGAATGGTATGACGCAACTTGCATCTGCATTCGATGTCGCGCTGTTTTCACTTGATTTGGATGTGGAAGCCCAGACAGTATCGGTAGATGATCCCACGCGGACTGTCTCGGTAATTTGGGATGCGGCGGTGCAGGCTGCAGTCGTTGCAACAGGGCCTGGGCCAACAATCGCGTCGCGCGCTTATGCGATGATGCACACCGCGATGTATGATGCTTGGTCGGCTTACGATGGTTTGGCGATTTCAACCACACTCGGCGATGACTTGCAGCGGCCGTCATCAGAAAACACAGATGCCAATAAGATCGAGGCGATGAGCTATGCCGCCTATCGCGTTCTGGACGACCTGTTCTCAACGCAGACGCAGTTGTTTGAAAGCGCGATGTATGAACTGGGCTTTGATTCGTCCGTTACAAGCACTGACGCAACAACGCCTGCAGGGATCGGAAATCGCATGGCTCAGGAATTATTGTACGTGCGTCACGCGGATGGATCCAATCAACTAGGAGATGCGGCAACGGGTACGCCAGGCGTCGCTTATTCTGACACGACTGGCTACACGCCAGTTAATCCCGTGGGTGATCCAATTGATATCGCTGCTTGGACGCCCGAGCGTGTTCCCGTTGACGCGGTTCCCGGTACTGAAAATGGAACCCAACAGTTTTTGACGCCACAGTGGGGATCGGTAGAAGCGTTTGGTTTTGATTCTGCCGATGAATTCCTGCCGGTTGCTCCCCAGCCATTTTTATTGGTTGACGGAACTGTAGATTTGGACGCGCGAACGATCACTCTGACCGATGGTACTGTTTTGGAGATTAACAGAAGTCTGATTGGAACGGTGATTAATCCAGAGTTCATTAGCCAAGCCGAAGAGGTTGTAGAGATCAGTGGTAATCTTACCGACAGGCAGAAGTTAATCGCTGAGTTCTGGGAGGACGGTGGTGGTACTTCGTTCCCGCCCGGAACCACCATGACATTTGGACAATTTGTTTCAGCGCGTGATAACCATTCGATTGACCAAGACGCAAAGATGTTTTTTGCTCTAGGCAATGCAGTATTTGATGCAGGTGTGGCAACATGGCACGCCAAAGTCGAATATGACTATGTCCGTCCGGTTCGAGCAATTCGTGAATTGGGCGCACTTGGACTCATAGGAGAGTTCGACTTTAACTTGCGTGGTTACGCGATCGATGCTTGGGTGCCGGGCAACGGGACGCAGAGAATTTTGGCGACTGACTTTCTGACGTATCAATTCCCCGGTGGCAATGTGTCACCACCTTTCGCCGAATACACCTCAGGACACAGTGCCTTTAGTGCTTCAGGAGCTGTGATTCTTGAAGCGTTTACCGGCAGCGACGCGTTTGGCGGTTCAGTAACTTTCCCCGCCGGCTCGGCAGTATTCGAGCCGGGCATCACTCCGGCCGCGGATCTGACGCTCTCTTGGGATACGTTTAGCGCTGCTGCCGATGAAGCAGGGATATCGCGACTTTATGGTGGTATCCACTTCACCGAAGGTGACATAAATGGGCGCACGTTGGGGGAAGACGTCGGTGATTCAGCTTGGCAGCAGGCTCAGTACTACATCAACGGCGGCGTATAAACCAGACACACCGTATTGTTTGAACGTGTCGGGGTTATCCCGCACGCAGCGGTTGACGTTGGTAGGCACACAGCACGAACCACTTCTTGGATATGGTGTGAAAGCAGTTTCTTGGATTGCTCTAGATGAAATCCGCTAAGTATGGTCGTTAGAAACCATGACTGCGCGTATTTACATCTTGTCAGAAAAGGGCCCTGACGGAAAATCGTCGTCTTCACCGTTGGTGACCAAAACTCAAATCGCGCCTAACTCCAAGATTCTATGAGACTGTCCATTAAGCTGCCTTCAATTGTCTATATGCTGATGTTGTTGGTTTCAAATGCCGCTTCAGGCCCAGACAACTCGGCTAGGGTCTCCTCACCCAATGAAAAGATCAAAGTACTCGTAAGCTTAAATCAACAAGGCGGACTTCAGTACGCCGTTGGGTACAACGGGGAACCATTGCTCTTGGAATCTAGACTTGGCTTGAAGCTAGCAGATGGTCAGGGCTTTGAAAAAGGCTTGTCTGTTACCAATAGTTCGAAGGGCAGTTACGAAGGTACTTGGACACCGGTTACTGGTGAAAGAAGTACCATCGTTGATCGCTACAACGGGTTAGTGTTTTCATTGAGCAACGACGGTTCCGATAACACTCGACTGCAGGTTAAGTTCCGGGCCTATGATGAAGGAGTCGCGTTTTGTTATGAGTTTCCGGATCAACAGGACGGCAAAGTTTTTACGATTACTGAAGAACTAAGTCAGTTCCGGTTCTCGGGAGACCATTTTTGCTGGGATACAAAAGACCCTCAGGCTGTTTATCGTAGAGTTCCAATTTCTCAAGTCGGTGCCGACAGCGAACGCCCGCTGTTGGTCGAAGTCGCCGACGGCCCTTACGTCGCACTTGGTGAGGCACGTCTTGTTGACTATGCACGTTTGCGGTTCAAGAGTCTCTCTCAGCCCAATACATTCGGCATCGAGCTAGGCAGTCATGTCGAAGCGAAAGCTCCTTATGCCTCACCGTGGCGTTACATCATGATTGGTGACACTCCGGGGAAATTGGTCGAGCAGAATGACATCGTGGCTAACCTCAACGATCCCTGCGCAATCGAAGATCCATCATGGATCAAACCCGGAAAGGTCATTCGCACCGAATTGAACACGAAGACAGCCAAAGCAACGGTCGATTGGGCCAACAAAATTGGAGCCAGCTACATACTCATTGACGCCGGTTGGTATGGACCAGAGACGAGTGATAAATCCGATGCAACAACAGTTACGATTGACCCGAAGCGATACAGTGGCGAACTTGATATGCAAGGGGTGATTGACTACCCCACAGCGCATGAGGTGGGAGTGATCCTTTATGTGAATTGTCGCGCCTTGGAGCGACAGTTGGACGATCTTCTGCCGTTGTTTCAAAAATGGGGTGTCGCCGGCATCAAGTTTGGCTTCGTCAATGTAGGATCGCAAAAATGGACCAAGTGGGTTCACGATTCTGTACGTAAATGTGCAGACTACAAAATGGTCGTTGATATTCACGACGACTACCGACCAACGGGGGGGAGTCGGACTTATCCGAATCTATTGACGCAGGAAGGCATCAAGGGTAACGAGACCATGCCGACGCGTGAAGAAAACGTTATCCTACCGTTTACACGCTATCTTTGCGGTGCGGCCGACTATACGGTTTGCTATTACAGTTCGCGAATTAAGACCACGCGCGCTCCCCAATTGGCCGCCTCGATTGTCTATTACAGCCCTATTCAGCTTCTCTTTTGGTACGACAAGCCAGCGAACGTTAAGGACACCGCTGAAATGGAGGTGTTCAAGCAACTTCATACTACTTGGGATGAGAGTAAAATCATCCACGGCGAGATCGGCAGTTTCATCACGACTGCTCGCCGCAACGGGGAGCAATGGTTTGTCGGAAGTATGAATGCGGGAGAACGTCGTGAGCTCAAAATCCCGCTAAATTTCTTACAGCCTGGACTCAAGTACCAAGCGTCGATTTATTCAGATGCTTTTCCCGATGGAAGCGATTCAAAGAAGGTGAATAGCGCGTCGATCGAGGTCACCTCGGAAACGGTTTTGACCGCTGACATGGCTTCCAATGGTGGTCAGGCGATTGTCCTCACACCAGTGTCAAACGTTCAGTAGTTCCTTACTGGTAATCGTGTCGCTTCGTAAAGTTGGTTTAGGGTGCCGTTCGAACGCCCGACCGAACGATTTCAAGATATTCGGCTCGCATCTTTTGAAGACGCGGCTCATGTTGGGCTGAATCGACCAAGTTTTTGGATGGGTCCTCTTGCAGGTTTTCATCAAGATTGAAAAACGCAATGGGTTCGAACTTTGTTTTGTTGTGATCCGATTGCAGGATCAGTTTCCAAGGACCTTTGCGAAAAATGAGTTCCTTTTTGGCTCCGGCTTGGTGGACCAGCATTTCACGACTTTTGAATTCACCTTCACCGGTCAACAGCGGCAGCAAATTATTGGAGTCGCGTGCTTGGTCTTCTGGGATAACTGTCCCAACGAGGGCGGCCAGTGTTGCCACCAAATCTTGGTTGAGTGCCGCTTCGTCGGTGACGCCGCGCCTAATGTGATCCTTCCAAACCGCAAAAAACGGCGTGCGATGGCCACCCTCGAGTGGTGAGTTTTTGCTGCCGTTGAAACCGCCGGCAACGTCGTGCCCAGATTTCCTCGTGGCACCTACCATCAATCCCCCGTTATCCGAGGTCATCACGATCAGGGTGTTTTCGAACTGGCCGTTGTTCTTGAGCGCTTTGACGATTCGGTTGATTTGCTGATCTAAATCCAACACCATATCTAAATGTGCCGAAGGTGTCGCTCCTTTGATTTTCTTGCCATCGAACTCCTTCGGCGGGCAGTGGGGAACATGGCACATCGGCGAGCAATAGTACAAAAAAAATGGCTTGTCTTTGTTGGCATGCGAACCAATAAAATCAACCGCCTTCGATGACAACAGCTTTCCCATCTCTCGGGCATCCCACGCCGAATCCCCCATCCCAATTCCTTTTGATGTAAGGTCCTTGGGGTTCACGGCGTTGGACTTGTTGAGAAACACGATTTCGGATTTTTCACTTAGTGGATACCAATCGTCGTTTTCATAAGCGGTATAGAACGGGCCCTGAATGCCACATGGAAGCGTGAAGTCATAGTCGAAGCCCCAAGAGCTGGGACCGCCTCCCAACCAGCGGCTAAGATCTACCTCTTCGGAGAGGTCAACACCACGTTTTTTTCCGCGGTAGACGCCGCCTGATTTAATGTCTCGAAAGTCACCGCCCAAATGCCACTTGCCAATGAATCCAGTTGCATATCCGGCATCCTGTACTACTGAGCCCAGCGTGGCTTCGCCTTTTACAAAAGCACTTTCACGAAAAGTTCCCCAAACGCCCCACGGCGCATTGCTGCGGTAGTTGTTATTGCCACTCATCATGCAGTATCGAGTTGGCGAGCATAACGAAGTGGCCGAATGTCCGTCAGTGAACCAAAGGCTTTGCCTAGCCAACGCATCGATCGCCGGTGTCTCGATGATCGGAGCCTTTTTCTGATGAACGCGCACATGGTGGCTAACATCGCCCAACCCTAGGTCGTCTGCCATGATGACCACAATGTTAGGACGTTTTGGCTGGTCAGCCCCAGCAACGTTGATGGCACTCGCTTGCATTACGCCAAGGGTCAATACGGCCAACAGGAGTTGCTTCATGAGTCTCTCGTATGCTGCCGGTGCAGCTGGATTACATGTCAATTTCATATCCTTCTCGGTAGGGACGCTGCATCATGCTGGCGGCCAAATCATCGCCGACAATGGTTTCTGTTTTCTGGTCCCAGTTAATTTTTCGACCGAGACGGCAGCAGATGCCTGCCAGATGGCAGACGTTTAGCATCTTCATGTGGGCATGGACATTGGCAATCGGTAGTTCATTGTTGTCGATGCAGTGAATGAGGTTGGCCCAATGAGCGCTACGGTTGTTTTCAACCATTGGCATGCCGCGATAGATCTTCGAGATGGAGTCTTCGGCTAAAGGCTTGTTGGCCAATTCTTCCACTGGTTTACCGACAAGCTTGCCGCGATTGACAAAAATCCGTCCCAGTTCACCCTCGAACAAAATCCCGTTGTCGCCATCACTGCGAATGTTCATGTCAACATCGCTTCCTTCGAACGCGACGTGCAGATCGAAAGAAGTCGCGGTATTGTAGCGGTTGTTTGACTGCGGGACGCCGTCCTTGAATTCAACTAAATGTTCTGAAGTGCCATCGATTGAGACAGGATCGCTACTTTGTCCCGCCGCTTCGATGCCCAGCATTGCAATGTCAACGTGATGTGCACCCCAGTCGGTCAGTTTTCCACCAGAATGTTCGTACCACCAGCGAAAATGTGTGTGACCGTTGGTAAAAAACTTGGGTCCCTTGTCGGATTGCTTTTTCAGGTAACGATAATCCATTTTGGGACCCGGCCCAAGCCATTGGTCCCAGTCAAGCCCTTTGGGAACATCGGCAATGGGGATCTCGGGGCTCCATGCACCCGCATCGATTTGAACGGAAACCTTTTTCAGTTTTCCAAGCCTACCTTCGGCGATGATCGCCAGCGCTTTGTTGAATTTGTCGAAACTACTTCGCTGTTGCGTTCCAACCTGAACAATTCGCCCTGTTTGTTTTTGAATTTTTCGGACTAGCTTGCCCTCATCGATCGTTAGTGTGAGCGGTTTTTCGCAATAGGCGTCTTTGCCGGCGAGCATTGCTTCGATCAGAATTTTCGCGTGCCAGTGATCGGGCGTCGAAATTTGCACGACATCAATGTCTTTTCGCGCAAGAACTTCGCGGTAGTCGGCGTACGTGTCTAGCTTACCGTCAGCAAGTTCATGGTTCATCTTCTCAAGACGCCTGGCATCCACGTCACAGAGGGCGACCGGCGTGACGTAATTTGCCGCCTGAGGAAAGGTGCGTCCTCCATTGCCACCGACGCCGATCAAGGCGTAACGTGGTTTTTCTTTTCGCGCGGCAGCAAGGGCTGCCCCCGATCCAAAGTGATAGGGGATCGATGCAATACCGGCAGTCGCAATTGATTTTTGGAGGAACGCTCTACGCGATGTTTGCTTTTGAGAAATCTTCATGACGGATCTATCTTGGTCAATGGTGAGGCAAATTGGTTTTCTACCAATTTACTTTTCTATATGGTCTAGTCTAGCGACCAAACTCGCAGGTCATCGACCACGACTTTGCCGCCAACGCCTAACGCGATATTTTGTTTGACTTTGTGGTCTAAACCTTCCGACGAAAACGAGCCCACAGATTGATCGTCAATGTAGACTTCTAATTTTGGACCAACATTTACGATTGTCATTTCGTGCCACCGCTGCTTCTTGATCGGCGCTTTTAACCTGACAGACTTGGTTTTAAGAAACTTGGCAAGTTCGGCCTTTTCCTCTTTGCCGAGGTCCTTGTTTTTTCTCTTTGCGCGAACGCCTAGTTCGAACACACCTGTTTTGTCGTCTTGGATGGTGACCGAATTCGGAGCGACGACTACACGTGCGATGTGACCAGCCCACGTGACTTCTTTGGCCTTGGGGTCATTGAAGTTAAACTTCAAGCCTTTTTTGTCGAAGACCTGAAATCGTAGTTTGATCACCCCGTCATCAAACGGCGTGTCATGACGGACCGAAACACTGTGGTTAGCATCTTCGGCCTGAGTGATGACAAGTGTCCCGTCTTTCAAATCAGCCTGCTTCTCCCCTTTGGCGGCCCTGACACTGTTGGTGACCCAACCGTTGCCGACTTGTTCAGCCGAGTCGTCGTTCTCGGCTCGATTGAAATCGTCGCTAAAGATTAGTTTTGCACGCTCGATCAAGTCATTTGGATCTTCAGCCAGAGCTTGCGGATTCAATGTGGCGGGCAACAGAAATGCGATCACCAATGGAAGCCATTGATCTAGGTAAATTCGGTTCATTTAGTGGCCTTGGTAGCGGATTGAGTGGTATGGTGGAGGATCGGCTTCAGAAGTGACCTTACTATTTAGATGCACTTTCGAGCAGCTTTTGGTTTTTGGCCATGATACGTTCGCGTTGCTTTCCACTTAAGCCATATTTGTAGTGATGCTCGGGACCGTACTTCATGTAATGTTCTTTCATGCCGTCGTCGTGAATGTCCTGACTCAGGTCACAATCAAACCGAACTAGGACTGTGTGGTTTCGCTTCCAATCGCCTGCAGCGTTTATAAAGTGGGAAATGCCCCACGTGATTCCGCGACCATCTTTTGTGTCGGTAAATGCATCTGGAACAAACGGGCCTGCAGCTACGGGCAGTAGCTCAGTGATCGAAGCAATTTTGAAATTCACCCAGTCTTCGGCGTACTGAATGGTGTTGTGCTCCATCCCGTCTCTTTGAATGATCGCAGCGACTCCTTTTTTGAACGGGAACAGCGTTGTCTCGTGACCGGAATTGATCACCGGGTTTAGTGGATGCTTCTTGAATGGCCCCAGCGGATTGTCGGCGATGGCAAGCCCCTGCATGCGGATCTTTGATGGCTTTAGTTCCGGTCGTTGGTCAAAATCTGATTTGTAGTAGATGTAAATTTTCCCGTCGTGAACAAGCGGGTAGGGATCGTGTATGGAATACTGATCCCATTCCCCTTCGGCGCCGTTGGGAATGACGACCTGATTGGCAGAAGTCCAAGGGCCATCGGGAGAATCGGCGTAGGAGACCGCCACAGGGCAGAAGTCACCACGTGTTCCGCTGGCTTCCATGAAGGCTTGGTAGTACAAGTAGTACTTACCTTTCCAGACGAGAATGTCGGTGGTTGTTACCGAACGCCAGCCGGGTTGGGGTTTGGGGGGCCGGGCAACGGCGACCCCTTGTTCCTCCCAAGTAAATCCGTCTTTGGAGGTTGCGTAGTAGATGTCCGACAGGTCCCAGTCTGCGGAAGGGATTTCATCGGTTGCTTCGGCGGCTCGACTCATGCCAACGGATTTGAAACCCGTATTCCGATGGGTATACCAAACATAATATTTTCCGTTTGCGAATATTACTTTTGAAGGGTCTCTTCGAGTGACCGTTCCATCGCCGCCGTGATAATCAAATCCGGCCAGTTTTGTGTATTTGAATTGGGAATACAGTTCGTTTTGTTCGGGCCGAATGGAAGCGTAGCCATCGTAGTTCCGCGCCACAGCCTCACTCAATGGCCGGTCTGGTTTTTCGCCGGGCATGAGGAAGGGAAATGCTGCGGTCGGTTGGTCCGCTTGCCCCAAACAGGTTGAAGTGAATGCAAAAACTACTGAAAAAATCAACAGTGCCGTCTTCATGCGTTTTCCTACCGTAAATCTTCATCCGTTCGAAACTTTGCGACAAACTGCACGTTATCATACTTGCGGTGGTATGGCAGGGAAATCACCGGCCGAAGATAGTCAGCCAAGAGGCGGCTCTCTTGTCGTCTTTTCGCCAATCACAATCATTTATTGATAGCCCTTGGCCTGAATCGCAAATAGATGGGCGTAGTGACCATTTTGTTGCATCAGTTCCTCATGGGATCCTTGTTCGCTGATCTTTCCTTTGGTCAGAACAATAATCTGATCCGCCATGCGAACCGTGGAGAAGCGGTGCGAAATCAGAATGGCCATTTGCTTCTCTGTCGCTGCGCGAAAGTGATCAAAAATGCTCGCCTCCGCTTCAGCGTCCATCGCCGCAGTGGGCTCGTCAAGCACCAAAATATCGGCTTGCTTTCTCATAAACGCGCGCGACAGAGCGATCTTTTGCCATTGGCCTCCCGATAACTCTCGGCCGTCTTTGAACCAACGTCCAAGCTGAGTCTCGTAACCGTCATCCATCTCCTCAATGAACGGATGCGCCATTCCCTTTTCGGCGGCAACCTGTTGTTGATCACGAGCGTCGACATGTTCCACATCGCCAACACCAATGTTTTCGCCAACCCTAAGTTGATATCGCACAAAGTCTTGAAAGATTACGCCGATGCGGTTCCTCAATGCGTCCAACTGCCACTCCTTCAAGTCCCGTCCGTCGAGCAGGATCCGGCCCTCGGTGGGAAGGTAAAGACGCGTTAGCAATTTGATCAATGTCGTTTTACCGGATCCATTTTCTCCAACGAGTGCCAGTTTTTGTCCGGGCCTAAGGTGGAGGCTGACACGATCGAGTGCTGGAGTTGTTTGGCCGGGGTAGACAAACGATACTTCCTCGAAACGCACTCCATCGCCCGGCGTCGGACCATCAACGGCGGTACCATCCTGCGTGTCGATCTCTTCCTCAAGGAATTCGTAGAGGTTGGAGAGGTAGAGATTGTCTTCGTACATCTTTCCAATCGCGGTCAGACTTGCGGCGATCGAGGATTGCCCCTGCTTGAAGATCAGGAGGTACATGGTCATTCCGCCCAAGGTAATCCAACCCATGGCCGCCGACCATCCGATCCAACCGTAGGCCGCATAAAAGGCAACGGTGCTGAGCACGCCCAACAAGAATCCCCACATGCCACGTTTTAATGTGAGCGTTTTGTCTTCAGCGTAAATTTTCTCGAAGATCTCACGATAGCGACCAAGAAATAGACCACCTGTACCAAAGAGTTTAAGTTCTTTGACGTAGTCCTCACGCGCCAGCAACCATTCTAGGTAGTTGCGTTTTCGAGTCTCAGGAACCTGCCATCGAAAGAGCCGGAAGGCCGCTCCAGAGAAATATGTTTCAACAAAAAAGGAAGGTAGTGCCGCGACCACCAAACCGACAACTGCTAGCCACGAAAATTGGATCAGTAACCATCCGTAGGTCAATAACGTGATACCGTTCTGAACCAATCCAAACGTGCGTGTTACCAAGCTCAGCGGGCGTGATGAAGCCTCGCGGCGCGCTCGTGTCATTTTGTCGTAGAACTCAGAATCTTCGAAATGAGACAGTTCAAGCGTCTGAGCTTTCTCAAGGATCATGACGTTGACGCGCTGACCCAGAAGCGCGCGTAGCAACGAGTTTGAAACCATTAGCCCCCGTTGTGCTGCCGCCATCAAGATTATCAATACAGCCTCAACACCGATCCATTTCAAAACCAACCAACGGTCTGCTGGAGATTGTGTCTCGACGGCCAGCACTACCGCGTCGACGATCAGTTTGCCAACATAAGCGATTGCTCCCGGGATTACGCCGGCAAAAATTGTCAGGGCTAACAGGACAAGCGTCAGACGTTTGTCGGTGGTCCAAACAAGCGTCAACGCTTCTTTGCTGTAGCGAAAGACGCCAAAGAATCTCCCTATCACTGACGTCGAATCGGTACTTGCTGGCGCTGGAGGGGGAGACATCTAGTCTTTCATGAATGTTGGCAATTTGTTTGGGTTCATCAGTGTAAGAGATTTTGCCATGATTTATAGGATGTGGTGTGCCTGTTCATTGTGAAGTGGGACTTGCGCCGATCAGATTTGGACAAAGAGCAAAGCTATCGACGAAGATTCCTCCGTTTGAGTTAGCAGAGCAGTATTTTCTTGCCCGCTTAGAATGACGAATAACGTCTCATACTTGTACAATTTAATCACAAACGAAACCGATTTTGAGTACGAGTACAAGTGAGGAACTAGAGATGACGCGACCAATTTTTGCAGCATATCTTTTTTGTATTGCGTTCACCTTCTCCGTATCTACGGTTTGCGCACTTGATTGGAATCACTGGCGCGGCCCTACAGGCAACGGTGCCTCGATCGACGCAAAACCTCCAACCAAGTGGAGCGACGTCGAAAATGTGAAATGGAAGGTAGCGATCCCAGGCCGTGGATCTGGCTCGCCTGTTGTAAGTGACAATAAAGTCTTTGTCGTTAGCGCGGTCATGACTGAACAAGGACTCAACGACGCCGAAGCTCAAAAGAAATCCCAGGCTGAAAACCAAGATCGGCAATCGCAACAAGATCAGGGCGGACGCCGCCGAAGAGGTGGGCGAAGAAGAGGGATTTCTATTCCGTTGGTTGAAATGGACTTCAAGCTTTTTTGCTACGATCGATCCAACGGCGAACTGCTTTGGGAGAAAACCGCGTCGACGGCCACACCCCATCAAGGGACTCACTCGACCAACGGATTCGCTTCAGCTTCTCCTGTCACCAATGGCCAGCACGTCTACGCATCGTTTGGCTCGCGGGGTTTGTATTGCTACACCGTGGACGGTGAATTGGTTTGGAAACGCGCTGATCTTGGTCAAATGGAAACGCGCAACAGTTTTGGTGAAGGGAGCTCGCCATTTCTTTTTGAAGACAAATTGATCGTGCCTTGGGATCACGAAGGTCCATCCTCAATCTATGCTCTCAATAGATTGACTGGTGAGACGATTTGGAAAACCGATCGCGACGAGCCAACGAACTGGGGCACACCAATCGTGGTCAACAATGGCAATCAAAAGCAGGTTGTCATCACAGGCCAAAACAAGGTGCGCGCTTACGATCTTCAATCGGGCGAAGAGCTTTGGAGTTGTGGTGGACAAACCGAGCGTCCATGTGCTACAGCGGTCGCCATCGATGATTTGGTAGTCGTGGGAAGCGGCCACCGCGGATCCTTCATGGGCGCTTTCAAGCTCGACGGCAAAGGTGACATTGCCGGTTCGGATAAAGTTGCTTGGTCAATCAACCAAAACACACCTGATATCGCCTCGCCTCTTTTGTCCGATGGAAGGCTGTACTTCCACAAGGGCAAAACTGGAATCTTGACATGTCTAGATGCGAAAACGGGCAGTCCAATTTTCCGTGCGACTCGAGTACCCAATATCAAGAGCACTTACGCCTCGCCGGTGGCAGCCGGCGGATATGTTTACTTAACTGGTCGTACCGGCAACACAGTGGTCATTAAAGACTCCGGGAATTTTGAAGTCGTGTCCTCAAATTCCGTTGGTGAGACCGTAGATGCGACACCAGCACCAGCCGGCGAGAACTTATTCATCCGCGGCGAAAAGCACCTGTTTTGTATTGGGAAATAAACGTAGGATCGCCATTCTCGATTGATCAAGAATTCGATGTCGGATTTCCAATTTCCGCCAAGACACGTGTTGCTTCGGAGCACAGTTGCTGGGAGCTGTCCTTTCGTGCGGCAATCCTTTGCAAATGTAAAATGGCCGCTTCGTTGCCTTGAGTCGCAAGCTCGACGGCCTCTTTGAATGCCGCCTCTGAATAGGCAGTGATTGTTGGATGCACTGGGTTCTCGTGCTGCTTCCAGTAATACTTAAGATCATCGTCATCCCATCCTTCATAAACCTCTTCCCAGCTTAGCGCGCTGGTTGTAGAGAGGTGAGGCGTCAGCATGTGTTCGGCGACGGGATCACCGATTCTTTGGTAACGGTTATCTAAAGAAACGCGCAGGCGATCTTCGGTGATGTTGGGAAGCGCTTTGTGAATCGTCAACGCTGGAAAAATCAGTGTATCGCCGACTTGATAGTCAGTTGTCAGCCACTCTAAACCATTTAGTTTGGGGTGAGATTCTACATCCAAATTGAGGCTGCCGGCGCCAAGCGAGAAATGATGATCCAGTACTTCGCCAACTTTATGTGACCCCTTTAGCAACGCCAGACCACCGAGTTCACGAGGGCATTCCCCAACTGGACTCCAGCAGGTCAAATTCTCAAGCGTACCCTGAAAGTGAACGAAGTCTTGGTGTGTTGGCGTTGTGTGCTGCGTAAATTTGGGGAACCACAGGCGGGCAACTTTTTGCGGTAGCGGCATCATTGGCGATCCGGTTACCCGTTGCAAAACGTCTAGGAGTTCCGAGCTGTGTGCCATTGAATGGAACGATTGTAAGCGATAGACCTGATGATAGACGTCTGTGTACCCAGGATCGCCTTCGGTGCTTCGTGCGTCAATGTTTGCGATCCCTTGGATTGGATCGGTACCAGCGACCAGCCAGCCTCCTTGCTGCATCAGTTCCAGCATCTCACGCCGTAGATTCATCAGGCGATCGGCGTCCAGCAGTTGCCGAAAAAAGAGATAGCCATCTTCCTCAAGACGCCGCTTTAATTCTGCCGAATCAGTGATCCAATCGTTAGAGACTGTCAGTTCATTCATGTAAGGACTGCTTTCTAAAGTTCTAATTTTTTGTCATCAGCCCCGGGCGCAAAATTGCTACGAAAGATCTCGGTTCCGAGAGCTTTGTTGTCGCCCCAGTCGACTTCTACGCGGTTGTCACCCAGAACAATGTTCAGCAATTTTTCCTTCATTGCTTTAGCCACTCGTTGATGCTCTGAACTGAACGCAAGGTTGTTGGCTTCATGTGGATCCGAAGCCATATGGTATAGCGCTGGATCCAAATCTTTGTAGGACGCGTTCT
The DNA here is from genome assembly GCA_964439245.1 of uncultured Pirellulaceae bacterium. Taxonomy (GTDB): domain Bacteria; phylum Planctomycetota; class Planctomycetia; order Pirellulales; family Pirellulaceae; genus Mariniblastus. The sequence continues at coordinate 25,501 of CAYTPS010000004.1, read as the reverse complement.
GCGCCCACTGCATGTTCTTGCCTCGTTTCCTGTCCGGTCGAGTTTGCATGGAGAATACATAGTCCTTGGTGCGAATAAATGCACGTGGTCCAATCACTGCGTGGCTCTCTCCAATCACGTAGTCTCGAGGTGAAATCTCACCTGAAACGATGCCGGCCATGTCGAAGCCATCCAGGTGGTTGTATTTTTCTTCTGTTAGATCAGCGCCGCCCGCCGCCAAAATCGTAGGAGCAATGTCTACGAATTCTGTGAAATCGGTGACGACTTTGTCGGCTGGAAAGGCTTTCTTGTCCGACGACACCACAATAATCGGATTGTGGCTATCGACGTCCCAAGGCGTAAACTTTGATACAGCACCGTGATCGTTCAATTTCCAGCCGTGGTCCCCGCACACATAGACGATCGTCCACGGTTGTTTTTGTGATTGACTGTACTTGATGAAAGCATCGGCCGCTTGACCGACTAATGTGTCGCCGTACGCACAAAAGGCATAGTAGTCTTGAATCATCGACTGTTTTTCATCATCGGTGAAATGATCAGAGTGGCCGTGTCTGACCTGCTTTTTCAACTGAGCAGGCATCGTTTCAAGCTCGTTTTGGTCAAGCGTTGGTACTTTATAGGTGTACTTCTGAAAACGCGATCGGTAGTCTGCCGGTGGCAAGACGGGCGTGTGTGGAAAGTCAAAACCAATGTGGCAGAATAACGGCTTAGATGTATCGACCCCCTGATAGGCTTTTGATCCGACTTCAAACTTTCGGTTTGGGTTCTTTAGAAAGTCAACGAAGATCGACGCATAGTACCCGTCACGCGTCTTGCCCGCTTCTCTTGAGCTGACACCGGAAAGGATCATGCCGCTGTCGATGTGCTTTCCTTTCTTTTTGTTGTAGTGACGCAGCAGGTCATACTTGCCGATGGTCTCGGCGGTGGTCCCCGCGAGTTCTGGCATAAGTTTTTCAAGTTCTTCAGAGCAGTATTCGATTTCGCCATCGGGCGTCACAAAGTACTCAAGGCTTTGGATGGGCTTGTCAAGCTTCACACCATTGACTTCCGTAAACCAACCCTTGCCCCAGCCACATAGTCCGTCTTTGGCGAGATCCTTGAAGTAAAAACTCTGCTGGTATATCGGATGTGACTTAGCCCATTTGCCTTGAATGCTTTTGACTCGCACACCAAGTTTACCCACGTGAGTTGTTTGGTACCCCAGTTTCGCCATCGTTTCTGGCAGGGTAGGGCGGCAGTGATCAGCGTTGTTGTTGTGATACTCGAACTCGTAGATCCCTGAACGGAATGGGTAGCGACCGTAGTGCATCGACGCTCTCGATGGAGCGCAGCCTTGGGCTTGGCAATACGTATTGATGAACGTTGTGCCCATCTTTGCCAGACGGTCCACGTTTGGAGATTCTACGTACCCCAGTTCACTTTCGTCACGACCGTGCAGCATTCGATTGAACGCCTGAATGGAATCATAGCGCTGATCGTCGGTCAGAATCCACAATATATTCGGCTTTGTCTGCGCTTCGGCGACGGCACCAAAGAACATCAGAAGGATCAGTGTCCAAAGTTGGCATTTCATTTTCATGTTCTCTAGGGTGCAAAAGGCTTGTATTTTTCGAATCGGCGAATGTAGTCCCAGCCATCTTTTCTGTCAAAGCAAATGCCCCAAGTTAGGGCGTCGAGAGGACTGTCATCAGTGACAATCGAACGCACTATCCCACCGGCATGTGGTGGTTTGCTGCGTCCGCTGATCATCGATTTGATTTCAAAATTGATTCCATCTTTCGCATACTGAATCGTGCCTTTCTCGGGTCCATCGGAATTCAACATTGCGGCAATGCCGCCGCGATACTTCCAAACGCAGATTTCATGGCCGCTGTTGGTGATTGGGTTGTATTCGGATTTTTTGTAGGGCCCTTTAACATTGTCGGAAATCGCAACACCCCATTTGATTTCTCGCCCACCCATCGTGAGGCGTTCACCCATGCGTTCCCCTTTATAGTAAAGATAGAACTTTCCGTTGTATGGTACGAGGCACGGATCGTGGACTTTCTGGCTGTCGAAGGAACCACGTTTCTTCACCTTGAATCGGCTGTCCTCGTCTCCCAACCACTCGCCATCATCGGAGGGGGATAGAATCGGAGCGTCTAATTTTTTGAACGGCCCGGATGGGGAATCGGCAACCGCCATTGCTACTTGGTTCTTGACGCGATTGGCGTAGGGAGCTTTGACCACTTGGTAGACCAAGTAGTATTTTCCATCGTATGCCAACACTTCCGGAGTGAAGACGGACCGGTCATCGAAGCGGCCTCTCTCGCCGCGCGGTACGGCAACACCTTCTTCCTTCCATGTCCATCCATCGGATGAAGTCGCATACCAGACCTCGCACTTGTCCCACGGAAACACCTTTTTCTCTGGATCGCCGTTTCCAAATCCGAAAGACTTACCTGGCGATTTAGAATAGTAGACGTAGTAAGTCTCACCGACTTTGATGACTGAGCTAGGGTCGCGACGAGTCACACCGGCTTCGAATCCAATGTCTCCTTTGAGATCTTGGAATTTGAACTCGCAAAACCAATCATCGTTCTGCGCGTAATTCCGCTCCAGCGCACGCCGTGACGCCGCGCTCAGTTTTCCGCCTTGCGGGATCGCCAGCATTTCATAGACAGAGTCCGCGTACTGAGGGCTGGACGCTACCTCTTGAGCCAGCAAAACATGATCACTCATCAAAGTGGACAACAAGAGCAATGTCCAACAAAGAGCGGGTCTTCGCATAATTTCCAGACTCCAATAAGAAATTTTCACTAGGTTTCGGCAGAGATCACTTTGCGTTGTTGTGTTGCATCTTTTTCTTGCCTTTACGAGGCTTGGGCTGGAAGCCGGGAGCATCATGCTCAGTGCCGTGCAGGTCGTAGGGCTGCATAATTTTTTCAAGGCGATCTTTCTCTTGTTGCTGAGATGCGGGGGCTGATTTCCAATGGGTAATCTTTGAATAGCTGATCAGGTCAGACGGTTCTTCCGACACATCCCACCATTTGTCGCGTCCATCTTTCATGACATGGAGGCCCCGGATCAGCTGCATGGGGCCTCGGTAAGCATAAACCCAATCGCGATGGTTTTGTTTCGCGGTTGTTAGAAACGGCCAGAGGCTTACGCCGTCGATTTCGTATTCCTGCGGTATATCGAAGCCCGCAATGTCCGCGATCGTCGGCAACATGTCAGATAGGTTGACCAACACGTCCTGCCGCCCCTGCTTGCTCATGCCGGGAGCATAAATCATAAGCGGCACGTGAGTACCTTTTTGACGATCTGGACTCGCTTTGCCGTACTTGCCGGTGCCGTTGTCCGCGCAGAAAATGATGACCGTATTGTCGTCGATTCCCATCTGCGCGAGCTTCTGTCGATACTGCCACATTTGGTAATCAAGGTATTCGATGTGGTGTTTGATATGTGGCTTGGAGATTGAATCGTTCAGTTCGTACACGCCATTGTCACCCGTGATGTTGGGATCGATACGTGTGTATTTTTCACCATCCCAATGAACTTTGGGCGTTCCCGGCCAGTTCGATTCGCCAAGCAACCAGTCAAACGCCCCGTGCCCTAGGTGAGTGGTGTGATAGATGAAAAAGGGCTGCCGTTTGGCATGCTGCCGATCTATATACTCGAAGATAAAATCCAATTCGACATCTGGCCCGTAGGTGTTGACGCCAAACGACTTTTTTGACTGCTGTGTATTGGGCCACCACTCCAGTGGTTCTGATGCATCGGGGTGATTCATCAACCGTACATGCGGCTGCCAGTACCAGCTAAATTGCCCGTAGCTGTCCGGGATGATTTCGCCGTTGTCCAAGTTCTTTTGTGGTCCCTTGTAGGTTCCGACGGGCTCAATGACAAAATCTGTATTCGGATTTCTGGGTGCACCTTGTTCGCCAGGCGTAAAGCAGCCTTGATCGAACCCGAACTTCTGCAAGTCGCTGCTCTTCATTTGGGTTTTTCCAGCCCAATAAGTGCCGTAGCCTGCTTTTTGAGCTACATGCCCAATGAGCAATGGCGAACTCTCGTACAGCGGCCAAGTGCGCCCGGAGCCTTTCTCGGACGATGTTCGTCCTAAGTCTCGGTTGTGCCACCATTTGTGACGGTGGGCATAACGACCGGTCATCATCATCGCTCGACTGGGCGAGCAAACGGTGGCGGCCCAAGTCTGTGTGATCCAGCAGCCGTCGGTGGCAAGTCTGTCCAATGCAGGTGTCGCCGCGCGATCGGCAGGATCTTGCGAGTTTTTCCCGTTGGAGTCTGACCAAACACTTGATCCGTAAGCTGGAAACTCGCGCGCGCTAATGTCGTCCGCGAACACAAGGATAATATTGGGTTTGTCGGCGGCGCGAGCGCCATTGATTGCCAACAACATCATTAGCAGCGCGAATAAATTCTTCATTGGGAAGTGACCAATGGAGGCAGAAAAACTGGCACTCTGGCAGACATTATGTCAATTCGAAACCTGCGCGGCGTTTTCGAGTCATCAACGCATTGGCTTGTTCGTCGCTGCCAAAGTTCTGCGCTGCCGCATCCCAATTAAGCTCACGTCCAAGCATCAGGTTAATGTTGCACATGTGTAAAGAATTCATCGTGTTGACATGTGAATCTACATCTGACATTGGTTCAGAACGATCTTCGAGACATTCAAAGAAGTTGTTCATGTGCCCTTTGACTTGTTTGCCTTTGTTCAGTGCTTTGAAAGCTTCGGCGAATTCAGTCTTTGTTTTCTCATCGACGCGGTCGAAGCATTCTTTGAAATTGTTGGTGCGTTTGTCATCAACCTTTTTGCTCTCCAAGTTGGCACCAAAAATATCTTTAATGACGCCTCCCTGAAGCTTCCCTCGGTTGACAAACACACGGCCTTTATCACCCTCAAATAGAATCCCGTTACCAAACTTTGTCGTCCCTGATTCGTAAAAGTTGTTTACGCTTATTTTCTTGTTGCCTTCAAACTCAAGATCGATGTTGAATTTCGTAGCAGCGTTATACGCGTTGGGCAGTTCCGCTTCTCCGTCAAAAAACTTTGACCAGTCGAAATCATCTGGAATGATCGGTGGTAGCTGTCCCTTGCCCGAGACACGTTTGATATTGGTTTTATCCAGTCCCAAAGCCCATTGAGCGATGTCAATATGATGAGCACCCCAGTCGGTCATCTTTCCTCCTGAATACTCAAGGTACCAGCGGAAAAAGCGCCGACGCTCTTCTGAGTAGTCAGCTTTCGCGGCAGGGCCTAGCCATAGATCCCAATCAAGTCCCTCAGGTACGCTTGACGTTTCAAACGGGCCGCCGGAGGGCGCACCATCGATGCCACAATGAGCGACGACGTTTTCGCCCAGTCTGCCACTTTGCACGATGGCGACGGCGTACATGAAAAGATTCGTGCTACGCTGCTGGGTACCTACTTGAAACACTCGCCCAGAATCCTTGACCGCTTTTTTGATCAGTTCACCTTCTGCAATAGTCAACGTAAGCGGTTTCTCGCAGTAAACGTCGGCGCCGTGCTCCATCGCATGGAGCGCGATCGGAATGTGCCAGTGGTCGGGAGTACCAATCGTTACGACGTCTGGTTTTTCTTTCTCAAACAGCTTGCGGTAATCTTGGTATGTGTTGAGCTTGCCATCAAATTCGGCATTGAATTCGTCATTGTGGAGACTGTCAACGTCACATACTGCAATCATCTGGCCGAAGCTCGAAGCATTTCTGGCAATCGCTCGGCCACGGTTGTACCGTCCGCGGCTGCCCCCAACTCCGATCGCGGCGATAGTCGGCTTGCTGTTTTTGTCTTCAGCACGAGCACTCGAACTAGAGAAAATGTAGGGGATTGTCGCTGCGGCCCCGGTCGCGGCGGTGGTCTGAAGGAATTTTCTGCGCGATGGTTTTGTCTGCTGCATATGTTTTTGGGTAGTCATGAGTCGGAATCCAATGGATCAGGAGTTGAGTTTGTTTCCGATATTGTACTTTGTCGCGGCAATGGTGAGACAGGGCCTGATGGGCGCTTCCTGCTATTTTTTTGCCGGCCCAGACAATTTGGTGCCGTTGGTGTCAAGAATTTGAAAGTGGTGAATCCCTTTCTTTTGTCCATCAACGTAGGTCCAAACCACCTCTTTTTCTGGGGTTACCTCAAACAGTTTCGGAGCGTCAACGTCAGAGCGGCCTGCAGCATAACTGGTGATCACAAGATTGCCGTTAGGTAGTAATTGTGCTCCGCAGGGATCTTTAAGCCATGGTCCCGGCAAGTCATTATTGGTCAATGTCCACACGACTTTGCCATCAGGATCGAATTTCATAACTCGATTGCCGTTGGTGCAAGTGACAAAAGTATGGCCATCGTCAGAGCGAATCGCGGTGAAGGGCCAGTTTTTGGCCGCGCGTCCGCCCAGTTCTTCCAGGTCGGTTTTGATGGTATGGACAATGGTTCCGTCAGGCTTGTATTCGTTCACCTTGAAAGCGAGCAGGTGCGGGACGAGGTAATTGCCATTCGGCAGTTTGCGGGCCATCCGGGTTTGCATGTGGCCGTTGTCAGTCTCGGGT
>CAYTPS010000004.1:0-18930 GCA_964439245.1 uncultured Pirellulaceae bacterium | reverse complement strand
TTGCGATCTGGATCTCCATCGACGGACGTGTCAAACTTCTTGAGAACACTACCGTCAGCCGCATAATGAACAACGGCGAAGTCTAACAAATGAGGTGCAAGGTATGTGCTATCATCAAGCTTGCGGGCCATGCGAGTTTCAAGGTGAAGGTTGTCAGTCTGGCAAATCAGCGGGAATTCGACAACGATTTTTCCTTCTTCATCTACCTCTAGCAACCTCGGCTTTTTACCAGCTTCGGTGATTACATAAGTTCTGTCAGCGGTCGGTTGGGCACTGTTGACTTCAGCCTGAGTGCCCTTGTAAATCAAAGTCTCTTTTCCGTCAGGAGTGATTTTTACGACCGCACCACCACGATGTTTTTTCTTGGACTTGTTTAACGTCAGGATGATCGTCCCGTCATCGAGAACGTAGCCATCGCGGGTGGCATGAGGGTACGTCCATGTCTTTTTGCCGTTGGAGTCGACGATGTAGGTCTTTTGGCCGCAGGCGAGGAAGCTGTGGCTGGTTTCTGTTTGCGCCTCCGCAAAAGTTCCAGCAAAAGGCGCGAGAAGAATAGCTAACAGAAACAACATGGGCCTATCCATAGAAATAGGATTCCTAAAACTGAGTTGGTTGTGGTGAAGTGAAGAGAACAGGCCTAGCAATTACGCAATCACGTCTTTGATCACATGGCCCTTAACGTCGGTTAAACGCATGTCGCGTCCGCCAAAACGAAAGGTGCTGCGCGTATGATCGACGCCCATAAGGTGCAAGATTGTTGCGTGGAGGTCGTGCATTTCAAGGCGATTTTCGATTGCTTTGTACCCCCATTCATCGGTGGCACCATAGACGGTACCAGCCTTGACTCCGCCGCCGGCCATCCAGACCGTGAAACCAAATTGGTTGTGATCACGACCGTCCTTACCTTGGGCAAAGGGCGTCCGACCAAACTCACCAGCCCAAATGACGAGCGTGTCTTTCAGCATGTCGCGCTGTTTCAAGTCTTTTAGCAAACCTGCAATGGGTTGGTCGACCGCACGCGCATTGTTTTCGTGACCCTTTTTCAGTTTGGAATGTTGATCCCAACGGTCTCCACCAGTATGAGGGCAAGTCAATTCGATAAAGCGCACGCCACTTTCGACCATTCGTCGCGCAATCAAACATTGCGCTCCATAGGTTCGTGTGTGTTTGTACTTGGATTCCATGCCGTACATTTTCTTGATGTGATCTGGCTCACCATCAAGTGACATAACGTCCGGAACCGCCATCTGCATCGAATAAGCCAATTCGTAATTTCGAATCGCCGATTCAAGGCTGTCGTGGCTGCCAAAGTTACTTTCAGAAAATCCATCAAGTTTGCGAACGAGGTCTAACTTAAACTGCTGCTCTCGCTCGGTCGGTTCGGTGCGTTGGATATTGGCGACGCCGGTTCCCTTCGGCAGAAAAGTGGAACCCTGGTAACTCGCCGGCAAAAAGCCGCTGCCGAAACAATCGAGCCCGCCTGGTGGTATTAACCCGCCATTTAGTACCACAAAACCCGGCAGGTTATTACATTCGCTACCCAGCCCGTAGTTGACCCATGCGCCCATGCTGGGACGGCCTTGTAGACCGCTGCCTGTATGCAAAAAGTAGTTTGCAAACGTGTGTTCAGGGAATTCAGAGGTCAACGATCGGATCACGGCCAGATCATCGGCGCAGGACGCGACGTGAGGAAACAAACTGCTGACTGGCAGTCCAGATTCACCGTACTGTTTGAACTTCCACGGACTGGCCAACACCTTGCCATTGTTGTTGAACTGAGTTGGTTCGACCTTAAATAAATCCTTGGGGTCTTTGCCGTTGTATTTGTCCAACAAAGGCTTGGGGTCAAACGTATCGATCTGAGATGGGCCACCATCCATGTAAAGGAAGATCACATTTTTCGCTTTGACTTCGTGGTGTGGACCGTGCAAAGGTTTACCTGCACCAGACCTATTCTCCGTCACCACACCGTCGGATCCGTAGGCAGGGTCAAGTCCCAACGCTGCCAAAGCCATCGCGCCAAATCCACTTGCCGAACGTCGAAGCATATCGCGACGCGATACGGTCGCTGGCCGATAACGCTGACAGGGAAAAGGATTGTTCATTTGGACTACTTAAGAAAAATGAACTCTTTCGTGTTAACCAATGCATGAGCAAAAGCAGACCAGCGATCAAGATTGTCCTCGTCGCCAATAAATTCTAACCCGAGCTTCAACTCACGATCGCTGGGCTCTCGGCAGAATGCAGTCATATACATCCATTCGATTCGCCGCTGAGGTTCATCGCAATGTTCGATTGCCTGCCGAGACCAATCGAGCGCCTGCTGAACAACGAAAGGATCATTCATCAGTGTCAAAGCTTGTGCGGGCACGTTAGACACGTTCCGACGGCCCATCGTACTAAAGGGTGTCGGGGTATCAAACGTCAACATAAACGGAGACAGAAAGTTTCGTCGAATTTCAATATAAATGGAGCGCCGCCGGTCACCATCAAGCGGTCCGCTCTTTTTGGGTTTGCCACGTCCTTGCATGAATGACGTCAGATGAATTGGAATCGGATCCCCAAACATCGTATCGTCAAGATTACCAGAGACGAACAAAAGCGAATCGCGAATGGCCTCACCCTCGAGCCGTTTGGGAGGGCGGTGATGCCACAGCAGATTTTTGGGATCAACTTCAATCGCCACGGCATCACTCTTGCAAGACATCTGATAAGTACGTGATAAAACAATATGACGGATCATACGTTTGATACTACGTCCGTCGTTGAGAAATTTTGTGGCCAAATGATCAAGCAGTTTCGGATGTGTAGGGCGTTGCCCAAGAACTCCAAAATCATCGGGCGTTGGGACAATGCCTCGTCCCATCAAATAGTGCCAGATCCGATTGACGATCACACGCGCCGTTAGCGGATTGTCGGGATCGTTGATCTGCGACGCCAGCTCCAATCGACCGCTGCCAGCCGCGATTTTCATAGGAGCATTGCCAGAGATGGCCGTTAGGAAATGGCGTGGCTCCACGCTGCCGGGCTTGGATGAATTTCCACGAATCAAAATATGAGCGTCTTCTCCCGTTCCATCCATCATTGCCATCGCGACACGCGAACGTTTAACGATGCGTGCTGTAATTTGATCACGTGACTTGGCCCACTCCCAGGCCAGATCGTTTAACTCACTACCGCATTTTTCTTTCACCGATGTATTGAAATCGTCTCTGTCGACCGCATTGATTTCAATCTCTTGTTCAGAAAACGCCTTGATCCCATCTTTAACCAGATCTGCCGTTCCTTGAAAAACAAACGCGACTTCCAGCCGTTCATTCACCGCGGGCATAAATTCCAAGTGAACGCGGTGACCTTTGTAACGCGATAAATTCAATTTGACGAACGAGGCGTCCTTCGCTATTTCCTGTATCGTTTCTGCATGGAGCGGCCCCGCAATTTGCCGATGCGAGTCGACACAAGCCACCACGTGCCCCTGTCCACTTACCGCACACGCAACCGTTCCATCGCTTACTTCGAAAGTCGGAGTTCGCAACGTGCGACCGCTACGTGGTAATTCGGATAGCTTATTGCGGCTGTTAGACCCTTTCTGACTGAGCGACTTAAGTCCATTCCACGCTGGGTCATTTACAACATGACCGTGAGAGGCGAAGTGAACGGTGGGAGTTTCGTCATCGACATCTAAAAACGCGTCGCCAACGCAGTGCGGGGCACCAAAAATAAAGCCGTCTTGCATGAGCTGTTTGAGCGCTGGATCTCCAAAGTCAAGAACCAGACTGTTACGAATGATCTCTGGCAATGGCTTTCCTGGCGGTGGTGACAACCGATGCTCTTTAAGCAGCATTGCGATTTTTTGCCGGTAGCGCGCGTCAAGTTCCGCAAGCTCTTTGGCGACGGAGCCATTGTGTTGAATTGAATCGAAGCGTACCTGCCGGAAGTCGCTACTCTGTAAAAAACCGGTCAACGAGTAGTAGTCGGCGGTGGAGATGGCATCAAATTTGTGGTCATGGCAACGCGCGCACGAAACGGTGACACCCAAAAATGACTTAGACATCACATCGATCATATTGTCAAAACGATCAGATTCATCTTTAAAGATATCCACTGGTGAATGCACCCACTCGCCGAGGAACCAAAACCCTGTAGCCAGAATGGATTCATTAAACCGAGGATCTTCCAACAAATCGCCAGCGATGTGTTCGCGTATCAATTGGTCGTACGGAACGTCGGCGTTGAACGCGCGGATGACGTAGTCGCGATACTGAAAAGCATTTGCGGCATCTCCGTCAAACTCGTGTCCACGTGATTCCGCATAACGCATCAGATCAAGCCAATGTCGGCCCCAGCGCTCGCCGAAATGCGGTGACTCAAGCAGCGTATCGACTAAACGTTCGAGTGCGTCCGAGGCATCATCCGTAACAAAACGGCGAGCCTCCTCCGGTGTCGGTGGCAAACCAATGATATCTTGGTGGAGCCGTCTCATCAGGGCGAAGCGATCGGCATCAACCGATGGAGCCAATTTTTCTTCTTCAAGTTTGGCAAGAATAAAATTGTCCAAGTCAACGTTGGCCCAATCCTTCCGAACAACCGCAGGCACTGCTGGATTCTCGATAGGCTGCCAAACCCAATGTGTGTTCTTCCGCTGCTTTAGGTCAAACACGTCAACTGCTCCTCGCCGATCAGAGGCAACAGGAGGAGCTTCATCAGGCCACGGCGCTCCCATGCGAATCCATTTGGCGAATGTCTCAATATCCTCGTCAGGTAATTTTCCCGTCGGAGGCATCTCGTAAGACTCCCAGCGAACAACGTCCATGAACAGGCTGCCGTCGGGATCGCCGGGAATAATCGATTCGCCGCTGTCACCGCCCTCGATCAGTGCCGCGCGGCTGTCGACCGATAATCCCGCCTGTAGTTTTTCCGAGCTTGCGCTATGACACTCGTAGCAGTGATCGCTAAGCAGTGGCCGAACTTCTTTTTCAAAGAATTCGATTTGGTCTGTGGAGAATTTGGGAGTCTGTGCGCGAACAATCACCGGCATCAATCCCAAAGCTAAGATCAGCAATCCCAGAAGGTATCTATCCTTGAACGGCTGATTTTTAGGCGGGTAGCAAAGCACGGATCAAGTTCTCTGGGACGATTTGCGACGTCGATATTTTCCAATGAAGGTTAATATTTGTTGTATTATGCTCTGCCATAGAGAATTGTCGAGGATCATCTGCGTCGATCGAATGATGATTTGCGTCGCCATTGAAATCCGACCTAAAACAGATGAAAAAGAAACAACGTCTAACAGTGGCTCTAGTATTGGAGTCCTCACGTTCCTACGGGAGGAGAATGCTTCGTGGCATCGCCAAGTATTCCAGTGCTCAAGGGAATTGGTCCCTGTTGCATGAGGAGATGACAATTGATGCGCCTTTGCCCACTTGGCTAGCGGGGGCACAGGTTAGTGGGGTTATCGCACGTGTGGACACCCACACGATTGAACCGCTGCGGAGGTTGGGGGTACCGATCGTTGATGTCCGGTGCAGGAATTCATACCGCGGAATTCCTCAGGTTGAAACCGATGACGGTGCCGTTTCTCAGCTTGCGTTTAACCACCTGCAGGATCGTGGGTTTCGAAAATTTGCTTTTTGCGGATTTCGCGACGTACATTATTCCGAAACCCGCTTGCGACATTTTAGCGAACTTTGCGCAAACGCAGGATTCCCATTGGCTGTCTATCAGACCGACAGCGCCACACAACCGATCACGAGCATTGAACGCGCTGGAGTGACCGACGTTCATTCGCTCTCTCAATGGCTTCAGTCCCTCGAACCTGCGACCGGTTTGTTTGTTTGCAATGATATTCGAGGGCAGCAAGTCCTCAACGCGTGCCGAAATTTAGGAATTCTGGTCCCCGACGAAATCGGAGTCGTCGGCGTTGATGATGATGGGACGATCTGTCCGTTGTGCGATCCCACACTTTCGAGCGTGCGCCCGGATGCTGAACGCGTCGGCTATCGTGCCGCCGAGGTGCTAAATGAACTGATACTGGGTGCCTCCGCACACTCCACGGTTGAGTTGGTACCACCGATCGGAGTAACACAACGAATGTCAACTCAGGTGTCGGCGGTAGAAGATCGAGAACTGGCACGGGTTTGCCGATTCATCCGCCAGCACGCGTGCGAGGGCATCGACATAAACGATGTCGTCGAGTTCTCGTCACTTTCGCGACGCGCACTCGAGCGGAGGTTTCGGCAAGAGCTTGACCGAACACCGCATCAAGAATTGATGTTGGTTCAAGTAACACGAGTAAAACAGCTGCTGCGAGAAAGCTCTTTTACCTTAGAGACAATTGCAAGAATGACCGGATACAGCCATCCAGAACGCCTTGGCGTTGTTTTCAAACGTGAAACTGGCATGACACCCGGCGAGTATCGACGCCAACAAAAAGGTATTACCCTATGATGTGTGCCGCAAAACGTCATTCCGCTTGCGCATATCGTCGTCGACAAATGCGAAATCGAATTCATAATGTTTGACAACAATCACAATGGCAACAAAGGTAAAGATGAAAGACCTTGAAGGAAAAGTGGCGTTGGTTACGGGTAGCTCCACAGGATTGGGGTTGGCGATCGCGATGGAGTTGGGGGCCAGAGGCGCAGCGGTTGCACTTAATTACGCACACAATACTGACCGCGCCGAAAAAGCGGAGTCCGAATTCGCCAGTTCCGGTGCCAACGGTGCACTTTTCAAAGCTGATGTTACCGTCGCTGATTCGGTCAATCGTCTTGTCGCCGAAATCAAACAACAGCTTGGCCCTATCGATATCTTGATTCCCAACGCAACGCTTGATCAGCCGCAAAAGCCGATTGAGGACTACTCATGGCAAGAATATGAGGAGATGATTCGCTTCTTTATCAAGAGTCCATTCTTGCTTGCGCAAGCCGTTTTGCCGGACATGAAATCACGAAAGTGGGGACGAATCGTCAACCTCGGAAGTGAGGTCGTTGAGGGTGGTGTACCAAACTTCACCGCCTACGTGGCGGCCAAGGGAGCTCAGAAAGCTTGGACACAAGGCTTGTCACGCGAGTTAGCGCCATTTGGGATCACTGCCAACTTGGTTTCACCGGGATGGATTCCAACTGAACGTCACGCGGACGCACCTCAGGCAGATTTGGATTCTTACCTCGAAACCATTCCCGTCGCGCGTTGGGGGCAACCGGAAGACGTGGCTCAGGCTGTTGCCGATTTCTGCTCACCCCGTTCCTCCTTCGTCACCGGGCAAACGCTGTGTGTCAATGGCGGACGAACGCTTTCCTAATTTCCCGCGGAGCATCAATGAAAAATCTTGTTCTCAATTTGTTCTCTATCGTATTGGGTTTGGTCATGGCGACGACAGGACTTGGAGGTGAACCAAGCATTACCAGCAGACCGTTCGGACAATTCGAAGGGCAACCGGTGCATTTGTTTACGCTGACCAATCAACATGGATTGGTCGCCGAAATTACGGACTACGGCGGTGTGGTTGTAAGCCTCAATGTACCTGACCGCGACGGAAAGTTTGAAAATGTCGTACTCGGTTACGACGACTTCGAAGCCTACCAGCAGGATCACGGTTGGTATGGAGCGATCGCGGGACGCTGTGCAAATCGAATTGCCAAAGGAAAGTTCTCCATTGACGGTGACCAATTCCAATTGGCTACCAACAATGGGCCAAATCATTTGCACGGTGGCGACCGGGGATTCAACAAACGGCTGTGGACGCCAACGGCAACATTAAACAAGGGCCAGCCACAGCTAAAACTTGAGTACCTGTCACCCGATGGTGAAGAAGGCTATCCCGGCAACTTGCGGGTCACTGCGACTTACACGTTGACCGAAAAGAACGGGCTGAAGATTGACTATCGCGCAACAACCGATAAACCAACGGTTTGTAATCTAACACATCACGGTTACTGGAATTTGGCTGGGCCTTCCTCAGACAGTATTCTAGATCATCAAATTCAGTTTCAATGTGATAAGTTTACGCCAACCGATGCGACAGGCATCCCGACTGGCGAACTGCGTGACGTCAAGGGCACGCCTTTTGATTTCAGCGAACCCCATGCGATTGGGCAGCGCATCGATGCTGAGGACCCTCAGTTGAAGATCGGTAGAGGGTACGATCACAATTATGTCATCAACGGTGAAGCAGGAACTTTGCGGACGGTCGCGCGTGTCACAGAAGAGAAAACCGGAAGGGTGATGGAGCTGTTGACGACTGACTACGGTGTGCAGTTTTATTCCGGCAATTGGTTTGATGGTTCAGTTATCGGTCGCAATAGCAAACCGTACACTCACCGGATCGCGTTTTGCCTTGAGTGCCAGCGTTTTCCCGATTCACCCAATCAAGCTGAATTTCCCTCCGCCATTCTGCGTCCAGGGGAAGTCTATGAGAAAATTACCGTTTACCGATTTTCCACTCAGTAGGCAGCTTGAGCCAAAAACTAAAAAATTCAAGCAAAGTCATTCGTGTTTGTTTGAGAATGCTATGATCATAACATATCCATGCGTCTATGATCTTTTTTGGTTTTGGGAGTGCTTTATGCATTTGATTGCCTACACCAGCGTTTATGCGGGCACGAGTGTGAAAGCGGACTTGGCAAGTATTGTTGCGTCGTCGCAGAAGAACAATCCAGCGGCAGAGATTACCGGCGTGATGTTCTTTCAGCGTGGTCGATTTTTGCAGTTTGTCGAAGGCGAAGAGTCGGCGGTCCGAACGCTTATCGCAAAAATAGAATCCGATGCTCGCCACACGAGTATCGAATTTCTATTTGATGAACCGATTCCCGGGCGAGGTTTGGCCCAGTGGAACATGGACTGTTTTCAACTCGACAGTCAACAGGATTTAGAAGTCAATCATTTAAAACTTATTCGAGATGGTTACCAGAAGGTATTAAAAGCTGATACTGCTGCGATCGTAGCGCTTTACAAAGATTTTGTCGGGGCAATCGAAAGTTAGATCTGAACGATTAAAGCTCCTTAGATTGCCGATGGTTTTGGTCACAAAGGTGAATTTTTAGCTCCACCGACTCCGCATGAAGCTGCCCCGCTGTGGTCCTGTTACTTTGTGCTAGTGTTTCGCCAGAGGTGAATTGACGGGTGGTATGTTTGCGTAAGCATGCTCACGCGAGCGTGAAGCATGGCACCTATCTAGCTATTCATTTCCGGTTTGAAGGACCACTAGTTTTGCCGTGATAGATTTCTTTCAGGTTCGGCAATCGAGCCAAAGAAACGCTCGAATATGTCGTCTGCTGGTGAGGGACGGCCAAGCTTGAATCCTTGCAGAAATTGACAACCGGCTTCACTTAAAAGTTCGATCTGCCTTTCGGTCTCGACACCTTCGGCAACTGCTTCGATATTCATGCAGTCCGCGATGACAACCACAGATTTAACCAACTCGAAAATTGTTTCGTCCTCTTCAATATCCATGATCAACTGCCGATCAATCTTCAGACGGTCAGGACGTATGTTGAGAAGACCGGCAAGCGAAGCATAGCCAGTTCCAAAATCATCGATCTCAATTTCGACACCAAGGTCGGCTAGCCTCGCCAGATTTTGCTCAACCTGCTGTGAAGTCTCATCGAGAAAAATTGACTCTAAAAGCTCAAATGCCAAAAAGTTCCGTTGAAGATTCAATGACTCAACGGCTTCAACTAAGTAGGGTTCATTCAAACGACTGCTCGAAACGTTCACCGATAGCCGGGGAACGCAAAATCCTCTCTGTTCCCACTCTTCCACGATGGCCACGGACTTTTCAAGGACCAACCGATCAATTTCTGCAACTCGTCCCAGTTCCTCGGCGGCGCTCAAAAATGCAGGCGGCGTTAGAATACCTCGCACGGGATGATTCCAACGGACGAGAGCCTCCACGCCTGTAAGCTTTAGAGTGGACGCGCAAAACTGTGGTTGAAAATATGGAATGAACTCACCCTTATCGAGTGCTTCAAGAATTTCGCCGTGTAGCTTTCGTCTTTCTTCAGCTTCCAATCCCATCTGACTAGAAAAAGTTTCCACGCGATTTCGACCAGCGCGTTTTGCGTAATACAACGCGATATCGGCATTGCACAGTAGTTGGGAGGCAGTGCAATTCGTATCATCAACAAATGATATGCCAATGCTCGCCCCGATATGGCAGTGTTGGTTTCGATACACCATCGGCAAATTTAATTGGCCAATCAGTTTCTCCGCAAGGCGTACAAGGTCTTCACGATTTTTTTGATTTGTCACGATCGCAACAAACTCATCGCCGCCGGTTCGCGCTACGAATTGGTCTTGTCCGATAGTCTTTTGTAGCGTCGAAGCGACTTTTCGAAGAACATGATCGCCGGCCGAATGTCCAAACCGGTCGTTGATTTCTTTGAACTTGTCGAGATCAATATGTAAGAAAGCGATCTCTCGGTTCTTCAGCGGCGTCTTCAGCAACAGCGTTTCTGCGACGCTTTCCATGGATCGTCGATTGGGAAGTTTGGTCAGTGGGTCTTCAAGGGAAATCGCCTCGATTTTCTTTGTCGCCGTAACCAGGTCGAGATTTTTTCGTTCCAGTTCCTCTTGGGCCTGAACCAAGCTCGTTACGTCGGAATTGGTTCCCAGAAACCGAATGGGAACTTGCGACTCATCGCGTTGGACTTCTCCACGTGATCGCCACCATCTCCAAGAATCGTCACGGTGGCGAATTCGGTAGGTGGTGTCGTAGGGTGTGCCAGTTTCAAGATGTTCTTGGATCGCTTCCTCAACAGCGGTAAGGTCTTCAGCGTGTATGCGTTCTTTCCACCAAGACAATCCATCCTCAGTCTGGTTTACTTTACCAGGCTCTTCTCCAAGCAAGACAGAATTCTGTTCGGTGAAAAACACGTTCCCGCTCCGCAAGTCCCAATCCCAGATGCCATCAAACGCCGCACCAAGAGCCAGATTGTACCTTTCACTGATATCTTTCTCTCTTTGAATTGCCATTTCTAGCTTTTCATTTGTTTCTTCCAGTTCTTTGTGTACGCGTTCGCGATCTCGCCGATCCATCGCAAAACCAACAAGTTCAGCGATGGAGACAACAAAGGCAATTTCATCGGGTGTCCAGTCGCGTCGTACACCCACAGATTCAGCACACACTACCCCGCGCGGTCCGGCGGCGGAACGAATTTGAGCATCCAAAACTGAGAGAATGTTGTTTGGATCAAGATATAGATCTTTGAATTGGCGAGTTCGCGGGTCGACGATTGCATCACTCGCATCAATGACGCGCGTTTTCAGTAACGCTTGAAAATAGCCCGGGAAATCTTCTGCTGCCAGCGTTGCGCCGCTGGAATGTCTATTGGCGGTCGCCTCAAAAAGATCTTGGCAAAGAATGCTCTTGCGATTGTCAGAAAACGACCAAATACTGAATCGGTGAACTTGGAGCAAATGGCTTGTTTCTTCGGAAACAAATTCGACGAACTCTTCGACGGACGAGGAATTGTTGGTGTAAAGGCTCATCAGTTTATCCAGAGACGCGTTGAAAATACGAACGCGATCTAGCCCACTGATTTCCGCAGCCTTTATTTTGACGGACTTTGTGCTCATAGATTCGAGTTTTGGGAAGAAAAGGGAACAGCTTGAGAAGGGAATTACGGCGCACACAGGGAAAGCTATGTATGACCGCATCGAGAACGTAGCTTATTTCTGGTCTACTCGCGGAGTGAAAATTACTTAGCTACCTCACATAGTAAAGTCACGTTGTACGTTTTGTGCCGAATATGAGGGTCGAGACATGATCAATCATTGATATTAGCGCTGTCTTTCCACGACGAATAAACAGCGTGGGCTTTTGCATTTTTTCCACCTTTTTTAGTGGGAGCTGGCGGAGCAGCGTCAACAACTTCTTGCAGGCGCTGCCGAGTGTCTTCACCGATCACACCGGCTTGTCCCGCAGCAAGATTCTCTTTTTCCCGAAGCTCCCGCGGCACATGATGAAACGTCCCGTTTCGATACTGGGATCCTTGACGGGCATTCCAATACGGCTGCAGGTGGCACATCACCCAATCGCGCGGGTATCCTTTTTCGCCTTTAAGTTGCCGAAGGAAGCTGCGGCTGTCGATCGGATCGTCGGCGGCCAGCGACACACTCTCAGCCAACATCATCGGCCATGATGAGAATGATGTTGGGCCATTATTGAGCTGTCTATACCGCAGGAAACATAGTGATCAAGATCATGCCGTTGACGAAGGCAGTCACAGTGTTCTTCACAGCTTGATTCCAAGTTACACGTATCTATTTGGCTCGATAAAGATTTGAGCTTTTCGGTGGTAGGGCTCGACTGATGATCTTGGTTCGGTTGGCTTCTTCCTTGGGCACATTTTCACCATGCGGATCTAACCACAACGGTTGTCGGTTGTCCTCATCCCAAGCTTCGATCAGTCGTTGCAATCGGTTTAGCAACTCGGGTTTCTCCGCCGCCAAATCATGGCGCTCGCCGGGATCTTCACATAGGTCAAACAACATCGATTTGTGCTTGTACTGGCTGATGACCAGTTTGTCGTCGCCGTCGCGCACAGCGTACCCAAACGCATCATTGCCCATCGCGAATCGCCAGAACATGGTCTGATGTGGCCGCGCTTGGTTATCCCCAATTAAAAACGGCAACAGGTTCACGCCGTCTAGCTTTTGTTTGGCGCTTGGCTGGATTTTGCAGGCAGCCAATACGGTGGGGAAAATATCCAACGCAGAGACAGGGTTCTTGTAGCGCGTGCCACTAGGGATTCCCTTTGGCCACGAAACGCAAAATGGAACACGAATCCCACCTTCAAACAACATTCCTTTGTGCCCCCGCAGCGGCAAATTACTGGCGTATTCGATCCGGCCGCCATTGTCACTGTAGAAAAAGACCAGCGTGTTCTCTTTTAGATTCAGTTCGTCAAGCTTGGACATCACGCGCCCAATGCCGGCATCCATCCCGGCTACCATCGCTCCGTAGACTGCTCGTCCGCCGTATTCGATATGGTCAACTAGCGCCATGTGATCGGCGGTTGCATGATCGGGCGCATGGGGAGCGTTGTATGCGAGGTACATGAAAAACGGTTTGTCATGATTCCGATCGATGTAGTCTACTGCTGCATCTGAGAAGTCGTCCGTCAAATGAGTCAACGAATTTTGATCAACTGGTTGGCCGTTCCTCATGACGCCGCTCATTGGTTGGTTCTTCTTTGGGGTTCCCCAATAGCTCAGCCCGCCGCCGGTGAAACCAAACCACTCATCGAATCCACGCTCTGTCGGCCAGAACGGTTTGGCATCGCCGAGATGCCATTTGCCGATTGCTACCGTTTGATAGCCGTCGGATTTCATGACGTTTGAAATTAACGTTTCGCCAACTGGCAGCCCAGACTCAAGTGCATCTTCGGAGGCACCGGGATTGCACTCGTGACCAAAGCGTTGCTGGTAACGTCCTGTTAGTAATCCCGCGCGACTGGGGCTGCAGTACGGATGCGACGCGTAACCAGCCTCCATGACGACTCCCGAGGCGGCGAGAGCATCAAGGTTGGGAGTTGGAATGTCACAAGGACCATTGAAACCGACGTCGCCATATCCTTGATCGTCCGAGACGATGACGATGACGTTTGGGCGGTCGCCTGCAATCAGCACAGAGGTGAGACACAAAACAGTCAGTGGAACTAACGCAAATGCCAATCGGCAGGTCCGCAAAATCGGACAAAGCCGTCTACTAGCGAAGTGGTGGAGAAGCAAGTGACATACCCCTTGTGACCAGTTGTGACGTGAGTGATTTTCAAGTGTGAACCATGTTGTTGTGTTATTATGTTCACTAAAGTTAGATTGTCGAGGATCATCAGCCTTCTCCGGCGTCTTCTGCATTTCGCAATCTCGAATAAGATATAGATTCAATCATAAGTCTCATAGAAATGGTGAACGTACATGTGTCGTATTACTCTCACTACCGAAGGATTGGCCGTCGCAGAGAAGATCGCCGATATGCAGCGATATGGCGGAAACATTGAGCCCGAATTTTGTGAGGCAGGTGGATGCGCCGTTGGACTAAACCGGTTCACCGTAACTAGCGCTGATACTCCTCACGGAAAGTTTCCACTGGAAAGGGAGAGATACTGGCTCGCATTCAACGGAGAAGTTTATGGATTCCAAGATCGGGCATTTGTCGATGAGCAACAATTCGAAAGTGATGGCCATTTTGCAATGGATATCATCGAGAATCATGGAATCGAGGGCTTCCTTTCCGACGCAGATTTGCAAGGCACATTTCTGATTTTCGACAAACAGACTGGCCAGTGGTGGTCCGCCGTCGATCAAATGAACGTGTCCGGCTGTTTTTTTGCCGAATGGGATGACAGTCTTATCATTGCGTCCGAGGCCGCTCCGATCAATCAATTGCTGGGCGAAAAAGAGGTTGATGCTCGAGTGCCGATAGAAGTGCTTGCACCCGGAATGGCGTTTGTTAGAGAACAATCCGGTGAGTGCCGCGAATTAAATTTGCGACCACAATGCGAAAACCTGTTCAGTGGCCAATCCACCGACGACCAGGCTTTCGAAGATTTCATGACAGAGTTTTCGGAAACGCTGACAGAAGCCGTTCGCCGAAGAATTCCGGCAACGGGAACCGTTGGCGTTCTCTGTAGTGGTGGTATCGACAGCAGCGTGATCTTGGCATTGACCACGAAATTCTTAAGAGAGAGTGACCAGCTGGATAGGCTGAAAATCTTTACGCTGGGAGAAGGTGAAGGAAAATTAACCGAGAAAAATCAAGACGAAATTTACACACGCAAGTTGCTCGATGCCTTGGATCTTGATCCAGAAAAATTCTTGTACATCCTTTCCTCAGAATCGCTTGAGCCGCTTAACCGAAAGCTCTACGAGGAATACGTTTTTTCTGATTTGCCACGGCTGATTACACCACATCCGATCTTGAGAAGTCAGGTGCGCAATACGATTGCGATGTCCAGCATGCTTTATGCCATTCGGAAAGACCATCCGGATGCGCTGGTGTTGCTGACCGGTGATGGAGCTGATGAACTGTTGGCCGGTTACAGCGAGATGATACTAGGAAAACGCGACGCGGAAGACGTACGAGAAGAAATTTGCGTGCGTGTAAACTACTTTCCATTAACTGATGGAGCCAGGGTCGCACTGGCGTCCTTTTTTGGCGCGACGGCTGCCAAGTTGTTGTCCGATTCATCAGAGGTAACCGCTCCGGTCGAAATCAGATCACCGTTTACTTCGCATTTGTTCATGGAGGCATTGTCCAAAGGCCATCCCGATTTTCTATTCGCAATGATGGACGGCGCGCGATCCAGCAAATTGCCCATTCGATTGATGGGCAAGAGGCTGGGTTTACCCAAGGAAATCGTTCTTCGAGAAAAGATGCCATTTCACGAGGGTGCCACCGGTGAAAAGATGGGCGGACAATCAGAACTAGAGAAATCGGTTGTGCTCGATTTTTTGGAAAAAGAGCAGTTGAATTGGGATGGGCCAGAGCTCAACGGAATCAGAAAGATGCTTGGTTTCCCGGCTGACAAGCAGTTGTCTGGTACGGATCTTGTTCCAGGGATCACAGATCAAATATTGGTGTTTTTGGTCGCGCAGGCTGCTGGTGGATTGAGATTGATGCGCGGCAGCATGTTCCACAACCAGCCATCGCAAGGGCAGGGCACTGCCTATTTCCCAAATAAGCCGCGGTACATTGACTTTTGAAAACACTTAATCCTTGGTGATAATCAATGGGATTTGCAGGTTGAAAGAATGGCGGACATTGTCTTCGTCGATGCGATCGGCTGCACACATCAGCGCGGCGGGGATTCCGTTCTCAACAAGCACCTGTGGGCGCTCTAGGTGATCAAATTTCTCAAAAGTGCCGTCTTCCCACGTTATGGTTCGGTCGGAGATTTCGTGATGCTTGGATGGATGCCAGTCGATACCGTCGACGGAGTCGTATTGGACCAACGAGAAGATGCGTTTCTTTTTGATGTGTTTCATGCGCTTCACGATCGCGCGGTACTTACCGTCTTGAAACCAAATGTAAGGATCTTCTGCAGGGAAGCGTTCACCTTCAAAAGTGAAAACGGGATTGGGCATTTTTTGGAACGGGCCCGTCGGGCTGTCGGCGATCGCAACCATATGGACGACCGGGCCGCCGCTTGGCAATGGAAATTGCTTGCCAACTGCTTTGTAGACCATCAAGATCTTCCCGTCTGGACGTTGACAGACTGAAGGATTGGAAGTCATCAGTGAGTCGCCGACGGCTTCGTCGGCGCTGATCTCCATCACTGGTTTGTCCATGCGCTTCCATGGGCCAGCCGGATTGTCAGCGACCGCGACGCCGATTCGCTGATTGTTGCGGTGCTGCCAATTCAGTTTCTGTTTTCCCGGTCTACCCACGACTTCACCATCGCCAGTGTTGCCCATGTAGTACAGATAGTACTTGCCACCAAATTTATGAACCGTTGGGTTGTGCGTGCACCAACCATCCCAATGCTCTTTGCCACGGCGTTCGAGCGCGACGCCTTTATGCTTGTACGGACCTAACGGATTGTCGGCAACGGCATGAGCGATTTCTGAATCGGTTACCCATGCCCAGCCCAAATGTTTCGGCCAGCGCGAATATAGCATGTGGTACATCCCGTCTGGCCCCTTAACGACGCTGCCCCCCCAAATACTTTGTGCATCGCTGACAAACACACTTTGACGCGACGTTTTTCCAAATTCTATTTTTAGGTTTGATGTGGAGCTGGCTTGTGGATCGGCCACTCGTATAGTTGTCTGCTGGGCTTGCACAGGGACGGTAAGCAACAGAAGCGCAAACAAGACAATAGAATTTTCAATTAGTAGGCGGAGGTTGTTCATCAGCGGAAGCTACTTTCTTCAATAAAGCGAGTTGTTGGTGAAAATTCTCAGTCGCAATTCGACATGCCAAACACCTTTGCTATCTTCTCGCTCATTCGATAGTCAGTTGGCGATTTGCCTTTCTTGTTTTTGGCCATCGGATCTGCACCGTGCGAAAGTAAAGATCGAATAATCGCAGCAGCCACATCCATCTTTCCCGCGGTCGCGGGAGCACCAGAATTGGTTACTGCGCGGTGCAGAGCTGTTGATTGAGACTTTCTGTCGACCGCTCCAACATCAGCCCCCGAAGCCAATAATAGATCAACTGCCGCGAGACTTCGGAAGCGGACTGCACGATGCAATGGCGTAACACCATTTTTGTCTCTTTCGTTTACCGAAACACCAGAGACAATTAGAAACTCGATGATGCGTAATTGCCTTTCCGGCGACGGATCATGAGCCGAACACGCTGCCAGCATGCACCCCGATAAGTCTTGACTCTTGGCCGCGCGTAAACGCAGCTCATCAAACCGCAATTCGAATGCCAATTTTTGTATGTCATTCATTTGTGGTATCCAACGGAAAGTGTGTGCACAACGCCACCTCCAAATCGTAGATAGGCGACAGCGGGTAGAGATTATATGCTTTTTGTTTGTGGCGACTAAGCTGTCGTATTCTGATCGCCAATTCTGCCCATTGGTCGAAACTTCCCAAACGAATCGGGATGTACAACTGGCTGAACGCTGTCAGAACAAGCAGGGGGCAATAGAATTCAGTTTAGTTTGGTACTCGGTTTCAATACGCTCGATCTCTGCGGCCAGTAACGCACGATGCTCAACACCCTCCCTCAGTCGCGTCTTGGCGTTCGCGTAGTTCCTTCAATTGTGATTTGTGTCGCTTGTGAAGAGCGTCGGCGTATGCCGCGTCGCCGCCACGCCAGAACGAGTCGGTCATCGGCTGGATTGCCTCCAAACGCTGAAACTCTGTTTTGCTTCACTACCTTCAACGACGATTATACCTCTCGCAGTCTGTACTGACAAAGTTGGACGCGTTGCCCGTAGGGCCTTTCCCACAAACCACCTCATTCGATCTGTGCAGAAGGGTTATGCCGGTCCAATCAAGTCCCAGCGATTGCCGGCAATGTCGGAGAACACGACGACTTTGCCATAAGGTTCAAAGCGCGGTTCACCGTCGAAGTTGACGCCAGATTGGAGCATGTGTTGGTAGAAGTCATCAAAATCCTCAACTTCAAGGAAGAGCCCGACACGACCGGCGAATTGGTCGCCGACCCGCGCGGATTGTTCTTCACCATCAGCACGCGCAAGCAGTAGTCCCGTGCCGCCAGAGGAAGGCCGAACAACCACCCAACGTTTATTTTTGCCGTCATTGGTGAGCGCCGGCTTGTCTTCGACCAATGTGAAACGCAAGCTGTTGACGAAGAAGTTGATCGCCGAATCGTAGTCAGAGACAATCAGTGTGATTAAACCGAGTTGCATAGTCGATCGGTGTTGCTGTCTTAAAATCTAACGGATAGCTCTTTCGACCCGCTCCCGCAGAGCCTTAGAGAAAGATTAATGTTGTCCGACTTTGGTTGCTAGATTGAGTCTGCATCACCAGAAATGCGGATTTCATCGAACTCAAGTGTATTGTCACGATCATCGCCGTAACCGATAACGCTGACTGGAAGCTTGTTGATGAATGCGGTTTGGGCCAGTTGCAGCATGTTGTCCAAGTGCGATACGGAGCGATCCAGTCGACATGTGCTTCGCGTGGCGCCATCAATTGGCGTGCTCTGATTTTCAATGATCAGCTCAACTCCGCGTTTGCTAACGTAGATCGCGTGAGCGATTCCTGAGACTTTGGCATTGTAGTTTCCGTCTTCGGCCATAGGGAATTCACCAGTAGAAAAGAGGCGTTGGCAATCTTGTGTTGGTTCAGTCGCGCAAACAAAGTTGTTCGCAATACTGCCCGAAACGAAGCGAGCGATGTTTGAACTTCGAGAAATTGTACCAAGGCCAGGGCGCGTTGCCAAAGTGGCAGGGTGTGCCGAAGGCCCAGCGTAAATACCATGTTGTACGCCCGACAGGCTACCGC
>CAYTPS010000003.1:49876-51062 GCA_964439245.1 uncultured Pirellulaceae bacterium | reverse complement strand
AACATGCCCAAACGCCCCACAAGGCGTTCTTCTATCATGAAGCACAGCACCTTCGCGCTGTTCGTTCCGGCAAATGGAAATTGCACTTGAAAGGCGCTACACGTAGTAAGAAAAGCAAGAAAGCTGAATCGTACGACTTGGAATCTGACGAAAGCGAAAAACACAACGTGATTGCAGATCATCCAAAAGTTGCTCAGCGTTTGCAACAGTTGGCTGCTGAGTTCAAGATAGAACTGGCTGAGAACAGTCGGCCCGCAGTGTTCGTTAAGAATCCGCAGGCACTCGCAATGCCTGCTTCTGCAGCGCAGGGACGCTAGTGCTCCAGGCGCTGTTTCATTTCTCTCAAAACCTACCCAAACTCCTTGACTGACAACCCTAGCTCGCTGCGTGACCGAGAATGCTTGGGGCTTTGCAGCTCGCTTACGAGCCGCGCAAGCACTTTGTGGAACAGCATCCTGCCAACTGGTTTCCAGCGGGATCGGTCGGCCCCGGACTTCAAGCAGGCCCTGCCTATGCCTTTTTGAAGATGCTGGCGCCTAGCGGTGGAAGCGTCACATTGATTGACCACTCTCGACCTTGGGCCTCAATTTGTTCGGCCTCAATCCCCATTCCGTTGCCTTGATTGGTTCCCGAGTACAGTTCGCTATCACTGTTGAACAACTCTTGGTAGTGGCCCGGTTCCGGAACACCAATTCGATAGCCCTCGTAAACAACCGGGGTAAAGTTAAGACATGTCAACGTACAATCCGCTGGGTCTTTTGCGCGGCGCAGATAGGCCAACACGCTCTTCTCACGACTCATGGAGTCCACCCATTCGAAACCGGCGGCGTCAAAATCAACTTCATGCAATGATTTTTCTTCCTTGTACAACCGGTTTAGGTCGCCAACCATTTTTCTAAGGCCCGAGTGTGTGTCCCACTGACACAAGTCCCACTGAAGTCCGTCGTCGCAATTCCACTCGTTCCATTGTCCCCACTCGCACCCCATGAACATCAGTTTTTTTCCGGGGTGGGTCCACATGTAGGAATACAGCAACCGTAAATTGGCAAATTTCTGCCATGTATCCCCAGGCATTTGATCCAACAACGCACCTTTGCCGTGAACGACTTCGTCATGCGAAAAAGGCAGCATGAAATTTTCAGTGAACGCGTAGATCAAACTGAATGTCAGTTCGTCATGATGGTAC
>CAYTPS010000003.1:49456-49866 GCA_964439245.1 uncultured Pirellulaceae bacterium | reverse complement strand
CTTTGCTGATGTAACGCAAGGTGTCGTTCATCCAACCCATGTTCCACTTGATACTGAAGCCAAGGCCGCCACTGCTTGTCGGGTGCGAAACGCCTCCCCAAGCTGTAGATTCTTCCGCAATCGTTAGCACTCCAGGATATAGTTCGTGAACTTTTTCGTTCAAGCGTTTGAGAAAATCGATCGCTCCTAGATTCTCTCGGCCCCCGTGCTCGTTGGGCACCCACTCGCCATCCTCGCGGCTATAGTCCAAGTAAAGCATTGAGGCTACCGCATCGACGCGCAAGCCATCAAAGTGATAGTGCTTCAACCAAAACAGGGCGTTGGAGATCAAAAAGTTCTTAACTTCGTTGCGACTGTAGTTAAAAATCAGCGTATCCCAATCAGGATGTTCGCCCTGACGAGGATCGGCG
>CAYTPS010000003.1:36262-49446 GCA_964439245.1 uncultured Pirellulaceae bacterium | reverse complement strand
TTCGTACAGCGCCGTTCCGTCGAACTTGCCCAAGCCATGACCGTCCTTGGGGAAGTGAGCCGGAACCCAGTCAACTAGCACACCGATGCCGTTTTGATGGCAATGATCGACAAAGAACATGAGGTCTTCAGGCGTTCCGTATCGACTGGTCGGAGCAAAATAGCCAACGGTCTGATACCCCCAGCTGCCAGTAAACGGATGCTCGGTAATTGGCATCAGTTCGACATGGGTGAACCCAAATTCTTTACAGTAGTCGACGATACGTGTTGCGATGTCGCGGTAATTCATCCAGCCGTTTTCACGGTCGCTGTCTTTTTGCCAACTGCCAGGATGTATCTCGTAGACTGAGATCGGTTTGGACAGCTGATCTTCTTTGGCGCGCTTCGCGAGCCAGTCCCCGTCGTTCCATTGGTAGGAGTTTAGATCTGAAACAATCGAAGCAGTGCAGGGCGGAACCTCACTGTAGAACCCGTAAGGATCAGATTTCTCAACGACGTTGCCATGTGCATCGGTGACGCTGAACTTATATTTCTCACCGAAGCCCAAATTAGGAATAAACAATTCCCAGATCCCGCTGGGAATCAGCTTCTGCATTGGGTTGGCAGACTTATCCCAATGATTGAAATCGCCTACCAAACTGATGCCCTGGGCATTGGGGGCCCAAACTGTGAAGTTGATTCCGGTGACGCCGTTGATTTCACGTTGATGAGCGCCCAAGCGGTCATAGATGTCGAAGTGGCTTCCCTCGTTAAACAGATGTAGATCAAGTTCGGACATCTGTGATTCGAAAGCATAAGGGTCGTGAATCGTCATCTTGTGTTGGCCTTGGTGGACAATAAATTTGTACTGACCGGAATCAGTCTGATATACGTTTTTTTCGCAAATGACTTCGTACAGCCCAGACTGGGCGACAAGTTTCATTTGCTGTTCTACCGTTTCGCTGGCATTGGTGATCCAAACAGAATCGGCGCGAGGAAAGTAACCTCTAACGATTGTTGGCACCAGAGATCGACCATCGTCTGCGGTGACTTGTATCGGTCCCAGCAGGGAACGCGGATCTGCCAGCGTCCCCTTAATCATTGCTTCAACAGCCGCGGTGTCCAAAGGCACCGAAACGTCCATCCATGCGTTCATCTTAAAAAAGCATCCTGTTTAGGTTAAAGTGAAACGCTCGGTTCGTCCACTGAACGAGCGATTTTTCATGCGTTTAGTCAGTTAATTTGCCTTAACCTTCAATTAACCGAGCAGCCAAATGCCTTGGCCTGCCGCTCTTCTGCGGGCGTATCGGGGCTAATCTCAGTCACGCGGGTCCAGCCCTTGCGAGTCGCCTTAAACAGCTTCCGATGTCGGGCCTGCAGTTCCTCGATATCGGTAACATCCGCCAGCGGATCGTTCATTCTTTCGGTTGTCAGCACGATCTTTCTGCCGCCGCGCCGGCGTCTAGAGTTTTGAGTGACCGTTGAGGTGCCGGACTCCGAAGCAAAAGGGGTTTCAAACGGGCTTAGCGTCGGATCGTTGGCAGAATCCGCGTGCGCCGTCGGGGCCAGATTGGTCATTCGGCTTGATTTAGATCGCTGGGCAGAACGGAGCCTTTTGTCTATCGCCATGGTTCGCAACGTGCGCGAAAGGCTGGACTTGCTGGACCTGCCACTCATTGACCAAATGCGACAATCAACTTTATGGTACCGCATGGCACGTTCGATTCGTTTCCAAAGATCATCGTGCTTGACGGGAGTCATTTCTCCGAATCGCTCCCAATGCCAGTTGTGTTCCCGCCAGAATGCAATTCCGGATCGGATTCCACGTCCAACATATTTGCTCGGGGTGATGAGAGTGACGCGCGAGGGTTGCTCGAGCGCTTCGATTCCTCGCACAACCGCGAGCAGATTTAGTCTCTCGCCGGTGACGCCGGGTTCTTCTTCATCAGCTTCTATGCGTTGGCCCTGGCCGATGGGTTCAAGGACGAAATGCCAGCTTCCTCCGCAAGAACAAGTGGGCTGCGGATGAAGTTGGACGTCTGCGGACGTCTCAATGGGGAGATTTTGCTGAGATCCTGTTAGCAGTAGATAGTGCGGAGCGGTTTTCATGTTCTGACGACGCCTGAGGGTTCGTAAATCAGGTTTGGAAAGTTGAGTGCGATGACCTTCCGTGTCGTCCCACGCTTTTCATGGTGTTTAAGCGCAGCGTGTTCTCCATGAACACTAAAGTCGCAATGCTCTGATAGCTTCGGCAAGCTAGCCCTGATAGGAAAAGTCAAAGTTAGCGAAATTTCTTCTTTAGTCGTAACATTCGATGTCGTCACCGGAGAAATCGGTGTGACCTGAAATCTAAGCATTATTAGGTTCGATTGTCAGTGGTGCGCTGGCGAATTGGGCTCGGCCAAAGTTACTCGGGCACCCCGCTCGGGTGCCATGCTCACGATGATGGAAAGGGCAGGGCAACCGTCAAATCCAAGCATCCTCAGGCCGCGTGCCGGGTGCCATGGTCACGCGAGGCATGATCATGCTCTGTCAGAGTTTCAATCGGCGCATTGAATTCAGGCAAAACCTGCGATTTTTGCATGCTCACACTGCGAGTGAAGCATGGCACCCCAACCGAAATACAAGCGGACTTGTTGATCCGTGACAGCACTCAACGCTATCGCGAAATGTAAAACTTTGAGGATTGGCAAAAGATTACTGGTTGGGGTGCCGATAGAGATTTTGTTGGTCATACCGCCGTGGTTTTACGCACGGTATTTGACTGATGAACCGGGGGGTTCGTTGGCAAACGATTTGATTGCCAAACGTCATCGGTGGCTTCTTCGCGGGGCCACGATGACGTTTCATACAACATCAGGATATGGAACTCCGATGAAAACTCCCCGAATTAAACTCGTTTTGGCTGTTGCCTTGGCGTCTCTCGCCACCGGCTGCACGCCCAACAAGCCGATCTATCTCAATGACACCGGCGATCTATCAACCTACATTGAGAAAGCAACCTCCATCGAGTACCCCGATGTGGATGTGCGTTCCCTAGACGAGGTTGAGCAAGCCTACGCTCCGATCACGGTTTCCGATCCGGACTTCCAGAACTACGAAGACCTAACCCTCGAACAAGCCGTTGGGTACGCCTTGCAGAACGGAAAGGTCTTCCGAGGCTTCGGCACAGCAAGCCTTCAAGGCACCCGAGTTTCTCCCGGCGTCGATAACCTCGTCAACGGCATCGCAGGTGCCGGAACGATCTACGATGTGGCGATTCGCGAGACGGAGCCGGGCTTCATTGGGACTCCGGGACAGATTTCATCACCGGGAAGTATTTCCACCAACACCGGGCTGGATGTCAACCAAGGCGTCGAGGCAGCACTGGCTGACTTCGATGCTCAGTTCACCAGCACCATGACCTACGGGAAATCGGACGAGCCACGCAACACCGTCAGCAACAATCCGAACCAACCTTTGATTTTCCAACAAGATCAGGCTCAGTGGACAAATGAGTTGGCGAAAAAGACTGCCAACGGAACTCAATTGTTCTTCCGAAATGTCTCCACTTACACTGACAACTCGAACCCACTGGCGACGGATCTTGTGACGCCAGGCTTTCAAGCTCTACGTAGTGTTTATCGCACGGCGTTCGAGGCCGAAGTTCGACAACCGCTACTGCGAGGCCGAGGAGCATTCATCAATCGGATGCCGATCGTAATCTCTCGAATCAGTACCGATCAACAGATTGCCAATCTTGAAGCTCAACTACAGAACCTTGTCACCAACGTTGAAGTCCGCTACTGGGATCTATACCTGGCCTATCGCAGCATGGACGCAGCGAAAACTGGACGTGATGCGGCGACCGAAACATGGCGAATCGTTAAAGATCAATACGATGAAGGCTCCAACGTCAACATCCAACAATTGGCTCAGGCCGCCGAACAGTATCACTTCTTTGATGCACAAGTCATCGATGCTTACAACAGCGTGCTCAACGCTGAAGGCGCGTTGCGATTCTTGATGGGCTGGTCATCGACTGACGGTCGAATGGTCCGACCAATCGACGAACCTATCATGGCACCGGTAGAATTTGATTGGTTCAACACAAAATGCGAAGCGTTAACGTATCGTCCTGAACTTAGACAGGAACGTTGGGAGATCAAAAAACGTGAACTGGCTCTTGCCCATTCCAAGAATGGCTTGCTTCCGGAACTAAACGTATCGGGAACCTACCGCTGGTTGGGCAACGGCAATGACTTTGGAGTCTCCGGCTCCGGCGACGCCTTTCCTCAAGAAAACAGCGGGGCATTGAACAATCTGTACGATGGCAACTTCCAAGAGATCGCTTTGACTGCCGAGTATCGAATGCCAATCGGCTTCCGTCGGGAATTGTCCAACGTTCGCAACGCTCAACTGAAGCTTGCCCGCGAGATTGCTCGCCTAGAAGACGCGGAACTGGAGGTCATCAAAGAGCTTTCGGAGGCATTCCGCGCCTTGGAGGCCAACCAAGCCATCATGCAATCGTCCTACAACCGGTGGAAGGAAACTACGATCGAGAAAGATCACTTCAAAGAACTGGAAGAAGAAGGCGTCGAAACATTGGACGTCGCTTTGGACGCACAACGTCGTCGTTCACAAGCCGAGATTGCCTTCTACACAGCGGTTGCCGAATATAACAAAGTAATCTGTCTGATTCATCGCCGAAAGGGAACAACGCTGCCACACAGCGGCATCACGTTCTCTGAAGGAGCATGGCCAGGCAAGGCATACCAAGACGCACACGAGTACGCCCGACGTCGCGGTGCCTCGAGAGCATTGGACTATGGCTGGAGCCGACCGAACGTAATCAGTCGCGGCGAAGATTTCCCGACTGACCAAAATCCGGGCAACGTCATCCACATCGATGAAAGCTACTCGACGCCTTATGGGCAAGGTCAACCGATCTACTCAGATCCGTATGTAACGCCTGGTGAGGTCATCGAAACCTACGATCCAACTTTGTCGGCTCCGATGGAAATTCAACCCGAAGCTTACCAAGGCTCGCAAAGTCGCAACGCAATTCCAAAAAGAAAAACCGTTTATCAGAATCGGCAGGTCTCTTACGAGGAAGACGTTCGTACTGCTGACCGTCGACAGTCTTCAGCAAGAAAGACCAACGGACGTAGTGCTCGCAGTACAAGGGTTGATTCGGAGCCGATTGCACCTCCCAAGCGAGACGTCGGTCGCAAGCCCATGAAGCGACTGAAGGCTCACACGCCAGCAAACTCGAAGAGCAGCCGTTCAAGCAACAGTGTTTCGACCAACCGAACAACTCCGAGCACGCTACGAGCTAACGAAGATTCAAAGAACATCCGGAAAGTTTCGGCTATCTCAGAAATATCTAGCCGACAACCTTCCAACCGAAATAGAACTCGTTCGGTCACTGGAAACTCCGTCGACTGGAAGAAGATGGGCTTTGAGGATCTCCCGAGCGACAACCGTCTTTCAGGAGCAACTCGAGCTACCATACGACGAAACTAAGACACTTTTGGGGCCAGTTATGGTACTGCCATAAGCGGGCCTCGTTTGACGAAGACTGCCAAATTAAAAGGTGCCTCATTAACAGTGCCTCAACCATTTGAGGCTGACACTCAGGGCGAGAACAAACATGACACGCTGGGCCACAACAATACTTTTGACGATGACGATGTTCGGTTTCGTCGGATGCAGTATGTGCTGCGGACCGTATGATTTTGACTATCCGACGTATGGCGGCATTCATCATCGCTCCAATCCATCTTACGGCCGACTTGGTTCGATATTCAGTGATCCAAATTATGCCGGCGGTGGACCGTCGGCCGATTCAAACCTCAAACCGCATCCAGAACCAAAAATCGAACGCGACATCGGCTATGACGACGATTCGCTTGAGGACGATTTGGAGCGAGCGGATGAAGACCTAGACGACCTCGAAGGGCTTGATGACGATCTTGAAGAATTGGATCGAAGACTCGAAGAATTAGACAAATCAGACGAGGAACTCGAGGCTATCACGCCTCTGGAAGACGTCCGTTTGAAACGCCGCCGGCGCATTGATGCCAGGTCAAATCAACGCCGCCGAGTGGAAATCCCCAAACGATCGAATCGGCTACGATAAGGAATCGGCTACGATAAGCATTCTGCCTCCCAACGGGGCGATGAATAGACAATCCATATCCTGCTGTCGATGAGAGTCGGCAGTGAATTGCCTGACTGGCCATTTTGGTTAGTCAGGCATTTTTCGTGAAGGCTCAGTAGGTCAAACGCCGCCTGTTACTAGGTTTCTCTATCAGGCAGAGCCTGACCTAATACAATTTCAACCGTTTTAGACTATTGAGTTTGCGTTGGTTTTCTTTGACTTAAATCAGCAGCTTTGGTAGCTTGAACACGAGGTAGCGACTCATCCAATGGCCTAACTCGCCTTCGCCGACCTCACTAGACTTTTCTTGTCGATTTGGAGCCACACCAATGCGTCAAATGTTCTTTTTTTGCTTACGCTGCCATTTGCATTCAGCAGCTATGCGATCGGCCAGCCATCGGATTTTTTCTGGTCAGATAAAGACCTGAACATGGGAGCAGTCAACGGACCTCTGGATGTGGGGGCTAAATCGGTTGGTGATAGCGGTTCCTTGTTTCTATACTACTCAACCAACGGCCCTAACGAATCAGATATTGATATCGGCGCGTTCATGGACATCGCGACGTCTAGGCCGGGAGTCATTCTCCAGAACGCGTTGCTGTATTTGGCGGTTCGGCTGGTGGCTGCACTTTCTTTGGCTGGCCTTTCATGAAGACCTCGCTGATCCCACAAGCAATGATCCTATCGCCCGCCAATCGACTCGACCTACCTTCGCAGCAGTGCTTCGAGCACAGACCACGCTTGACCCGGTGCAGATGAAAGAGTGGATGCCCAACGGGTTCTACGGCGGCCACGCTTTTGGGATTATCAATCCAGAAAAAAAGAACCGTGAGAAAAACATCAAAGCGTTCTTGGCTGCCCGTGACAAGCTTCTTCCTACCATCAATGAGTATTCGCCATACGCATTGGCATCGAGTGATGCCCCGCCAATTTGCATGTACTACAACCAAAAACCGACACTGGGCAAAAAAACCAAGGACCCAACACACAGTTCCAACTATGGCGTCAAACTACACGAGCATCTTCAATCGCTCGGTGTGCAGAGTGAATTGATCTATCCTGGCGCTCCAAATGTAGTTCATCCGACGATCGAAGATTGCCTGATTAGCCAATTGAAGTAGCGAAACTTCAATCGCCAAGAAGGGAACGTGCCATCGTATTGCCGACCGCTCGCGTTCCTATCGCAACTCATTACGGCGTTTGCGGTTGGCCACGTCGTATACCGGCAAATACCGATAGTAGACCTCTAGCGTCAACGCGCCCATCGCTGTGGAATAGGCGCGACCACCATATCCGGCCCACAAACCATTTGGCTCCCAGCTGCCCGCGTCGACTCCGCTGGTTGTTTGTAATTTCAGCAAAGTATGCTTCATGCGCTGATTCCACTGCTCCCAAGCATCACCACCGGTGACGAACATTGCCAGCGTACCGTAGTACCAGTAATACATGTTGACGCGTTCTGGCGTTGGCAAGCTTCGACTGATTCTCTGGTGGGCTTCCTGGACGGTCAGACGCGACAGACGCTGTCCTAGAAGATTCCTACAGACCAATGCCTCCGCGGTCATTGTTGTATTGGGCCCCTGCCCAGGTCGATAGGCGGCGACACCTTTGTGCGGACTGATGCAACACGCATCGAGAAACCGAACCATATTGTCTTTGCTCGACTGTGGCACATCGATTCCGCCAACCTCCGCGCTGTGTAACGCAAGCACCTGCCAGCCGAATTGGCTCATGTCGCCCTCGTCTCCCGGTTGGTAACGCCAACCGCCGTCGCGCGGATTCTGAGCCTTCAATGAAAAGTTAACACCGCGTTGGACTGGAACTGCCAACCTACGATCGCCAGTCATCGCGTGTGCCTCACTGATCGCCAGCAACGACATGCTATGACAATACATCCGAGCAAACAATTTGGCTCCGCCGGCCAAGTCTCCGTTGGAATCCTGCTGAGAAATAATGTACTCTAGCGCGTTTTGCACAACGTGCTGATAGGGGCCTTCCAAATGAGTATGACCATTGGCCAGAAACGCCAACACTGCCAGCGATGTGATACCAGAATCAGAATCGCTTCCAGCGCCCTCGCGATCATGGCCAAGCACACGGCCCTCGCGACCGCCGCCCAGCTTTCGAGGATTCCAACGCCCATCCCTCGATTGGTTCTCGGCCAACCACTTCAGCGCGCTGGCGACTGCCTGTTCAGTTTCTGGAGAACCGCCACGTTGAATGACAGTCTGCATTCGGTTCTCAGAATTGCGTAGCGAGTAAACCTGCGGCATTGGCTGTCCGTCTAAACGCTCGATTGCAAGTGGAGCAGCGTTAGGAGCCGCTTCTGGAACGGCGAATGACGGCTGTTTTGTACTTGGTTGTTCAAATTGACCGGCCTCAACGCGCGGTTTCGTCTGGTCGTTTTGATCCGACTTCGCCAAACTCTGAGGAGTATCGAATTTTCCCTCGGCTAGTCGCGGCGCTTGAAAACGATCGGCACTGCCCGCATTGATCTTTGTTTTTTCAAATGTATTGGCGGAGATATCTAGCGTGGCTTCTGGCATTATGGCGGTGCTGTCGTCAGAGTCACGATTGCCCTTCTGCACCGGTGGTTGCTTTTGCGACTGCACCAGTTTCGGAGACGTCGCGTGCGGCTGCGTTGGTTTGGGAGCTTCAAACGGAGTTGAATCAGCTCTAGGCATCGGTGCTGGCTCAAGAGGGCCCGACTTCAATTTTGGCATCGCAAGTCGCTCGATTGGCTGCCGTTGTGGCGCCGCTTCTCTGGCCTGAGGCACGACTTTCTCTACCGAAACCAATGACGAAGAAATACTCGGGCGTCCCAACGTTTCAGCAGGCACTAGATCCGGAAGCGGAGATTGCGCCGGAAATCGATCCCAGTCCGCCGCCGACGCCACAGCAGAGGCAGGCTCAAGTTCCGGCGTTGCTTCTTTTGTACTTTCCCCAAGGTCTTCTTCAAAGTTGACCCGCATCGGTTCGGACAGGGACAGCCGATCTTCCTCCGGCTTAATCAGATGCGTTGCCCAGGCAAAACCGATCAACAGCACGTGAGCCATCACTGAGAGAATCACACATTTCCAAACCGGTCGCGAGGCGCCCCAGCGTGTCAGAGCCAGTGTCAATAAACCAATGGCCAAAATCCCAGAACCCACCAACAACAAAATTTGCATGTTAGAGCTATTGAAGCTCCACTGCAAAAATTGGTCGACGAAGTTAGCGAGAAAAGGCATGAGTGTGTATACGGATTTAGTGATGGTTAACCGTAAGACATTGGAAGTCTCACAAACAGGCGTTCCAATCTTATGCGAGATCGGGCACCTGCGATTGCTGGTTTATCTTGTGATGCCACCGTTGCTAACGGCAATATTCAAGTCTCGGATTTTCACACGCTCGCAAGTTGCAATGACTTGAGCGACTCGTTCAAACTTGCTGGTGCGGTCGCCACGCACAACGACGCCCAATTTTTGATACTGTTCCCGTGCGGTTGCAAGTTGGGCCTCCAACTCCGACATAGAAACGGGTTGCTGGTCCAGTGTGATCTTTCCGTCTTTGTAGACGTTTACAATTCTCTTTTCAGGCGACGAAGTCAGCGCTTTGGCATTTTGAACCTGAGGCACCTTCAGGGAGATATCGCGTTCTGCTTGGCTAAGATCGCTGAAGCGTGAGCCGACCATGAAAAATATGATCAATAAAAACACGATGTCGATCATTGGTGTCAGGTTGATCTCTGTCTGGTCATCTTTTTGTGTTTTGAGCGGCATTGGTGTAAATCTAAAAGTATTGAGAATGAGCAAGTCGCATTACGCGTTGATGAACCGCTTCCTAAGCAGCTTTTGATTTGGTCGATCGGGTGGGCTTTCTGGCGGAAAGTGTTTCTGCAGAAATCAAATTCACGACCTTCATCCCGAGTGAGTCAATTTCCATTACATGTTTGTCAACGCGACTGGAGAAAAACAAATAAGCGATCAACGCCGGGATAGCCACTGACATCCCGGCGGCGGTTGTAAGTAACGCTTGGCTGATGCCCGTGGCAATCAACGCTTTAGGATCGCTCATTGTTGCGTCGACGGTCGCAATCGCATCAAACGCGTGAATCATTCCCAGAACCGTTCCCAGCATCCCCAAAAGTGGACAAACGGTGGCCACGCCATTAATCAATCTCAGATAGCTTCGCAGTCGACTGCTCGTGCGCTCGCCCTCATCCAAAACGGCTTGCTCAACTTCGACTGCTGGCCGTCCCCACTTGTGTACGCCTGCAGCAAACACCTGAGCGATCGGACTATTGTTTCGCTCACATAGATCGATGGCCGATTGTCGGTTCAGATCACCGTTCTCCAGTTGGTCCAGAAAACGTGTTGAGAAAGGCCCCGGTATTACTCTTGCTTTCCGCAGG
Source organism: uncultured Pirellulaceae bacterium (assembly GCA_964439245.1). GTDB lineage: Bacteria > Planctomycetota > Planctomycetia > Pirellulales > Pirellulaceae > Mariniblastus. The sequence continues at coordinate 38,933 of CAYTPS010000003.1, read as the reverse complement.
CTGATCAATCTTTCAAAAATAAACACGACCAGAACGAACGAGCAAAACAGGATCGGGATCATCAAGATGCCGCCGCTTTTCAATACGTCGAACAATCGCTTCGAGGCCGAACCAACGCCTAAAGAACTTGAGCTTCCCAAAACTGTATCTTGCTCGATTGCAGGATCACCTGCCGTGACTTGATCCGCGATGCCCTCGCCAGCGCGAGACTGCACTCCGTTAGGGATTTCAAAACCAGTCACCGGCTCACCAGCGGACGTAAACTGTCCATTGGCTGGGGATGCGTTGAATGTGACAAAAGCTGTCAGAACCAAGAGAATCACCAACGGCATCTGCAGTGGACGCGCGGCGCAAAGCAGAACGTTTTTGGTTGTACGATAGTAAATTGCGTGCATAGTTTTCCTCAGGTCAACGGGGAACGTTGCCTATCGACGTTTCGGGTTTGCGTTTATTGGGGACTTGGGTTGCATGGAGTTCTTGGCGTGTCGATCGATCAAAGTCAACCGTTCTCTTGCTTGCAGGGCCATCTCGGATTCGGGAAATTTCTTGATCAACTGCGTGTACAGTTTCGCCGCGTGTTTCCAGTTCCCTAAATGCTCTTGGCACTTTCCAGCTTGAAGAGTTGCGGCTTCTTTCCATTGATCGTAATCGTAAAGCGTTTCAACCTTGCGATAGGCCTCGATTGCGACCGAGTAGTTCTCTCGGTGAAAATGAACCTCACCAATCCGCCACTGTGCAATCGCTGCAGTTTCTGATCCGGCGCCAGAGTCAGATTCGATTACCTCGACGTAAAGGGTTCGAGCATCGTCGAGTAGACCGCGCGCCTCCAACGCCCGCGCCTTGACAAATGTGAATTCGTGGGCGTGAGAGAAACCGCCGAATTGAATCAGCCCATCTTCGGCCACGTTTGTTGCGTCTTCCCAGCGTTCGAGTTTTCCTAAACACTGGGCAAGCCTTAGCCGGACCCACGGTTTGAGATCGTTCTCTAAAGACGCGTCGTCAAGAATCACTGCAAACTCTTGACTGGATTTGTTGTAAAGTTGTTGTTGGTATAGTGATTCGGCCAGCCAATAGATTGCTTTACTCTCAATATTCGAAACAGAATGCATGGAACTGCTGTTGGCGAACTTCTCCTTGACCTTAGTCATCAGCGTCGTGACTTCCGTCCAGTCGCTGGCTTGAGCCGCTAGTTGCCCCTTGAGTAACAACGTGCGGACGCCAATCTCCTCAGAGGCGTTTTGTTTTTCGAGAATGGCTTCGACCATGTCATTGGCCAATTCGAAGTCTCCGTCGCGAATTTGTTTCGACGCGATACGGAAAGCGGCATCTGACCAATACTTGCTTTCTGGATACTCCGCGACAAGCCGATTGAACCGATCCATGCCATCTTCGGTTTGTCCTAGATCCATCAAAACCCACCCCAGTTGGTAGAGGGTTTCGTCGTCCGCACCGCTATCGGATTGCTGCAGCAACTCCTTTAACAAGTCGCGTGCCCGACCAAGGTTGGCTCGTCCCCCCATCGCCTGCAGGAGTGCAACCTGTCGCATACGACTGACGCTTGCCTCTTTGGATCGCCCAAAACGATCAATAATTAGGCTGTACATCTCAGATGCCTCTGACTCAAACCCTGCCTCCTCTAGATACTTTGCCCGCGCCATGGCCGCGTTGCGGGAGAACTTGCTGTCTGGATATTCTTCAGTCAGTCGGCGGAAAACGCCCAGTGCTTTCGCATGGTCCGTTGACTCCATGTTCACCCACGCCAATCCAGACAACCCCCGAGAGATTGCGGCTTGTGAGTTAGACGATGAAGCCATGAATAGGTAAAACTTCTCAGCAACACTTTTTTCGTTGGCGTCATAGGCTTTCTCTGCCAAGTACTGAGTCGACTCGATAACCATCTCGTCGGGTTCAAACTTCTGCATAATGGCGAACGTGGCAAGGGCTTCATCCCACTGCTTTAGTTCTGCATAACACAATGCCAGCTCACATCCGGCACGAGCGGTATCGTCTCCTTCGGTGCTGTTGAGCAAGTACGCTTGATAATGCTCAACGGCCTTAGAAAACTGCTTCTCGCCAAAATAAGACGTGCCTCGCGCAAGTGAAATCAACGCCGACATCGACTTGGACTGGTTGTACGCATCTGCCAGTTCAAGTTCCTTTCGGGCTTCAACGTACTGCTCCAAGCCCAAATGTCCAAGGCTTTGAAGATACAGCCAGTTTGCACGCTGCTCCCGCAGCTCTGCGGTGATCTCCGCATCACCAGCAGGTGCCGTTTTCTTTAATAAATGATGAAACGTTTCAACCGTACGCGTGAAATCTCCACGCGAATAAAATGCGCGTCCTGCCAACTCGGTCAGCGCGAGAATGTTGGGGATTTCAGGCGACTGGCTGACAGTACTTTCGTACATTGCAATCACGCGTTCATAGCGACCGGCTTGCTGATGAAACTGCATCTCCAAACCGAAAGCGGACTCTGACAGGCGACTGTCTGGGTACAGCGTTTGGAGTTTCCCCAGCCAAATACAAGCGAGTTCTTCTCGGTCAATTTTGCTGGCCGCAATCGCGCCATCGTACAACAGCGTGCTCCCGGTCGCCTCAGGCAGTGGCGATTCGCCGAAGGTGGCAACCAAAGCCGAGACAAGCTCAACGGCTGCCTCGTGATTACCAGCGC
>CAYTPS010000003.1:0-36252 GCA_964439245.1 uncultured Pirellulaceae bacterium | reverse complement strand
CATTTCAGCTCGCGCCAACCAGTAGCCGCAATCGATTTTGGTTTGACCAGAGCAAATTTTGAGTGCGTCGCCCAACAAAACGACGGCTTGGGAATAATCCTTTTGCCGAAACGCCAATTTACCCAATTGAAGTTTCGCCTGCCCGACAAGCTTTCGGTGAGCATCGTCATTGCTTGCCGCAACGATCGAAAATCTCTCAGCGGCTGCTTCGAGGCTTCCCTGTGCCTGAAGTGCTTCACCCAGCCCCAGCTGATTCTCGAGCATCATGCTGCTACTCGGGAACAGCTTCACCGCGAGAGCGAACGCAGTTTCTGCCAGATGGGGTTCAGACCGATCAAGCCTTAACTTACCCAAATAGGGCAGTGCGAATTCCACCAGTTCGTGATTGGGGAAATTTTGCGTGAATTGTTCTAGCACTTGCAGGGCAGTTTCGTTTTGACCTGTTCTCCACGCCGATTCCCCCATGCGGAAAGTCGCGCGGGCGGTAAACTCGTTCACCGGATTGGCGCTTACAAAACTCTCGTACCACAGATAGGCCGAAGCGAAATCATTCTGTTGAACACAGCACTCGCCAAGGAAAAATTTTGCGGCCGCCGCGTGCTGTGCTGCCTCGCCTTTACTGACGTATGCCTCAAAAGCTTCAGCCGCCTGTTGCCATTGCTGTTTCGCATAGAAATCAGCCGCAACGGCGAAGTCAGCGTCTAACGCGTTATGGTCATGTGCTGCGGCGGTCTGAGCATGAAGGCGGCCGGCCAGTGGAGACGGCGGGCAAGCGAAAGTCCAAGCAGCCGCTCCCAACAGAAGTGACGAAGCAAGTTTCTTTATTAAGATGGGATGAGTCATCAAGTCACTCGGAAATTTGACAGCGGAAAGGAGGACAGCCGCACCACCGATAGCTCTCCCCAATGACCAAATGGCCGTTCAAGGAATTCGGTTGGCTGCCAAGTAATCGTTGCAACAAGCAAACTCGCTGCATTCGATGACGTCTCTCAATCTATCGACCCGCATCGGAAGCGAAATCTACGGGAATTGGCGAGGTCATCCGTTTCGATTTCGCCGATATCACCAACTGTTCCTGTTAGCTAAAATGGAGAATTTGGCTTAAATCGGTATCTTCTCGCTGCATCGCAGCAGCTACTGCGCTAGGTCGCCGGAGCGGCGGTTCTTTGGCGTGTCGCGACGGACTGACGCGTTTCAGGCAACGGGAAGACAAACGCCAAGCCAATTTTAAAGCGAACAGTGCAATTCCCTTTGTTTTCCGCCCACATTTTCACAACTGTCTTTCCTCTGCGTTGGATCTTGAGTTAAATTAAAATTCTTACAAATCACATAAGGGAGAATGCTTTGTCCGAATTGAACCGCTCACCTGAAACATCAGAGAATGCTACCGCTTCGTCTCGACGAGACTTTTTGAAAAAGACGTCCACTGTTGCTGCCACTGCTGCCACCGTCGCTGCGGCCACCCCATCTCTGTCGCTTGCGCGAAGCGCCAACGTCGCAGGCATTAACACCGTAAAGATTGGTCTAGTAGGTTGCGGCGGGCGCGGGACCGGCGCCGCAGTTCAGGCGATGAACACAGACAGCGGTAACGTGCAGCTGGCCGCGATCGCCGATGTCTTCGAAGATCGTTCAAATCTTGCCCGCAAGCAGTTCGAAAAAGAGCACGCCGATAAAGTCCTAGTCAAAGACAGCGACGTTCATATCGGGTTGGATGGTTACAAAAAGGTGATTGAATCAGACGTCGATCTTGTAATTCTGGCAACGCCCCCCGGTTTCAGACCACTGCATTTCGCGGCCGCTGTTGAAGCGGGAAAGCATGTGTTCATGGAGAAACCCGTCGGAGTGGACGCTCCTGGCATTCGAAAGGTACTCGAGTACGGCCAAATCGCCAGTGAGAAAAACTTGCTTGTTCAGGTCGGCCTTCAACGTCGTCACGAACGCGCCTATCGCGAGACGATGGAACAACTAAAGGGCGGTTTGATTGGTGATCTACTGTACAGCCGTGTTTATTGGAACAGTCGCGGTGTCTGGGAACGCCCACGCAAGGAAGGCCAATCGGAATTGGATTACCAGATGCGGAACTGGTACTACTTTAACTGGTTGTGCGGAGACCATATCGTTGAACAACACATCCATAACATCGATGTGATCAATTGGCTGATGGACGACTATCCTGTGACTGCTGCTGGAATGGGTGGTCGATTGGTACGCAACGGAATCGACAACGGCGAAATCTACGATCACCATGCGGTGGAATACACTTATGCCAACGGTCACAAGATGTTCAGCCAATGTCGCCACATGCCGAATTGTTTCAACGCCGTTTCCGAACACGTTGTCGGTACAAAAGGATCGGCAGACATTGCCGAGGGGCGCATCTATGGTCCCGATGGCAAGGAGATTTTCAAATGTGCCGAGGGCCCCGGACAGCGTGGCGGCCACCAGCAAGAACACCACGATCTGTTTGCCGATCTGGCACAAGGGATTCTACCGAACGAGGCGGAATACGGAGCCAAAAGTACATTCACGGCAATTTTCGGTCGATTGGCGACCTACACGGGTAAAGAGCTCGAATGGGATGACGCGATCAATTCCAATATTTCCTTGGCAGGCGATCTGACCAGCATGCTGGACCTTGAGACCGGCGAGGCGCCTGTCCAACCCGATGAGAATGGCAGATACAAGATCACCAAGCCCGGCGATACTGAGGGCGTGATCGACTGGAAGCCCAAGAGAAAGAAAAAGAAAAAGAAGTAACTGGGGCCAGCAGTCGGTAAAAACGATTGGCCAACAATCGAATTTTGGAAAAAATTTTGAAACAGGCCTTGAGCCCTCGGGCGGTTCCGCTACTATCTCGGTGCGGGATGGAGCAGCCCGGTAGCTCGCGAGGCTCATAACCTCGAGGTCGTCGGTTCAAATCCGGCTCCCGCAACTTATGAAAGAAAGGTCGATGTCGTCGGACGTCGGCCTTTTTTCGTGGAAGGATCAACTCGAAACATGCTTTCTCGCACAACTGTGAAAACCGCAGGGCCGCCAGTTACGTATCTACAAAGATCACCTACGCGTAAAATCCCCTGAGCGACAAAACGCTCGCTAGTTGTCGATTTGCCGCGACGTGGGTACCGGCGGCTGCCGCATTAACGCTCACTCGATGGAAACAAGCTTCCTTGTCCGCCTACCTAACAGACGATATGAAACTCTTCCATAAAATTTCGCCGGCGTGTTTCTTGCTGATGTTTGCAATAGTGTTGCTATCGTTGGGTTGTGAACAAAAGAAACCACAACGTTTGAACGTGCAAACGGTGGAACAGCCAGTCGCGCGTGTTCGGCCATGCAAAGTTCTCTTAATCGGACTCGATTCTTTGGCCGCGTCGATGGAACGCCAATGGGCGGCGCGGCACGAAACGCCGTTAACGATTACGAATGTCAGCAGAGCCGAATTTGAAGAATCGCAGATGGAGGTAGCCAACGACATCAATGTGTTGGTCTATCCGTCTGACATGATGGTGGAACTGATCGACAACAAAAAGATTGACCCGTTGGGGAGCGACTTTTATGACAGCGATGACTTCAACAAGTTTTCGTTGCTAAAGCACCATCGCAAAACGGGAATTCGATTCGACGGAAAACCCTTCGCCGCGCCTTGCGGCGCCCCGCAGTTTGTACAGATCTATCGCCAAGACCAATTGGCGGCAGCCGGGCGGACTATCCCTAAGACCTGGGAGCAGTTGATCAAAACGCAAAACGTGCTGGCCAGCGCTGAGCAGCTAAAAGACTCCTCTGCCACAGCCGTAGCGATACCGTTGGCCGAATCGTCAGCCGCTGCATCATTTCTGGCCATCAGCAGTCCTTACGTTCGCCAGTTTGGTCGTCTGTCGGTGTTGTTTGATCGCAAGACGATGAAACCAACGTTGGAGTCAGACGGTTTCGTCCGCGCTTTGGATGACCTGAAAAAATTAAGTGCCGCCAACCCGCAGTCTCTGAAGATGAATCCTGCTGACGTTTACTCTGCACTGCGTTCTGGGAAGGCAGCCATTGGGATCACGTGGCCTCAAGCCAAACCAGAAGATTCAAGCGCGGCGGCATCCTACCCGCAGAAGTTGATGGACGAATTAAGAGTTGCCCCGGTGCCTGGTGCTGACAATTTCTTTGACAGCAATGACCGGCAGTGGATCAGACGGGATTCAGGCCAAAGCGCGACGGTCAACTTCCACAACATTCCCGGGGTAATGGTCAGCAGTCGACGTTCGCGCGGCCGCAAGCAAGCAGCCCAGCAGTTCATTGCCTGGCTGACCGAACCGGGTATTGGAGAGATCGTGTTTGGGCGCGATCCACGTTCCGGACCGTTTCGTGCGACGCACTTGGCGAAACTCGAAGCGTGGGGAGACGCTTTCTCTGGCGCGGAATTTCGTGAATCGTGGGCAGACGTTTTGCGGCAATCTCACGAGCAACCGCTGATTATGATCTTTCCCAAGATTTCTCAGTCGAACCGGTACCTAGAGCTGTTGGATCGAGGCATCCGTAAATGCCTATTGGAGGATCGACCGGCCCAAGAGTCACTCTCCGAGATCAGCAGGCAATGGGAATCATTGACCGAATCGATTGGCCGTCAAAAGCAGTTGAGATTGTTGGAACGCAACGAGAGTTTTTAGCGTGGCTCGGGCGGTCGCCGCCGTTCCCGTTATGTCACCTCTCGCTTGCGGAAGGGTCGCAGGCTCCGGCGGCGACGGGGAGAGTTGCGATTGTTCTTCGGCCAATGACTGGACGCAATTTGATCTTGTAAACTCTTCGCGCGGCGACTATTTCGTTAGCGTGAACTTTTGGTTAGAATGAGGATTCGATCAAAAGTCGAGCGGGCCAGTAGCTCAGTTGGTTAGAGCAGGGGACTCATAATCCCTTTGTCGTGGGTTCAAGTCCTACCTGGCCTATCAAAGCCGTTTCGTTGAGCAAGCCATTTGTTGACGAAGCGGCTTTTCTCGTTTTTCATTGGCTTTCATGATCCAGATAGCTTGCCGGTTCAGGATCAACTCTTGGGACATTTTCTTGCTTCAGTAATTTGAAGCTGGTGCCATAAAGATATTTTATGGGCTGAGAGTAATGGGATCGGCCAGAATTGCTGGGCACTGTTTTGAACGAGGGACTTCTGGCGAAGTCCACTACAGATTTTCAGATCCCCTCAAATCACATCTTTGCGACGGCGTCGCGGTAAAACTGCTCCCAGCATCAAAACGGCACCAATCGGAAGGACGCTCGGTTCGGGCACTGCGACGAAGTTCGTATCGGTCAACGTTTCGAAATAGAAATCGAAGTTCGCAAACTCGGTGAATCCAGACCGATTGGGATTGGTGATGGCCAGCCCACCCGAATACAAGTTGGTCGTTGTTCCACCAAAAAATCCGCTGTCTCCCGCCCCGCCGCTGAACTCCAAATAGTACGTCGTGTTGGGCAAGATAGACGCTGGTGTGGGAAGAGCTACTTGAATGACTTGGGCACCGGAAAAGGAAGTGTTGAGAGTATGACTTGCCACCACCACTGGAAGGTTGCCAGTTATCGCCGGATTGCCTTCCCCGATCGCGCTATAGATCGCCAACGAGATCTTAGAAACCGAACCGGAAGCCAAAGCAATTCTCGCTCCAGAGATATTATTGACACCCGCACCGGATACGAAACTTTGGGCGCTGATGTCGGCAACGGGATCGACGACGGAAAAACCTGAAGTGGCTCCTGCCGTTTGCTATTGATCAACAACGATCGAACCGTGTACGGACGAGAAACAAAACAGCGTTGTCAAAACCGCGAAAGTGAAAACACGACGTGACATGAGATATTTCCTTCCCATATAGATGCGGCCTCTATTTCGATCATTAAAACCGCGCGAGTCGTCCATTGCCACTAAATGTCGTGTGTCGAGCCAGCTTTTGCATAAAAAAACGCTAGAGATCAGGCCAACAATCAGCACCGCCAGATTAGAAAAACTCTTTGTCCGTCTGTTTGTCGGCCCACACGTCGACTATTATCGTTCAACAGGGTCTCGTTGGGCGTGTTACACTTCTTGCCATCTTTTTCGTCCGACTTGATTTCCGGGTCCTTGATTTCCTAACCGCCTAGCCCACCCCTTCATGATTTGCTCAAAACTTCACCTTAGTATTTTCACCGCTTGGCTCGTCTGTTGTGCCTCGGCCGTTGCGCAGTGGGATGCACCATCGAATTATTACTCCAATGCGACCGGCACTGGAGCGACGCTGAAGTCCCAATTAACTTCAGCCATGACAGCCGGTCACATTCAACGGACCTATGGCAACTTCCGATACTCGGCTGCCATTCATGATCAAGAACCGGCAAACAGCTCGCGCATTATTCTTGCCTACAGCGGCCTCTCCAATAGTTCCGCTTGGGATTCGGCTGCGACGTGGAATCGCGAACACGTTTGGCCACAATCAAAACAACCGGGTTCAGCGTCCAACGGAACTCAGGGCAACTTGGGCGATCCGCATGCGTTGCGCCCCTGTAACACACAGGTCAACTCCGATCGCGGCAGTATGCCGTTCGGATTCGGAAATACAACTGGTAACTATGGTGATCTTGGAACGTATTGGTTTGTCGGCGACATGTGTCGAGGCGATATCGCGAGATCGCTGTTCTACTCTGAAACAAGATACTCCGGGCTGCAACTGGTCAATGGAAATCCATCGGGAAATCAAATGGGCGACCTCGCGTCCTTGATTGAGTGGCATTACCTGGATCCGCCAGACGAATTTGAGCGACGGCGCAATCACACAATTTTTAGCTCGCAATACAATCCGCAGTATTACACCAACAATCGGAACGCATACGTTGATCACCCGGAGTTCGTTTGGTCGATCTACAAGGACCAATCGAACGACTCGACAATCACGATCGCTGGCGTCACCAGCAATTCGGACGGAAGCTCAATGCTGGAAATTGACCTTGGTACCGTCATCGTCGGAACGGCCGTTTCCCCCAATCAAACTGTCACTCTCAATAAGGCTGGAAACGATGGAACATACTACTTGGTCGAGGCGGTAGGTGACGCGTCGAGTGACCGTGAAGGCGCCAGTAACGCTTTTCGGATGAACGGTACTGACAGCAGCACGATGAATGTGTCTCTTGCGTACAACCAAGGGACGGCAGGAATCTACGACGGCATGATCATCATCGACAATCTGGACGTCACGACTGGAGGCGGTATTGGCAACGGAGCCAATGACGGCAACGATCTGATTGATATGAGCTTGAGAGTTCTTAATCATGCCAACGGATCATTCACTGGTGGCACAGACACGAATTCAACGACGGTTGATCTGGGCGAAATTCCACTCGGTCAGCCAATAACACCTTTGGTTTTCTCTATTCACAATCTCGCCTCGCAAGCAGGTGCGCCGCTGACGGCAGCAATGGAATTGGATTCAGTCAATTCACTTCCCCAAACTAGTTTTTTGTCGTTCTCGGGGCAGACTTTTGCAGACTTGGCCGCTGGCCAGTCTGTTGAACTGTCGATTGAAGGCACGCCTTCAGCATTGGGAGCAGGCACCACGTTTTTTCAAATCCGCGTGTCAGACGAAGACATTCCCGGTGCAACTCAGCAAACTTTACAGATGTTTGTGACCTACGATGTCGTTGACGCTTTTCTACTTGGCGATGCTGACCTCAGTGGTGCCGTTGATTTCCAAGACATCCCTGCATTCATAGCGATCCTGTTAGCCGGCGACTATCTCGATCAAGCCGATGTCAATCGAGACGGAGCCGTGGACTTTGCAGATATACCACCATTTATTGCGATCTTGACCGGCCAATAGGTGCAGGTAGGAACTGTTTTGTGTGCATTCGTGAGAGCGGCAAGGTGGCAACTGCCGGTCGACTTGCTGTAAAGAACCGGCGGCCATGATCTGCCGCTGACAAACTTTGCGTTCTACGTTGCCACAGCTTCTGCTTCGACCTCTTTGACTTCGTCGGCGGGAGAATCATGGCTCTCGTCTTCCAAGAACTGAACGAGGGCCCCACGCAAGTCGTAGTAGTCCGGATGCTCCAGTACGTCTGCGCGTTTTCGCGGACGGTCAAACGGCAACGACAATAACTTACCCACTTTTGAATTAGGCCCGCTGGTCATCATGCAGACTCGGTCGGACATATAGATCGCTTCGTCGACGTCGTGAGTGATCACCATCGTCGTGATTTTCTCCCGGTCAAGGATTTCTAGCACGACATCCTGTAATTCCATGCGTGTAAGAGAATCAAGCCGGCCAAACGGTTCGTCGAGTAACAGCATCTTCGGTTTCAATGCGATTGCGCGAGCAATCCCCACGCGCTGCTGCATACCGCCGGACATTTCCCCGGGAAGCTTGTCCATCGAATTGCCCAACCCAACGGCAGACAGATAGTACTCGCAAATCTCTCGACGTTGCTGTTCGGTGCCGTGCGGATACACTTTTTCGACGCCCAACATCACATTCTTGAAAGCGGTCATCCACGGCAACAGGCAAGGTGACTGAAACACGACAGCCCGGTCAGGTCCCGGTCCGCTAATCTCTCGACTGTCGACAGCAATACCTCCATGCGTAATCTCATTGAGTCCCGCGACCATCGTCAAAACGGTACTTTTGCCACAACCGGAGTGACCGATGATGCTGACGATCTCGCCTTTCCTGATGTTCAATTCGAAACCATCAACGACTCGAATAGGATCGCCGTAAGGGTTAGGATAGGCTTTCACTAGGTTAAAAATTTCAACGTATTTGTTGTCGTCTTTCATGTGTGGCTCGTTGTGTTGGTGGGTGGTACCAGATCTTTCTTTAGTCGTGCGGCTGTCGGAATTAAACCGGCGATTGGACTGGCAACTCGCCTGGCATCCGAGGTTCAAGGTTAGGCAGCGATAAGTCTTCCGCCGGTGAAAGGGCTTTTGCTTCGTCGTTAATTTGCAACATGTAACGCGTCACCTCGTTCCGCAGCTTTTTGAATTCCGGGTTGAAATTCAACGTGGCTCGGTTTCTCGGTCGATCTAGTGTCACGGGGAAACTCTGACCAAACGAAGCCGATGGTCCGGGCGTCAAAGGAACAATTCGGTCGGCCATCAAGACAGCTTCATCGACGTCGTTGGTAATCATGACGACGGTTCGGCGATCCTCTTCCCAAATCCGAATGATCTCATCTTGCAGCACGGCACGTGTCAGGGCATCAAGCGCCGAAAGAGGTTCATCAAGCAACAAGACCTCGGGTTTCATCGCCAGCGTTCGCGCCAACGAAAGCCGCTGACGCATGCCGCCAGAAAGCTCATGGGGTTTCTTGTATTCTGACCCCGTCAGAGAAACGAGATCAATATAGTTTTGAACGTAGTCCCGTCTTTCACCGACTGGCATCTCTGTGAAGACTTGCTTCACCGCCAAATCGATGTTTCCCGCAACCGATAGCCAAGGAAGCAAAGAATAATTCTGGAACATGATTCCTTTATCAGGCCCAGGTTCTTCGATAGGTCGACCGTCCATCAGTGCCATTCCGGTGTCCGGTTTCTGCAGTCCCGCAAGCAGCGAGATCAACGTACTTTTTCCCGAGCCTGAAAATCCGATAATCGCGACGAACTCGTTTTCCTCAACGGATAGGTTCGCGTTTTCAAAAACCTCGTAGCGATTGGAGATTGGCCCAAAGCCGAAACAAACATCTTTTAGTTTTATGAAAGCCATTTTGGTGTCCGCGGTATTTTCAAAAGAATCAAAGGGAGAAATCGACGGGGTGAAGGCTGCAACTAAATCCTGCAGCCAACGCCACGTTAGACGGCAGTGGGCGAATCATCGAAGCTGACCAATCGCTGAAACACAACCATCATGCGGTCCAAGATTAACCCGATGATCCCGACCACAAACACCACGACGACCATGTTCGCGAATGAACGTGAGCCACCGTTGTTGAATTGATCCCAAACATACTTCCCGATTCCCTCCGAGGAACTAAGCAGCTCGGCGGCGATCAGCACCATCCAACCAACTCCCAGTGAAATCCGCAAACCAGCAAAAACCAGTGGCAACGCGGAAGGAAGAACGATCTTGAACAGGCGGTCCCAAAAACCAAGTCGAAGCACGCGCGCGACGTTGATGTGATCTTCGTCAACCGAAGCAACCCCCAGAGCCGTGTTCGTCATTGTCGCCCACAGTGAGCACAGCGCGACCGTGCAAGCGGACGCTAGAAATGCAGGGTTGATTTGATACTTGCCAAGCACTGGCAAATTCCACATCCACTGTGTAAAAAAATGTTTGTCGGGATCGGGAATCATGGCTGAACAAATGATCAAACAAACAGGCAGCCAGACGATTGGCGACACTGGCTTGAAAAGCGCTACGATCGGCGTCATCGCAGCCATGACCGTCTTGGATAGACCGCACATAATCCCCAGCGGAATGGCAATCGCGGTGCCAATGAAGAATCCAACAAACACACACAGAACGCTTCGTTTGATTTGAAACGGCAGCGTCGATGGCTTGGCGTACTCTGATGATTTAAGTTTTTCGATACGCGACTCGCCTTTTACAACTTTGCTGGCTGCTGCGTACATTTTGGTTGGTTCAGCTTCGTAGAAAGAAGCAAGATCGGCCTCCAGCGTTTTCTGTGCACCGGCGACCTTCAAATCGCGATTGGCTTTGGATAGCTGATCTTTCATCTTACCCAAGTACTGCCGTTCTTCAGCGATCTGCGTTTGCTTGCGTAGAGCTGCGGCGAGTTTGGCATCTTTGATGTCCCTGAGTGTTTTAATCTCACTCTTGAGGTTTCGCAGTTTCTCTTTGGCGGCATCTAAGGCTTTACGATGAGCGCGGACGTCGGCGATGTAAGCGTCTTTTGCTTTGACATCGGTTGTGTCAACCGATTCAGACTTCGATTTCAGATCTTTCTCGCGTTCATCCGCGGCTGAGTCCAATTCCGCTTTCATCTGGTCGTACTTTTTCTCAAGCGAGGCGACACGCTGGTTAGTCCGTTCGGCAGCGCGTTTCCCCTCTTCGGTAACTTCCTGGTTAACCTGCTCCTCGAGCGGCACTAATTCCTTGAGTCGCTTTTCGACCGCGGCCATCCGTGCATCGCGTTGAGCGCCGGTCATTTCAAAGGCGGAGAGTTTGTCGTTTTCCCGAACGTGAAAGTCCCAAATGGAACCTGCCGCCGTGAGCGTCTCGCTAGGATTGGGAAGTTTACCGCTCTTGGTTACCACCATTTCGGAAACGACAAACCACCCGCAAATGCCAAAGATCATTGCCAAAATTGGAATGAAGATGTAAAGACCGATGTCTTTAAGCTGCTTTCGAGGTTCTTCACCAAAGCAAAGGCGAACAACGGGAGTAAGGAAATTCAAACCCGCCACGTCGATGACTTTTACTAGTCGATACTTGAACGGGATCGTCGTTTTGGTCTTTTCTGGAGTTGGTCTTAGCATTGTGATTTCAAATTTGGTGGTGGTGTCTACAGAATTAAGGAAAAGGAAGTCGGCCGGAATCCATTCCGGCTGGCTAATCATGGCTATTCTTTGTTGCCAATTTTGTGAGCCTTCAAATACTCCAGGGGCTTTTTCCCGTCATAGGTAAGGCCATCGATGAAGTCGCTGGTCGGTGCTTTGTAGCCGTCGGTCTCCCAAGGAACGTCTGCCTCCTCTAACAGGCCTTCCTCTACCAGCATGCGAGCTGCTTTCAAATAGATCTCTGGCTTGTAGACCTCTTTAGCCATTTCGTCATACCATGCGGCAGGCTTGGGTTCTGTGATCTGCCCCCAACGACGCATTTGAGTCAAAAACCAAACGCCATCGCTGTACCAAGGGTAGGTGCAGTTGTGCTTGAAAAAGACGTTGAAGTCAGGCATCGCACGTTTGTCTGATTTTTGAAAGTAGAAGAAACCCGTCATTGAGTTCTTGATCACATCGAAGTCAGCTCCCACATAGTCGGAGCGTGAAAGTATCCGAGCAGCCTCTTCGCGGTTGGTAAGATTTCCGGCTTCGTCCGTTTCGTCCAACCACTTGCCTGCAAGAATTAGAGCTTTGATCACGGCAAGGTGCGTGTTGGGATTTTCGTCAGACCATGACTTGGTGACGCCAAAGACCTTCTCAGGATTGTTTTTCCAAATGTCGTAGTTCGTGGTCACCGGAACGCCAATCCCTTTGGCAACCGCTGCCTGATTCCAAGGCTCGCCTACGCAATAACCTTGAATGTTACCGGCCTCTAAAGTGGCTGGCATCATTGGCGGAGGTGTGACAGACAGTTCCACTTGGGCGTCTGTCCGGCCACCAATATCGCTTTTCGTGTACATACCTGGGTGAATGTCAGAGGCGGCCAACCAGTAACGCAGTTCGTAGTTGTGCGTACTTACTGGGAAGACCATGCCCATCTGCAGTTTCTCACCGCTATCAAGTTTCTCTTGGACGATTGGTTTAAGCGAAGTAGCAGAAATTGGGTGAGCGGGTGTCTCAGACTGCAACGCGGGATCGTTCTCTTGCATGGCTTCCCAAATTGCGTTGGAGACGGTGATGCCGTTTCCATTGAGATCCATCGTGAAAGCCGTAATCACATGAGCTTTGGTTCCAAATCCAATTGTGGCGGCAATCGGTTGACCGGAAAGCATGTGAGCTCCATCGAGTTCACCGGTAATCACGTTGTCCAGCAACGTTTTCCAGTTGGGTTGAGCGATGACATCAACCTGAAGGCCTTCGGACTCGAAAAAGCCTTTCTCCTTCGCGATGACGATAGGAGCGCAATCGGTGAGTTTGATAAAACCAAACTTCAAAGAGTCTTTTTCAAGGTCGAGCAGCTGTTTGTCTTGTGCTTGAACGGTGGATGGTAAGCAAAGGCATGTAGCAAGTAGAATTGCTACCGAAAAAATACTTCGCAGAGTCATGGGCATCCTTATAGGTTTTGCGTTAATCTGATTTTTAAGCGGAACGACGTTATCAGTGTTGTGAAGGCGGGCTTCGACGACATTGCGCACCGATTGAGCAAACGTTATGCCAGCACAAAAACTCTTGTCGAAGCTCACTAAAAAGCACAAGTTTCTCTGCACAAATTTAAGAGTGCGATCGAGGTCTTCAGAAGCCCTTGAAAAAATCGCTAACGGTGCATGATCACACTTTCAGCTTTAATTACTGGCACCGCTCTTTTGCACAGCTGGGTTTTATTCACGCCAGCTTCACAAAAGTTTTGACACCTCAACAAACCAAAAAGTGTTTTGCTTTCACCAACGAAAGCTCACCTCTGTTAAGAATTTTTTAGCGCTCATTTCTGCCAATTCTTCGCGCTACTTGTGCTTGTTAATCAGGCGATCGGGTTGCCACGTTGGAATTTCAGATTGATTCAGTGCTTATTTTTGAGCGTACTCTAAGAACGCAGCTTCTCCCCTTAAGCCGTTTAACGGTAAGCCTATGTTCCGCAAAAGCGCTCCCACAATCTCTTTACATTTGCTTAATAAACAGATGTAGTCTTCGCCAGTCATGTGGTCCCGAGTTTGCAATCGGATAGTTGCTACCCCGAACCAAAGAACCATTTGATCATCACAACTGTCACATTTATGTCTATCGCCCACCCTTCTTCGAAGAACGTTAACGAAGATACGGCAGCCTTACCGGGACCGTCGTTGGTTGACAAATTGATCGAGTCACAACAACAGTTGACTGCGGTCGAAAGGTTCTCGCAGCGTCATCAAGCTGTAACGACACCGATGTTGGAGAGTCGCTACCGTGATCTGATTCCACACGATTTACCGGATCAAGACGAGCAATACAGCTTCGAGGTTGATTTGGACGCGTGCAGCGGCTGTAAAGCGTGCGTTGCCGCATGTCATAACTTAAACGGTCTTGAGGACGGCGAGCTTTGGCGAAACGTTGGCTTGTTGGTCGGAGGTTCAGAACCAGAGCCAGTGATTCAGCACGTAACGGCCGCATGCCATCACTGTCTCGAGCCGGCCTGCATGTTGGGCTGCCCGGTGAATGCTTATGACAAAGACCCTGTAACTGGAATCGTCGCGCATTTGGATGACCAGTGCATTGGCTGCAAGTACTGCATGTTCATGTGCCCCTACGATGTTCCCGTCTATAGCCCTTCCAAAGGCATTGTTCGCAAATGCAATATGTGCACCGACCGATTGGCCGTCGGGGAGGCACCGGCGTGTGTCCAAGCTTGCCCCAACGAAGCGATCAAAATTCGCAAAGTAAAGCGTTCGGAAATTATCGACGATAGCGAAACCGAGCAATTGGTGCCTGGAGCTCCTGACGTTACGGTGACTTTGCCAACGACACGTTACAAAACCAACCGAGTGATGCCGCGCAACTTACTGCCGGACGACTACTACATTGCCAAACCACTCCATGCTCATTTCCCACTAGTATTCATGCTGACTCTTACGCAAATGGCGTTTGGGATATTTGCGGTCAACTATTTCTTGCCGATGTTTTGGCCTGAACTCAGCAAGAGTGCTTTCGTGCAGTTAGACATTTTTGCTTTCGGTGTTCTGCTGGCGGGGTTGAATGTTGCAATCCTGCACCTCGGCCGACCTCTAAAAGCTTACCGAGCGTTGTCTGGCATCAAGACCTCGTGGCTATCAAGAGAAATTGCTGCGTTCAACCTATTCGCGGCAGCAGCTTCAACGCTGCTGACGTGGGGATGGTTTGAGTTCCCCGAAGCTGGGACCGGTATTGGGAGAAACGCCTTTGGCCTAGCGACGTTAGTCAGCGGCGTTATCGCGGTTGCTTGCAGTGCAATGCTATACATCGTCACCAAACGTCCCTTATGGACTGCGTTTCGTACCAGCAGTCATTTCTTCTTGAGCGGAGCCGTTCTGGGAACTGCGTTTGCGATTGCGGTACTGCCTTGGGTTGCCGACGGTTGGGTCCTTCAAGAAGAGGCCACCGCAACCAATGGTCCGACCATTGGTGCCGCACTAGCAGCGCTTTCGAAATTGCTGATTGTGTTTGTCGTTATCAAGCTTGTGATTGAGGCCAGTGTATTCTCGCATTTGAAATCCTTTCAATTTACGCCGTGGAGACACGCCGCCAACCTAATGGTGGGCGACATGAAATGGCCCACGTTGATTCGATTCGGCTTGGGACTATTAGCAGGAGTCATCTTGCCGCTGTTGCTACTTTTGGAAACGTCTGGCTTGGACACCTCAACGCTGCCGTCGCGCGTTTCTGTTCTCGCGATTGTCATGGCGCTAACTCTGCTGGTGGCCGAACTGCTTGAACGTTACCTGTTCTTCTCAGTTTCGGTCGCGCGTCGCATGCCGGGAGCACCGAACTAATGAAAGCCAAACCATTAACCTCCGAACCCAAAAAGGGACTTTCGCTGCCAGTACTTCCTGCCGGCTTGCCGTCGCCGCTGGAGCGCGTTTTCGACGGTCCAATGACGCAGGAAATGCTCTTGGAGCCTGCCAAGTTCGGATTGGGTCTTGTGCCGCAAAAAAGTCAGCCAGATGCCACCACCAATATGGTATGTGGTTTCTGCAGTACCGGATGCGCGCTGAATGTACATCTAAAAGACGGTGAAGCGATCAACCTTTCGCCAACGACAGACTACCCCGTCAACGTGGGAATGGCTTGTCCCAAAGGCTGGGAAGCGCTCGCCCCTTTGACCTCTCCAGATCGCGGCACGACGCCTTTGTTGAAAAACCCAAAAGGTAAACTTGTGCCAGTCGATTGGGATACGGCGATGAAAGAGTTTACCAAACGATTCAAATCAATCCAACAAATGCACGGCGATGATTCCGTGGCATTTTTGGGAACCGGACAAATGCCAACCGAGGAGCTTGCCTTCCTAGGCTCATTGGCGAAATTCGGGATGGGGATGAAGCATGGCGACGGTAACACTCGCCAGTGTATGGCAACGGCGGTTGTCGCTTACAAGGAATCATTCGGTTTCGACGCGCCCCCTTACACTTACGACGACTTCGAGCAATCGGACACGATCGTTTTGGTAGGCTCGAATCTTTGCATTGCCCATCCAATCATGTGGCAACGAATTCTACTGAACAAAAACAATCCTGAGATAATCGTAGTTGATCCGCGCAAGACGGAGACCGCCATGGCGGCGACCCAGCATTTTGCGATCGCACCGAAATCTGATTTGGCATTCTTCTACGGAATAGCCCACATTTTGATCTCGGAGGGTTGGGTCGACGAAAGCTTTATTGCAAAAAGCGTCGATGGCTATGACGAATTCAAGCAACACGTAAAAACTTTCACGCCGGAACACGTCGCCGAAATTTCAGGGATCTCGGTCGAGCGACTTCATTACCTTGCACACAAGATCCACAAGGGAGAACGCGTTTCGTTTTGGTGGACGATGGGGATCAACCAAAGCTACGAAGGCGTCCGAGCAGCGCAGGCGATCATCAATCTAGCGTTGATTACGGGCAACATCGGTCGTCCCGGAACCGGCGCTAATTCCGTCACCGGCCAATGCAATGCGATGGGCTCGCGTTTATTCAGCAATACAACTTCCTTGCTCGGTGGACACGCCTTTTCCAATCCGCAGCATCGCTCCAAAGTCGCCAACGTCCTTGGAATCGACGAGGCGCGGATTCCGCACGAGGCCAGCGACAGCTACGATCAAATCATCGAAGGAATTCTTAAGGGCCGAATCCGTGGACTTTGGGTTCTGGCAACGAACCCCCTGCACTCGTGGATCAATCAAAAATTCTGCAAAGAGGTTTTGGACAGGCTCGATTTCTTGGTCGTACAAGATATGTACACCACAACCGAGACCGCGTTGGAAGCAGACCTGTATCTTCCTGCTGCCGGTTGGGGCGAAAAAGAAGGCACGTTCATCAACAGTGAACGACGCTTGGGTTTGTTAAAGAAAGTTGCCCGAGCGCCTGGACAAGCACTCTCTGATTTTTCCATCCTCAAACTGGTCGCTCACTACTGGGGCTGCGGCGACATGTTCGAAAAATGGGAAGACCCTGAATCAGTTCTAACGATCCTTGGCGAAATCAGCTCTGGCCAACCCTGCGACATCAGCGGAATCAGTGGCTACCAAATGTTGGACGATCACGGTGGAATTCAGTGGCCGTTGGGGAAGGGACACGAGCTCACAGACAATCAGAGACGCCTGTTTGAGGATGGCCGATTTTATCACGAAAACGGCAAAGCAAAATTGATTTTTGCAGATCAGACTGCGATGCCGGAACCTCCGACTGATGCGTTTCCATTTCTATTGTTGACAGGACGTGGCACCGCCTCCCAATGGCATACTCAGACGCGCACAGGCAAGTCTTCGGTCTTGAAGAGACTCTATCCGAAAGATGTCTACGTCGAGATCAATCCGGCCGACGCAAAAGAGTTGGGTGTATCGCCACAACAGTGGGTCACCATCAGCTCGCAGCGGGGACGAATCGCCGCGCGAGCCTTCATCACCCCCACAGTGAAAGCTGGCCACTTGTTCATGCCCATGCACTACAGCGCTGTAAACCAACTGACGCTGGCTCACTTCGATCCATATTCGCGACAACCGTCCTACAAGAACTGTGCTGTCAATCTAGAACTGGCGGTGCCCTAATCGAACAATCCCTGTCCTAAAACACTCTCACAAAATCGACTCAACCACCAACCATTGAACATTTAGACCGTCATGCCTGATAAAGAAACCACCGAAGAATCAGCTGAAGACCAAAGAGCTTTCACCGCCGAGCAAACGAACTACCTGCAGGGATTTGCCTTAGGTTCGGATGTTGCCCGAACCGTACGCGGCCTCCCCATCATCTCTGATAGTGCCCGCGACAATGCCGGCGCGACTGTCCAGGTCGGCCCCGCAGGTGCTCAAGTGGTCGGCCCCGACGCACTGGTCAACAACGCAGTTATTAAGACAGAAGCTGAAGGCGGTAAGCTGTGCAACGAAGAAAAAGCGAAACGTGATCAGCATCCGCTGGATATTTGGGGCGACATCGCCAAACGCAGTCGCGAGGGAACGTTCCCCAAGGGCAGTGATGTATTTCTGACCAAGGCGCAAGGTCTGTTCTATGTCGCGCCGGCTCAAGATTCGTACATGTGCCGAATGCGGATTCCGGGCGGTCACTTGACCAGCGCACAAGTTCACGGACTTGCCGACATGGCCGAACGATTGGCTGGCGGGTACGTGGATGTTACCACCCGCAACAATTTACAGTTTCGCGAAATCAAACCAGAAAATGCGCACAATGTTCTCATCGGCCTGCGTAATCTGGGCATCGTCAACCAAGGTTCCGGTGCTGACAATGTCCGTAACGTCACCAGCAGCCCTTTAAGCGGCATCGACTCTGACGAATTGGTCGAAACGCTGCCACTCGCGCAAGAGCTTCACTGGTATCTGATCAATCACCGCGAACTGTTTGGACTGCCCCGCAAGTTCAACATTTCCTTTGATGGCCGCGGCACAATCAGCCCGCTGTCGGATACCAACGATGTTGGCTTTTTTGCTGTCGAGATCACCGATGACATTGCCACCGCAGAAATCCCCGCTGGAATTTACTTTCAGCTGCGACTTGGCGGGATCACTGGACACAAAGATTTCGCTCGGCCAACAAGCGTTTTGGTCGCTGCGGAAGATTGCTGTGACATCTCTGGGGCGATCTTGAAAGTGTTTATCGAAAATGGAGATCGAACAGATCGCAAGAAGGCTCGGCTCAAGTACCTGCTGGATGACTGGGGCTTCGACAAATTCATCAGCGAAGTCGAATCCGTTTTCGGGAAACCGCTACTGCGAATGGTAGACGAGAAACTCAACTTCCGCGATCCTGAAAATCGTTTTGCTCATGTGGGATTCCACAAGCAAAAGCAAGAAGGAAAAAACTACGTCGGTTTGGTGCTGCCCGTCGGACGCATCACGACTGAACAGACTCATGGCATCGCCAAAATCGCTGACCAGTTCGGCAGCGGCTACATTCGACTTACGGTCTGGCAAAACCTATTGATACCGGACATCGACGACAAAGACATTGACGCTGTGAAAGCGGCGATCGAAGAACTAGGCCTACACTGGCAGGCGACCAGCATGCGGGCCGGATTAGTCGCTTGCACTGGCAGTCGTGGTTGCAAATTTGCGGGCGCAGACACCAAGGGCCAAGCACTTATTCTGGCGGACTATCTAGAAAAAGAAATCGACCTCGATCAGCCGCTGAACATTCACTTGACTGGCTGTCACCATTCGTGTGCTCAACACTACATTGGCGACATTGGTTTGATGGGCACTGCCGTCACCAAAGGCGACGACATGGTCGATGGCTATCACGTTTTGATCGGCGGCGGATACGGCTCTCGTGGTCGTATGGGGCGGCAACTGTTCGATGCAGTGGCCTTCGAAGAAATCCCACCAATGATTCACCGAATTCTTTCTGCCTATGTGGAAAAACGCAGCGACGCCGAGGAATCATTCGTTGATTTCGCCTCACGGCATAGCGATCAAGAGTTGATCGATTTTGCGACGGCTTCTTAACACCGAGGTCAACTCGAAGCCCTTACTCCCGGCCATCACGAAAAAACCACCATTTTACGAGATGTTTAGATGAACAAACCTATGGACGCAAAAAAACTAATCGCAGGCGTATCGCTGATCCCGGAGTCCGCTCCTTTCAATGAGGAACAGCGGGCTTGGCTCAGCGGCTTCTTCGCCGGCATGACGGGAATTGAAGAACTAACGGCTGCCGGATCTGGCGGCGTTGACTTTGCCGATAACGGCGTGGCGACGGTCGAGGAGGAGGAAGACTTCCCTTGGCACGATGACACTCTTGAAATGGACGAGCGGATGGATCTGGCCGCAGATCGACCTCAGAATCGGAAACTGATGGCGGCGATGGCTCAGTTGGACTGTGGTTCGTGCGGATACCTTTGTCAGACTTACGCCGAAGCGATTGCTACGGGAGCTGAAACAAACCTGACCCTGTGCACACCCGGCGGCAAAGAGACCGCCAAGATGCTTAAGAAATTGGTCAAACTGGGCGGTGAAATCCCAACCGGCGGAGCTGCCACCGCAACGGTGGTCGAAGATGGCTACACTCGAAAAAATCCGTTTGCCGCGAAACTAATCAAGTCAGAGAAACTGACCGGCGACGCTTCAAACAAAGACGTACGACACGTGGAAATCGATCTTTCGGGTTCTGAAATCCAATACGAAGTTGGGGACGCACTAGGACTCTACGCTACCAACTGCGGCGAACTGGTCGAACAATTGCTCGCGCATTGTGATGGCGTTCACCCCAGCCATCACGATTCAATGGCAAACAAAGATCTGTCTACCGTGACCGATGAACTGATCGAACTATTTCAAGCCAATGTAACGGCCGCCGATGAACTGCAGCGACTAGAGAAACTTGTCGAAGACGATGACCAAATCGACGAACTGGATGTGCTGGACTTTCTGCAGATGTTCTCGGACACTACCGTCTCTGCGGATGCCGTCGTGGACGCATTACCAGAACTAAACCCGCGTCTTTATTCAATCGCAAGTTCCCTAAAGGCCCACCCAAATCAAGTGCATTTGACGGTTGGAAAAGTTACCTATCAGAAAAACGATCGCTTGCGCAAAGGCGTCGCCTCAACTTTTTTAGCCGATCGTGTCGAAGCCGGAGGCTCGGTAAAAGTGTACGTTCAGAAGGCGCACGGCTTAACCATTCCAACAGACGACAACTCACCCATGATCATGGTGGGACCGGGCACCGGCATCGCGCCTTTCATATCGTTCCTACAAGAGCGTTCAGCACGCAGCGCCAGCGGAGACAATTGGCTGTTCTTTGGTGATCAGCAATCGGCGACAGACTTCCTATACAAAGATCAACTGGAGACTTGGCAGAAAGAGGGCCTGCTGAATCAGTTGGATACAGCATTCAGCCGAGATCAGCAGGAGAAGATCTACGTCCAAGATCGCATGCGCGAAAATGCCGCTCAGCTATACAAGTGGCTGGAGTCAGGTGGCAGTTTCTACGTCTGTGGTGACGCCAGCCGAATGGCCAAAGACGTTGATAAGGCGCTCCATGAGATTATTCAACAAGAAGGCGGACTGTCTGCTGATGACGCCAAAGCCTATGTGAAGAAACTCAAGACCGAAAACCGGTACTGCCGCGATGTGTACTAGGCGTGATTTCTCTTTCTGATCAGAATCCAACTCATGTTCGTTAAATGAAAAGAGGCCCAGTGAGACATAAGTTTCACTGGGCCTTTCGATTGGCGAGATGTGGTCTAGGCCTATCTTAGAAACGTCTCGTCAGTTGAAGATAGAAGAAATCGGCGTCTTGACCGTTGATGATTTTGTCACCAGCCCAGAGGTGCGAGTAACCGACCAGCACGCTGTTGCGTGGGTTGATGTTCAAGTTCGCGATAAAGTCTAGCTCATGTCCAAAATCAGTTGATGTCGGATCTTGAGCAGGTGTACCGCCAATCCCCGGTACAACATCGGAGGCCTCAGCAGCTTGGAAAGAGTGATACCACAGCAACAGCTTTAGCTTCTTCGTTGGGTTCATTACCAATTGAAGGTTTGGAGCAGAGATGTTTGCTCTTTGAACCGCGTCGATGAAGCCTAGGTACTTGTGGGCCAATGGGAACAGCTGGTTGTACCGCTCGAAAGTGCCCGGTGTGTTGGCATCGTTTCCTGAAGCATAGTCATAGTAGAACCATAGGTGCGGTGACCAAGGCATGTTCTTGAGCTTACGTCCGAGACCTGCAGTCACAGCGTACGCTTCGTAGCTCTGACCAAGGGCTTGTTGGCTTCCTGTTTGAATAGAGCCCTCGAAATCATAAAGCCAATCGCCTCGGTTACCCCACAAACGTGTTCCGAATGTGTCGATGTTGAATGTGCCACCATTGGTGTCGTTGTTGAAGCCAAGGTAGTACAGGTCCAGGTTGGCGTTTTCCCAACCTGAGTAGTTCAAGTACATTCCGTAGAAATCAACTTCTTCATTCGAACGATCAAATTCGTTGCGGATAATCTGAACTGGTTGAGTCCAAAACCCATCGAAAGTCCAGTCGTCAAACTTGCTGGTCATGCGAACACCTTCGAAGGTGCGTCGCGTGTTAGCCCAATCAAGTGGGGAGATCAGTCGTTGGGCTCCGAACAATAGTTCTTGACGTCCAATGCGAATGTTCGTGTTGTCAGTGATCTTTACGTCGGCGAACAAGTTGAGGAAATCGCCATAGTTGCGATCAATACCACGTGGAATGTACTCGTCATTACTGTGGCTGACATCAGCGTAGATACCCTCTGCGTAAAGTCGCAAACGATCGCTCACTTTGTAGTTCGCAAACAATCGTAAACGCATCAATCCGAACTCATTGTCGGTGTCTTGGAAGCGAGTGAATCCGGCCTGCTGGCCCATTCCTTGTTCGCTGTGATAGCGATAGCGGTATTCACCGCCGATGCTCAGCCGCCCATCGGCTAGATTCTTCCAGTTGTCACCGAAGTACACCGGACCGTCGTAAGAATCGTTCAGGTAGCTGAAATCATTTGCATAGAACAACCCCTTGTAAGCTTTCGCGGCAGGGTTCGGCTTTGGCTTTGCAGCTGCTGGAGCAGGTGCGGCCGCTGGAGCCTCAACGTACTGGTACGTCTGCGGCGCGGCGTCGTAGGAGTACACGGGAGCTGGATCTGAGTAAACTTCGGTCGGCCATGCAGTCTCCACGGCCGGTGACGCAACTTGATCGGTAAGCGTCGTCGCCCCCTCCACTACGCTACGAGATGTTGTTTGGGCAAACGCCATAGGAGCTGTGAGGACCATTGCGATCAGCAGCATGAACGTTTGAGGAAAGAGAAAGCGTCGCATCGAGATACCCTCCGTGGTACGTCTTAATTGAGTTAGTTTTAGATTTAGTTCGCGTGACATAGTGGTGGTCAGCCATCAATAGGAATCGACAGCGGAGGAGGACCGACACCAAAGTCACACCGATCCCCATAAAACCGGTAAAGGCAACATGCTCTGAATCTGGCTTAGTGACGGAGGGAAATTTGTCCGAAATAAGTAAGATATGACGGCAAAATCCATGCGAGCTGTTAAGAAATGGTTAGAGGCTGGTGGCTCAGGCGCCTCAAGAATTTATGAATAGATTATGAATTTTGCCGTTTTCTAGCCAATTTGGGGGCGCACGGCGTTGGTTTGTATTCGGCAGGCAGAGACATAATGACACGCTGCAAACCATGGTCGACGGGAGCTCAATAGACGTTGTCTATCAACGAGTGCTACCGCTTTGAACTTTTCGGTGACTTAGGAAGAAAGACGATAGCCAGATGCCCAACCGCGGCAACAATGACAAGCCCCACGCGATAGGTAGCGTCAGATTCTGGTTGAACAATTAAACAGTTGATATAAAAAGCGGCGACAACCAAGCCTGCCGCCGCAGAAATCCCTGTGGCGATTCGTTGTCGCTGAAGTCTGAAAAAGTAACCGCCTGCAATCGCAAGTAGCCCCATCGTTAAACAAAACCAGAACGCATTTGGCTTGAAAGCCTGCGCCTCAATCGAGCGCAAAATCCCTGTCCAAATGACGTACAGACCGAAGATAATTGAAGCAAAACACTTCATTGGACTGACAATAGTTCCTGTGCTGCCTTCACAAATGCAAACGTCTTATCAGAACTTTTCTTTCCGGGCGAACTCTCGACGCCGCTGGCGACATCGACCCCATATGGACACGCGATTGATATCGCTTTGGCCACGTTGTCAGGATTCAATCCACCAGCCAGCAGAACCGGAACGCAGACATCGATCTCTGAAAATCCCTTCCAGTCAACTTGCTTTCCCGTTCCACCATACTCGTCCGGTGTTGCCGCATCGATCAGTAGCGCATCGACGCCGGCCTTCATCCACTTCTGGGCTTCGGCGGTCACTCCTGCAAGATCCAACGCCGCCGTTTCGCTATGCGGTGCGGTTCTGATGGCTCGAATAACGTCAAAGTCCAGTCCGGCAGCCTTGCCGAGCTTCTTCAGCGCAGGAACAAGTTCTGGTTCCTCGTCGCCGTGAAGCTGCACCGTCATCAGCCCCACCGTTTTGACAGTCTCCAGAATTGCCTCAGCCGATTCATTGACAAAAACACCGACGACGACAAACTCAGAATGGGTTTCAATTACCGTGTCGACGACGATTTTGGCGGGAGCCGGATCGATGTATCTTTTGCCGGCCGCGAAAAAGTTTAGGCCGATTGCGTCGGCGCCCGAGCTTGCGACCATGATCGCGTCATCGGCAGTGGTGACGCCACAAATTTTGGTTTTGAAAGGAAATTCCATCCCTATAAAGGTATTCGTTGGCTCAGTTGTGGGGAAGTGGAAAACTGACGTTGAAATTTACTCAAAACCAAAGATGATTCTGGATTCCAAAAACGTCAATGACTTCTTGTAACGATGACCTCTAACACCGACCAACACCATCTGATCGAGGATCGCACCTTGCTGACCGATCACGACGCTCTGCCGTTGCTGGTCTGTGGGGTGGCGGGAGTCTCCGGCTACAACGCATTTCACCAGCTGCGAAAAAAGTATGGTGACAAGGTTTTTGGACAACGCCCGACGAAAAACTGGCCATTGGTTGGTGACGGCATTATTGGAGCCGACCTAGAAGATCCCGTTGCCTTTAAGAAACTGCTGAAGGACCACAACATCAAATCGGTGCTCAACTGCGGCGGCACTTGCGCGCTGAAGGCCTGCGAACTGGACCCGGATATGGCAAGACGAATTAACGTCATGTGCCTGAAGAACCTCTTGGAGATACTTGAGGGAACCGACATCCGTTTGGTGCATCTTTCTATTGATTTGGTCTATTCAGGGACCGGTGACGGCGGCCATGTGGAATCCGACCCACCTAATCCAGTGACCGTTTACGGCAAAACCATGGTGGAAGCCGAACAGTTGATTCTTTCGGCGCGGCCAAGCTCGTGTATCTTGAGAATTTCATTGCCGATGGGGATCAGCTTCAACGGACACGCCGGCGCGATAGACTGGATCGCATCCCGATTCAAAAAAAACAAACCTGCGACGTTGTACTTCGACGAGGTACGCACGCCAACCTATTGCCAGTGCCTGACCGAAACCATTGAGGACGTTTTGGTTTCAGACATGAGCGGGCTGTATCACTGTGGAGGCACAAGAAACCTCTCTTTGTATCAGATTGCTCAAATCGTTAACCGAGTCGGAGGATATGATCCAGATCTTCTGATTGGATGTCCACGTATTGAAGCTGGACCGATTCCGCCTCGCGCCGGTAATGTGACGATGAACTCTGAAAGGTTGGCCCAAGCAATCGGCCGGGCGCCCTTCGTGCCGTGGCCGCTGAAAAACGAACAAGTCCCCGACGCGCTCGATTGGCATTACCAGCGCGGCGGGGACTTGGGTTCGGAGGACAGAATCGTCTCTGAGCTGTATTTGAGACCTGTTACATGATCGAGAAGTAATTCTCACATGCGAAATCTAACGTTTGTTCAGTCAACTCAGGTTCAATCTTCAGGTACTTGCTATAGTTCTTTACCTGCAAAAGCAAGTCACGTGGATGGCAATTTCGAAAAGGACGATCAACTGGCAGGTAGTGCTTTTCGATCAGATACTTGATCATCTCGGGTCGCCATTGGAACTTGTAGATCTTGCACATGATCTCGAACAATTTTACAAAATTCTCGATCGAGGGGTTCTCGACCTCAATTTTGTAAGGAATACGACGTAGAAACGCATCGTCGACTAGATCTTTAGGTTCAAGATTGGTCGAGAAAACAACCAGTTGATCGAAGGGAACCAAGATCTTTTTACCGTTGCTGGTATTCAGGAAATCATATCGTTTTTCTAGTGGCACGATCCACCGGTTCAACAATTCATCGACCGACATACGTTGACGGCCAAAGTCATCGATCAACAACAACCCCGTGTTACTCTTCATCTGAACAGGGGCTTCACTGATGCCGGTCTGTGGGTTGTACTGAATTTCTAGGTGTTCCATTGTTAGTTCACCACCGACAACGATCGTTGGACGCTTGATACGAACCCAACGCTTGTCATAAGAGTGGCTGGCCAACAGAGTTTCGTCGTTCTCTAGCGGAACCTCCTCATGACTCATCGGGTCAAACAGCCTGACGATGTCACGATCCATCGTGATAGCGCGAGGAATCCAAACGTACGGTCCAAAAGCGGCAGTGATTCGTTCTGCGATACTCGTTTTTCCGTTTCCGGGATAACCAAACAAGAACATACCTTTGCCACTGTTGACGGCAGGGCCGAGCTTGATCATCAGCTTGGGGTCAATCAAGAGGTCGGAGAAAGCGCGCTTGAGATCCTCTTGGTCCGGATTTTGATTGTTGATTGTCTGGGCGTCCACACTATTAACGTAGTCTTCGAACGCGACAGGAGTGCTACCAAAGTAAGAACACATCTCTGTGTAGCGTTGACCGCGGTCACGGCCCATTTCCGTCAGACGGCAGATGTAATCATTCATCGCGGCCTGGTTGACGTAGCCCAACACCTGTTCTTGCTTCAACCGAACAACAATTTCGTCAACCATATTGAACGGCAAACATACTTGTTCGCTAATGTCGCGAATCGACGCTTCACCGCGGGCAAGCAAAAACTTGACAACTATTTCCTCTACCAATGCAGAACTAATTCCAGCTTCTTGAAACGTCTGCGGCTCGCGCGGAATGAACGTATTCCCATCAGCCAAGGCGCGCTGGGCCTCAGTCGGCTCTTGGTCTTCTGAAATAACGGGCGGTTGAAGACTGTGGCCCTCTGGTGCTATTGGCCGGTCATCGACGAACTCGGAAGCCCCCTGCTGAGGTGCCGCCTGTTGCCCAACGGCAGGTATCACGGCGGCAGGTGCTTCAGCGTGGGTTTGATCAAACACGGGCGGTTGCAATTCTGCGGCAGCTGGAGCCATTGCAGCAACAGGAGGCGCCGTGGGCATGATGGGAGGAGCATTACCGGAGGCTCGTCCCTCTGCCAAACCATTTATGCGGGCAAGCATCGCATCCAGTGCGCTATCGTCGGGTGAAGTGTTCTGATCCATGATTCAGTGACTCTGTAGGACTCAAGGTGGGCCGTTTGGATGAAAATGTTTTTCCGCTTAGAAGTTTACAAACGACCTTCTAACATCGACAATGAGCCAAAATTTCTTGGGTAAATTCAGTCCAAAACTACTTTCGTCCCATGGGACGTTTATTCAAACGACGTGAAACTTACCCGTTCGCGTGTGTTGTGCTGTGTTGACTGGTTGTCCTGTCCGGTTGTAACGAAAACACATTTTGAAGCAGCATGTGATTGTTATTCTGAATAAGCTTTTTATGGCATGTCACCCTTTCCCATTGACGCGATTTGTTGGTCGCATCGGTTTGTTTATAGTGGCACTGCTTGTTACGGTCACAACCAATGCGCCGGCATTTGCTACACCTCAGAACCTATGGCCCAACAACAGCACAGAGAAACGTCGGACGGTTCCCGACGAGAGCGCGGCAAAAGCCGGCTCTCTCATCAGCTGGGAGACAAACGTCCAGGCTGCTTTTGAGAAATCCGTGGCAACCGGCAAACCTGTCTTCTGGTACGTTCCACGATTGCCAGACACATTCATGGACCGAGTCAAATCACTTGACATGTACATGAAAGCCGGCCCATTTTCATGGCCGCAGATCATCGCTCCGATCAATCGAAGCTTCGTTCCTCTGGCGGCCGTGCCCGACCTAGATTCTCAGAGGCGATACGATCTTCAAATGTATCATTTCATTGAACCGGGATTCTTAGTCATTGCAACCGGAGCGACTCCGGCAAATACCAAAGTTATTCACCGCACCGATCGGCTGACGACACTGCATATTCCTTGGCTGGAAAAAATGATCACGGGGATTGCTGATCGTGTAGAGCGGGCCACGGGGACAGAAATCGCTACTTCGCAGGACTCAGTCCCACCCCAATGGGTGAAGCAACTCCGACGATCCTTCTGGGACCGGAACTACTCCGAAGCCTTACGGGTCTGCAATGAAAACAGTGAATTCGACGGAGACGCCGCCGTCGAGCGCGATTTAAGACTGGCAATGGCAACATTTCGGTTGGGAAAACATCAACAGGCGGCGTCGTTGTTCGGGAAAGTATCCACTCAACACCCCGATCATCCGTTAGGTCACAAGGCGGCGGCTGAGGCGCAGGGGATTGGCCCTTTTGTTAGAGGTTTTGAAGTTCATTCGGCCATCCCGAGCGCGGCAATGGAGATCACAGCGAGTTCTGGCGTTGATCCGATACGTCCAGCATACGCTTCGGCAGAAATTCGCCGCCGCGGCGTCGACTTCCTGTTGTCGATGCAAGACGAATCGGGCGGCGTGTTTGACAGCGACTACGATTTTGGCGGCGCCGACAGCTTACCCAACGTTCATGCTGCCGTGACGGCGATCACGGGGATGGCGTTGCTTGAGCAATTGACAAAGCAAACCGATCCCGCGCGTCGAGCGGCAATCGAATTGGCGGTTGTTCGAGCCGCAAGGTTCACGGCCGACAATTCAAATCTCGCTTTCACCGATCGAGACGAGATCTTTTGGGCACTTGCTTATCGTCTCGAGTTGTGGGCGGCTATCGCGCGTAGCAATCTGACGTCCATTTCAATCGACGAGAGCGGCCCAACGGTTAGTCGCTGTTTAGATGACCTTGTAAAAATCCAAGCGAAATCAGGGAGTTGGTTTCACGAGTACGCAAACCCATTTGTTACCGCCACAGGCGTGATGGCGTTGAATCGTTCTCAGAAAGACCTCAGCAAGAGTCCGCATGCGTTTTCAGCGTTAACCAATGCCGTTAAATCTCTGATGCTTCAACGTCAGCGCAGTGGAAGTTTTCCCTATCTGGATACCGTTGCCGGTCAAAAACCGGTGCCGACAAAACTTGCAGCAGCCGCCGGTCGTATGCCGCTTTGCGAAGCAGCACTATTAGTAGGAGGCAAGTCCTCGGTCGAGCGACTCAATGCGGCCATCGCGACTTCGTTCGGGCAGCATCAGAATCTTGATATGGCATACAAGTACGACGACCACACTGACCACTGGGATTATGGCGGTTTCTTCTTTTGGTTTGATATGTGGGGACGCAAGCAAGCGATTGACCTAATGCCCAAATCTGAGGCTAAAACAAGCTTCCAACAACAGCTTGAGAGGATCGTGATTTCCAAATCCGAGGTAGATGGCTGTTTCGTCGATTCGCATGAAATTGGACGTTGTTACGGGACGGCAATGGCCTTAATGTGCCTAGAGAAATGAAGACTAGCGGCCGATTGATTTTCTTGCTGGAAGGCTACACAGTATTGGCTTAACCGCTTAGGACGTGCCGCGCGATCGCACGCATCTGTTTTGAAATCGAATGCCGATGAATCGTTGCTCCTTTGTTCCCACTGGGTACTGTTGCTATCTGCCGTTGGTGCTGCGTATCGTGGACTACGGAACATCGAATCATGGCCTGATCCGGTGTTAGTTCTTTCACAATTTGAAGCCTAAGGATTTAGATCCGTTCAAACCCCAAATTAATTTGATTGCCCCCGCAAGCTTTCCATGCAAAAATGAGCGGCTTAAGCTCCTTCGCTACCGTTGAGAAAGTTATGATGCTGCCCCCTCGAGTCCGGTTTCTGGTTTTAGGCCCTTTGGGGATTCTTGTGATGTTCGCTGCAGTCACAACCCCGGCTGCTAAGGCGGAAACGGTTCTGGATATTGAGATCAACTATTCGGGAGACCCGGCATTTCAGCCATACTTCGATCATGCTGAATTGGTATGGGAGCGCATTCTTGACTATCAGGACGTTGAAATCACGACTGGATTCGGCTTTTTCGCAAATACAACTTCGATTGGCCCATTGGTCATTGACGCTGGTGTTTTTAGTTTTGCCGAAGCGGGCATTACCAATCCCCCAGGTGGCAACATTCTTGCGCAAGCCGGTCCAAGAAACGGGGTCAGGGATAACAGCGGGTTTCTCTTGGTGACTTCTGGGATTGCACAATTTGACCTTGATGACATCGGGCAGAACCCGGACGGCAGCGTTGAACTCACTGGTGACGGTGATTTCCTCAATGTGGTCCTTCACGAATTTGGACACATTTTGGGTTTCGTACCACAAGTTTGGGAAGGCAACGGAGTGTACGATTCAGCAAATCAAGCAACGGCAACTGAACTTGGCCAATACACCGGTAGCAATGGCCTAGCGGCATACAACGCGGAGTTTGGTCTGAACGAAACATTTGTGCCAATTGAAAATGGTGGCCCTGATGGAACAGCCAACGCGCATTTGGACGAAGAGTTTTTTGGAATCGCACTAGATGGCAACACGACAGTTCTTGCCGAAACCAACATTAGCAACATTCGTTTTGGTCCAAACGCCGATGAACTTCTCACCGGTGTAATTAGTGATGAAATCTTTATCTCTAACACCACTGGAGGGATCTTTCAGGATATTGGCTTTAGTGTTGACTTCGATGCGATCGCCTCGTTCAATGCTGGGGAGTTTGCATTTCCGGTTGCCGTTCCTGAACCCTCTTCACCTACACTTCTCTTTTCGGTTTTTCTGCTAAATTCCGTGAGAAGGTACCGCTTGCTCTAGTCACAAAAAGGGGCAGGGCAGGGAACATGAGGCCAGGTGGCTGATGGTGCGAACCAGCCGGCAGCACGGAGATTTGCCTAAAGCAGCCACTCGGAGAGTGGCATGACGCAAGTCGACTATCTCATCTCTCCGAGTAGTTCGCGGGCGTGCCTGCTAGTCCTCGAGTTTCTTCGAGACCACCGCATTGATTTCGACAAACGGTTTTGAACGACGATCTTTCGGCTAAACAAGGACCGTACGGCCCTGCGCAGTACCGCTAACATTTAAGTGAACTCTGCAGCCCTTCTAGATTTTCTTGCCGCACCTGTGACAGGCGGCCCGTTTTCTACTAAAATGGCCGCTCCTCAATTTTACTTTTCATCAGACCACATTTAACTAGGCAGAAACGACGATGAGCTTTCTCGACCTACTTGAGCAAATCCTTCAACCTCCAACTCAAGGCGGAACTTCTTCTGGCGGCCGAGGCGGCAGCGGTCTTCCAGCACTTGATCCTGTGCCTGAGACTGGCAAGGGAGGCGTTGGCGATGTGATGAAATCGGTCGTTCAGATCGTTGCGTTAAAAAAGAGCATGATGGGTGGCATGTCTTCGGCATGGACGGGTTCTGGAACAATTGTCCACCCTCAAGGAATCATTCTGACCAATTGCCATGTCGCTCATCCCAGAGCGATGGGTACGCCAGGAGCCAGCGCAGACCGCATGGGCATTGCGATTACCGAATCGTCGGATCGCGCACCAGCGCTTACCTATTTCGCAGAAACCGTCGCCTACGATCCA
This sequence comes from uncultured Pirellulaceae bacterium, assembly GCA_964439245.1. GTDB lineage: Bacteria > Planctomycetota > Planctomycetia > Pirellulales > Pirellulaceae > Mariniblastus. Next base: position 4,965 of record CAYTPS010000003.1, on the reverse strand, counting down.
AATCTGGATCTTGCGGTGATGAGAATCGTCTGTGATGTAAAAGGCCGGCGCGTTCCTAAATTGGATTTACCGGCCGTCGCACTTGGAGATTCAGATATCTTGGAATTAGGCGACCGACTCTCGATTTTTGGATATCCGGGTATCGGCGGCGAAACAGTCACGTTCACCTCGGGTAACGTTTCAGGTTTCTCCAAGGAACGAGGTGTGCGTTCCAACCGAGCATGGATTAAAACAGACGCCACAATCGCCGGTGGCAACAGCGGCGGCACAGCAGTAAACGCCGATGGTTTCCTAGTCGGAATTCCTACGCAGGCCGCTGCTGGTACGGGTGTCACTCCTGTGGATGCGCGTCCAGTACTGGACACCAATCGCGATGGACGGGTCGACAAACGGGATACACCAATGGCGATCGGCGGCTTCATCAATGGATTGCGCCCGCTGAATTTGGCCATACCGTTACTGCAGAAGGCCGGTATGCAAATCAGTGCTGATCGCGGGCAGAAGCGTCACAATCGAGGCGAGGAGATGCCGCAGCATAAACCGAGCCCGATTCCAGGATTTGATTTTGACCTGATTCGTGAAAAGCCTGAGTTCTCCAATCTCTTGTTTTCCATGCGTGTGACGGAGGATGGACGGCCAGTCAATCCGACCGATCGTTTGCCGCAAGGCGTTTCCGAGGTGTACGCTTCGTTTGACTTTGATTCGATGCGGAACCGAACGCCATGGAGCGCCGTCTGGATGAACGATGGAAAAATCATCATCGAGCAGAAAGACGTGTGGGACGACGGCGAAGAGGGACGCAAAACAGTCAAGATTGCCAACAGCGCGGGTATTCCAAACGGCGCTTACAATCTTGTCCTAGGGATTGGCGGTGAAGTAGCGCTTGAGGGCGACATGCAAGTCGGGCCATCGGTCGATGACAGAGACAGTGAAGTTTCGGGCCGTCTGGTCGACGGTCGCACTGGGCAGCCAATCGCCAACGGAATAGTAATCGTGCTGAAGCCACAAGCTTCCTTGCGTAAGTTCTTGCAAAATCGTCGTGAAGAGTACGTACAGTCCTCCGTTGAAACGGGACGCGATGGCCGGTTTACTTTGCCAGAACAACTGCCCAAAGGCCAAGCCTATTCCTTAGTCGCCGCGGCGCAGGGCTTCCGACCGATTACAGTCGAACACGCGTTGAGGGTTAGCCACCAGGCGCCAGAACACGCCGACGTTGGTGATCTGGAAATGGACCGAGCGTAGCTTTTGGTGGGATTGGCTTCCAGCGGGTCGGCTTATTCATGCCAGACTGGAAATCGATCCCACGTCTGTTGCTACCGTGCTTGATAGTTCAGCGCCCAAGCAACGACACTGTCCTCTGTCGACACGATCAAATCGACCTCTCGTCCCGAAGTCGCAATTGCCAAACCGCGGATAGGCGATTTGGATTTCCAATCGCCAAGCCACGTGCCGCGACCGGAAATCAGGCAGACCGTGTTTTGGTCATCAATCACCGCCCAGAACGTCTCGCCCGCCGAATTCTGCCCGACCGCGATAGGTTCAACGGGATTCTCCAACAATTGTGATCTGAGATCCACTGACCAAATGCGTCTTAGCTGATCGGAAAGCCCGACGGCTGCCCATTTGTTATCGCCGCCACGCACTGTCACAGCGTAATCGCCAGAGCTAGTGTTTGACGGCAAAAGCTGGTGAACCTGCTTGTCAGCCAGGTCACCAATTTCCTCACGCGCGTTGATGTCAAAGAGTTGTCCATCAACGACGCCAATTAACTGAGATCCACCCGAACCGTTGGCCAGTGCCGAAACGACTCGGTCAGAGATTCTTTCAGGCTCACCAGTGTTTGAGTCGAACAGGTAGACTCCGTTGTTGTCATTAAACGAAATGAAAAACTTGCCATCGGCTCTTGGAACAGGCTGACAATCCAAAATTCCGCTGTGTTTCTGGTCCAAACTTGGAAAGCTTCGTTGCAGTTGCATCTGCGAATCGAAAACGTGTACCTGAGCGCCCATGCGTTCAAATCCCACGAAAGATCCCTCTCCTGCCGGATTATACCTTAGTACGGCAATGGCTGGATTGCCGGGTATTTCAAGAACAACTTTTCCCGTCGCGACGCCTCGGCTGTCGATGAATCTGAGAGTTTGACGACCATCGAATGCTGCGTAGCGGGCGCCCGCAAACGGCTGACCCGCGCGGTTTGAAAGGACCATGATGTTACCAGGCATCGCGAAGTCGCGTTGCTCCCATTTCTTGTTGGGCATCAGCTTGATCGATGTGTCGCGTTGACCGCGGTCGATTTTCGCGATCACAGGTTTCACGGAGTTGGCGAAGTAGCTGGCAGCACTATACCGCTCCAGCTCATCACCGTATTGCTGGTAGTGAACGCGGTAATCGTTGAGCATCTCTTTGGCGATGTCTTCGCCATTAGCCAATCGTTGCAATACAGTCTTTAGACTCTGAGGCCAATTGGGTTCAGACATGTTCTGTGAGAACTGAACCCGTCCGTCGGGACCAAGCACCAACATTGCCGGCATTGACTTGAGTTGAAGAGCTTCCAATGCCGAACCATCGTCAAACAACAAAGGAATTCCCAGCCGTTCTTTCTGCCGAAGTGCAGGAACGGGTTGGGGGACTTCTGTTCTGAGATCCGCCAGGTCGCCGGAAAAGACGGCGTGAAAACCGAAGGACTCCAGCGACGCTTTTTTGAATTCAGCCAATTGATCGACCAGCGGCAGGTTCCTTTGGTCACCCAGCCACACGATCGTGTTGACTTTAGTTTTGAAGTCTCTGACTCCAACTCGATCTCCGTTTCGATTGATGAACCGCGCGATCGAAGCTGATTTTCCAATCGAATCCGAAACCAATGAATCAGGCAGGCGAATAAATTTCTTAACCGGCTGAGCGTTCTTGTACCGAGTGACGGTAAACTGCTGTGCAGGTAGAGCAGTGCCAAGTTTTTGATTTGGAAATGTTGCGACTAATTCAATGTCAGTGACATCTGGTGACGCGAGAATCTTTGAGACCACCAAGGTGTTGGGGAACTTAATTTGTTTCACCAACAGCGTGGATTGGTCAATCCACAGCGTAGCAGCGTCTTTTGTTGCCCTAGCGGGAATCGCATCGAGGACATAGCAATTGACGTTTCCGATTTTTTGGTCAGGCTTTCGTTGCAACTGTGTGTTGCTGCCGAGCCAAGGTAACGAAACCTGATCAGAAAGCATGGCCAATGCCGGTGGCATGGCAAACATTTGCGAGGCAGATTGCGGGACGGCTAAAGGAAGGTTTTCGGTACCAGCGATGAAGTTGCGCGCGAATTGGTCGTTGAGCAGTTGACCGACGGGCGGTGTGGAACGAGCTGTTTGCACTGGAATGACCAGTTGTTGGTTACCAAAATTTTCGGTATCGATGTGATACATAAAGCAACTGAGTAATTTTCCATCACATAGCACCTCCGTTGAAAACAGCTTTCCCGCATAGAAATTGTTCCGCGCATCCCAAGTCGTCGAAAACGGTTGTTGCTCGGCGATCAGCTCACCCTTTAGCCGATAGTTAAGAGCGATCTTGCCCTGATCGGAGTATGAGGAAAGTTTCTGGTACGCAGCGCGTGTTGCTGAAATGATTTGTGCTGCAGTCCGTCCATCGCTGGGAACTTGCCCGGTGGTAGCGAATGCTTGTTTCTCAATCGTCGGATTACTGACCTTGGCGAACGGGTTGCGTTTCCCAGTTGCCGGCGCGAATCGCGCATCGCCCGATTGAACGTTTTGGGAGGAGGTCGCGGCGATCGTCTGTGGCTTAACGTCCCCCGTAGTTTGCGATGTAGTCGTTGACGCCGGTTCCTCCGAATCACCGAACCCCAACAGGCTGGCAAACGTCCATCTTGATGGCTTTTCTGGTTTGTCGGTTGTGGCCGATGCCGACAATACGCCAGTTCCCGACTCCACGCTGGTTCCCGAACTTGTCAGCACGTCGATTTCAGCTTGGTCTGCCGCGACAGGCACTTTCTTGCTCGGGCTGATAAAGCGATAGACAACCAGACCGATCACAATAATGGCGATCACTCGCACAATGTGAGAGATGTAGTTTAGGTTTCGTCTTCTAGATCGTGATCGGCGGGCCATCTCGCATCCTGCTAGATAGGGAAGTCGCGGCTTAGTCAAAGGGGCAGGCGAAGGTTCCAGATTCCCTACAATCGCCGGCGGACCCAATTGCGGTAATTTAGCAGGATTCGTGAACTTCGGTAAACACCGATCCTTCAGGGGTAATAGCGGCGCTATCCGTCCGATGAAACAAATACCGGAAGGCTCGCGTCTTTCCGCCTGCAGCAAGACTTCGGCGATGAAGACGCCGTTTTCCAGAGAAAAGCGGCATTTCTTTTCCATCCTATCCGTTCAATCGTACTATTTCTTGCACGAATTTCTGATCAGGATACCCCAAAAGCTACCAGTCACGGGCACCGAGGCGGGCTAACATGCAGCAACTTGTCGCAAGGCACCCGAGCTAAAAAGGAGCGCGAACGCGCATATGCATGCGTCCCTCTTGCCCGCTCAGGAATCTCGTCATTGATCATTCCTGAATCACATTGCGATTCCCAGCGATGACACCACCTTATCTGCGAAATCACAACTCGCGAATCGGTTGGCGTCGAACAGGCCACCTGTGCTGAAGACGTTGAACTCGATGACCTTGGTGCCGATGAGGTCGATACCGGCAAATTCAATTCCGTTTTGTTTCAGGATTGCGGCAGCAGCAAGAGCGGCCTCGCGCTGTTCATTCGATAGTGAGAGTGGTTGGGCTTGGCCGCCAGCGTGGAGGTTGGCGCGGAAGTCGCCAGCAGCGGGGATGCGGTGGATGCCGGCAAGATGTCCGTTGTGTTCGATGAGATTGCCGTTCAAGACGACCACGCGTTTGTCGCCGGGTTCGTCGCAGTCGATGAATCGCTGGACAACGATGCTTTGATCGCCAAACCGA
>CAYTPS010000002.1:41175-51704 GCA_964439245.1 uncultured Pirellulaceae bacterium | reverse complement strand
CGTATGCCCGGTGGTGTGGGAGGAGGGAAGTTGCGAAACTTCCCCCTATCCCGATTTATAAACGACTTTTTCTTCAACTTGCCGGTGCCTTATATTGATCACGATGGAAGACATGATGACTCACTTCAAAACATTTTTTGGTATGGTTGCATGCGTTAGTTTCCTCAGTCTATGCGGATGCTTTGGAAGCAATAGCGATATCGGTTCTGTTACCGGGACCGTTACTCTTGATGGAGAACCTATCGAGTGGGCGACTGTCACTTTTAAACCTACCCAAGGACGCGGGAGTATCGGTGTTACTGATGCCAATGGCGTCTATACGCTTGGCTATATTCGAAACCAAAACGGCGCGTTGATTGGCAATCACAAGGTTGTCATCAGAACGGAAATCGTTAAATCTCCTTACGGTGATGGTGAAGAATCCGAAGGTGCCGTGGAACCAACCCCCCGCAAGGAAATGCTGCCCAAGAAGCACAGTGATTGGAAGAAAACAGAGTTAACCGCAACCGTTGAGTCTGGCAGTAATACCATTGACTTCCCTTTGTCTACCAAATAGTCGTCTGACCAAAGTTCCTGCCACCGAAGTGCATGCTATCTGACTGTCGGAGTTTTTTGGGCGATCGCTTAGTTGCTTCGGTCAAGCTAATCAGTCCACCTTCTCCTGCAGCGCCGCCATCCATTGCGGCAAGCGTTCCACTGGAAGGCCAACCACAGTCGATGACAAACCTTCCACGATCCTGACCCAGTCCAGTCCGTCTTGAAATCCAAACGCGCCAGCTTTGCCGATCCACAAATCGGTGTCGAGATACTGTTGAATCATCTCGTCCGAAAGAACGTCCATTTCAACGGTCGTTTTTTCGAGGAACGTTAGGAACCGATTGGAGGGCAAGTGCCAAAGGCAGACGCCTGTCAACACGTCGTGAACGGTCCCGCTCATCAATCGCAGCATCTGCTGTGCATGGTCAACGTCAGCCGGTTTACCGAGCACTTCCGCTTTGCAAACGCCAACGGTATCGGCGGCTAAAACGATTGCGGGATTGCTGCTCTTTTTGAGTGACTGCGAGGCGATCGCAGCGGCTTTGGCGACGGCAGAATCAACCACTAGCTGGTCCGGTGAACACTTACTGCAAACACCTTTTTCGACCGAATCGTCAGGGGCGCGGACGGTAAATGTGTATCCTGCTTCGGTCAGTAATTCTTTCCGGCGAGGTGATTGGCTGGCGAGGATAAGCGGCAGTCGTTGATTTTGTTTGTCCATAGAAGATCTATTTGATGTTGGCTTTGCCGAGGAAATGAAAACAATGTAGCGACAGTCTCCCAATCCAAATACCCTTCCATCATGCTTGACGTCATCTTTGAGGACAACCATTTGTTGGTTCTGAATAAACCAACGTTGTTAGCCACGATGGGCGCTGCGCCGGGCGAACCGAGCCTGTTGGAACAGGCACGTGCTTACATAAAAAAAGAGTACAAAAAGCCGGGCAACGTATACCTTGGTGTCGTTAGTCGCTTGGACGCTCATGTGTCCGGGGTCATTATGTTTGCCCGAACATCCAAATGTGCCAGCCGAATAAGTGAACAATTAAGAAAACGCACCGTAGAAAAGACTTATCTGGCGATGGTTCCCGCCGGGGTTTTACCTCCAGAAGGGACCTTGGAAGACTGGGTGGTGAAAGACGATGCCAGTCGGCGGGTCCGGTGTGTTGCCGGTCCTGATGTGACTTTTCCCGGTGAAAACGGTAGGACAGAGCACCCCAAAAGGGCTGTTCTTCATTTTGCAATTCGCGCAACGGACCCGAAGCGGGACGTTGACTTGATCGAAGTTAAACTGGAAACCGGACGGAAGCATCAGATACGTGTCCAACTGTCGCATGCAGGCTGTCCAATTATTGGAGATGTAAAATACGATAGCCAATTCCCATTTCCCTCAGGAATCGCCTTACACTGTTTTCGCCTACAACTGTTACACCCGACGTTGAAAACTCCATTAGATTTTGAAGTAGCGCCGCCAATGTTTTGGAAAATGCCCAGCTTTGACGTATAATTTCGCGTGGTTCAAGGCGCTCATTGAACTAAACTGCCGCCCTTCTCTCTTCCAAACTGCTACCCTTCTCGCATGAGTTCGCTAACAAACAATTTCAAGGATACGGCCCTTGCCAGTTCTCTGGTAACTGAAGAGCAAGTGCGCTCCGCTCTTGATGTGATTGTGGCATCGGCAGGTGGAACGGCCAAAAAGATTTCGGACAAGCGTCTGGCCGGGCAACTGGTACGAATGGGAGTGTTGACCAATTACCAAGCAGATCAGTTACTGGCCGGTAGGACTAAACTGACCCTCGGCCCATACATCATCACTGACTGGATTGGTCAGGGAGGAATGGGGCAGGTATTCAAGGCCGTTCACGACATGTTGGGACGTCCTTCGGCAGTAAAAGTGTTGCCGCTGCACAAGACAACGCCTGACGCGATCGAGAGTTTTCGGCGCGAGATTCGAGCGCAGGCCAAGCTAGACCATCCGAACCTCGTTCGCGCCTTCGACGCCGGCGAAGACGGCAACGTGCACTACTTGGTTGTGGAGTACGTGCCAGGGACGGATCTCAGACGCCTGGTTCGTTCTAAGGGTAAGCTGACCGTTCAGCAGGCTTCAAACATTGTGAAGCAGGCTGCCGAAGGCCTCGCTCACGCGCATGAGCGCAATTTGATTCATCGCGATATCAAGCCGGGCAACATTTTGGTAACGCCTGATGGCACTGCCAAACTTTCTGATCTGGGGCTCGCGTTTTATCTAAACGATGCCAACGACCCGCGTGCGGGAAAGATTGTTGGCACCGCAGACTATCTTTCGCCCGAACAGATTCGCACGCCAACTCACATCACCAGCAACAGTGATATCTACTCGTTGGGTTGTACGTTGTATTATGCCGTGACTGGAAAAGTTCCTTTTCCGGGGGGGAACTCGCACAGCAAAGCCCGCCGGCATTTGGAAGAAACGCCTTGGCATCCGAGGCGATTCAACGATGAGGTTAGCGATGAATTCGTCGATTTGATCGGCGACATGATGGAGAAAGACCCGGCCAAACGCATTCAGTCGGCATCAGAGGTTGCGGAGCGGCTCAGTCCGTGGGCGGAGGACAACAGCCCACTGCTGACCGAGGAACTTGACGATGGTAAACCCCGTTGGACGCCAGCTCCTTTAGAATCGATCGATGCTCAAGATACCGATCCGAATCTGGACGTTGCCGAACTTGCGATGTCGGAGATCTCCGACGCGACTGCACTGCAAGGAACCTCAGCTGGCGGCGATTCAAATACTGACACCGGATCATTCGTGTCTGCCGGTTCCAAACCAGCGGTTCCGCAATCGACCGTCAGTCAATACACCAATGCCAAACACCTGAAGGATGAAATATCCTTTGGGATTTACACATTGATTTTTGCCGTGGCGACTTTCTTTGCCATCGGTGTACTCGTAGGATTCATCGCTGGTTTCTTTGCTGGACAGTCGTAGACGATAAGCAACCAGCGCCGCTTGGCATTGGAGTACTTTCACGTGATTACCGGCGTCTAGTCGCTCACTTCTCTGCTGTGAAGTGGTAACTTCCTGGCGCGATCTGGAAGACTACAAAACGCTTGTTTTGCTCGACCATCTTGACTGCTTGACGACGCTGTTCGCCAGGGCCAACATCTTGATCACTCCAGAGTGTTTCGCCTTGCTCAACAACTTTTTTTATGCCAGAGACCGGAATACAAACCCTGCCGATGGTTCCCTGGGGCGAAGTCACCCGAATCTCAAAATTACTTGGTGACTTGTTGATCTTCACCTCAATGTTGCCGGCGACAGAAGTGACTTTTGCCTCAAGGTTCTTCAACGGCCCCATTTGTGGTCGAATTTCATAGCGTCGATAACCTGGTTCGATCGGTTGAATACCAGCCATGTATTGGGACATTATTGTTAGCGGTCCTCCTGACCAAGCGTGATTGATCGTGCCGCCGCCAAAGCCCTCCTTGCCGATACCCCAACCCTCCCAGAGGGTAGTTAATTCGGAATCGACCATTTTCTGATAACGCTTTTTGATTCGAGCGATCGCTTGAGTCGGGCGCTGCATCCTGTACAAAGCCTCAAGCACGTATTTTTCCATGTATGGGCTGCTGTGCATTTGTCGCTGAAAAACCCGCGCGATGTCTTTGAACTTTTCTTCGTCGGCTATGCCGCAAAGTACTGCAAGTGCGTGGCCGCGATCATCGGTTGCGCCTTTGTAGTCGGGAGAGCGGTACTCTTCCCCTGTCCAGAATGTCCGATTGAAAGCTTCTTTGATTTGCTGCATTTTTTCGATTGCATTTTGAGCATCATCTACGGCTCCAATCGCAGTTGCCATATTGGCTTGACCTTGAAGCGCCAGATAGTACCAGCCGTTAAAGAGTAACGGCATGTCCTTGTTCTTTCCCCAATCACCCCAAGTCCAGCCGCCCTTGCGTGGCACGACCAATCCGGTCTCATCGAGCGTCCATAAAGACAGATATTGCTTCACCCCGGGGTAAAGTCGCCGTATTGTTTGTATATCGCCACTGTGCAAAGCGTATGTCCAAAAACCATACTGTCCGACGGTGGCCAGCATTTGCATCGGCAGTTCTGAATCGTAATTCCCGGCTGGCATAGGAGAGAAGATGCTGCCATCGGCTCGCTGCCAACCGATCAACTCCTGCATTCCCTTGCGAGCGAGACAATGGCTGCGAACGTCTAGTGCATAAAACGCCTCGCCCATCTCCAATACAGCATCTCCCCACCATTGAGCCCGTTCACGATCAGGGCAATCAAAATAGGTGTCGCGCATCGTCACATATAACGTGCGCAGCGACTTTCGGCGTAGCCGATTCAAAAACTCATCGTCACATTCAAATTTGCCTGAGAAATCCGTGTCAAAACCAGTTTCTCGATACTTAAGTTCCAAAACTTTTACGCCCGCTGGAATCAAGTAGTGAGCTTCGTGCCCGTTAATCCACCCGAGATTCTCATAGCTCTGTTCTCCCTTCCGCGACACATATTCAGCGCGTAAGTTGGGGGGGCCTCCACCGCGATAGTTGTCCATTCGCACGTCGATACTTTTGCCAGCGGCCGACTCAATCTTCAAATAGGGATTGATTTGAGCGTTGTACGGCAATTTTGCTTTGAAAACCTTGCCATCGGAAACGCGCGGAAGTTTGAGTGATTCGTGATTTTCGTAATTTTTCAATCCAAAGTCTTTCCACTGTGGAATCGGTCGGGCATAGAGCTTTCCCCAAGGTTCTATGGGAGGTTTGCCAAATGACGTGGCAGATGGCCAAGCTTGGTCATCGAACTCAGATTCAAACCATCGTTTTCCCTGTTGATCAATTAACTCCTGCCGAGCATCAAATCGAATATTCGATTCAGGTAATCGATAATTTGGGTGAGGCTTTTCTGTGTCGCTAAAGGCCGGGTTCACTTTTGCTCGCCAGGTGCTATCGGATGCCAAAGTATGCCGATCGACTTGGCCATCGAAAACCAATGCCGCGCAACCGCTAGATTTGTGGCTAAATCCATCCTTGCCAAAATACCAAACCAGAATGGCGATCGTGTTCGTCCCTTGAGTGAGAGATTCACTTAGGTCAACTTGATCATAGTAGGTTGAATTGGGCGTTGGACCACGTTTCAATTGCCCCTCTCTGAGGATTTGTTCACCATTAACCCACAACCAGTACTTCGAATCACAAGCGATTCGCGCGGTGGCGTTCTTGGGTTTTGAATCTAGTTCGAGGTTCTTACGGTAGCAAATCCATTGATTCGGTTTTGGTTGGTCCTCAACGCCGATCCAGTTTGCAACCCACGGATCCTCATTCGTGCGAGCCAAATCGTCTCCGACGCTTTGCGCTCCGCCGATCAATCCAAAACACGCTGGAAGCAAAATCAAAACAATTCGGCGACAAATTGAACGCATAGTAAAACTTTGGACGGTTGGTTTCATTTGGGAAAAGTAGTGTTGTTTTGTGCGTCTATAGAGTGTCACCAAACACTCCACAAACGATTTTGAAGACAAAAAAGAAGAACGACGGCCCCAACAAGCACGCTAGTCCCGTGTAGAAGGTTGCGGTCATCGCACCATAGGGCACCAGTTTCACATCGGTAGCCGCCAGTCCACCAGCGACGCCGCTGGTTGTCCCCATCAAGCCACCGAAAATGAGTGCCGCGCGGGGACTCCTGAGCCCAATCAATGGCGCGACGAACGGAGTCAGCGTCATTACAAGCACGGATTTGATCAAGCCGATCGCGATACTCAGCGCTTCAACTTCAGAGCTGGCGCCTAACGCCGAGGCTGTCACGGGACCAACGATATAGGTTGATGTGCCTGCACCGATCGTGCATAGACTAACTGCGTCACGATAGCCAAAGGCATAACCAACTAGCCCTCCGACAAAAAACGAAATAAAAATTCCAAGCAGTAACGCCAAAATTCCACTGATACCAGTTTTCAGAAACTCGTCCATGCTGACTCCGAAAGCAGTGGCGACGATCGCTAAATCTCGCAACATTGCACCACCCATCACCCCTACCCCGGCGAGCAACGTGAAATCAGCGACTCCGTGAGTCCCACCTGTCACGACGCCACCCCAAAAGGAAAGCAGTAACCCAACAGCGATCGCAATGGCTGAGCCATGCACTCTGCCTCTGGTAAGCTTGGCAGAGGCCACGTACGACAGGTAAACAACCAATCCAACAAACGCAAATGCCGTAACTAAAGAATACGTTTCGAACACTGACGAAAAAATTTGAAGTAGCTCATCCATTATCGACGCCGTTTCTTGGTTGGAGAATCGGGCGAAAACTCCTTTAGTTCGCGCTGCGAATCGCCTCGACCTCCAAGATTAAGCAAAGGCACCATAGCGAAACAAAACATGACCACCATGAATGCCGCGCACAACGCCAGTGGCCCGCCGGACAACGCTGCAACTACATTTTGGCTGGCGGCCATCGCGACAACTATTGGAATGTAAATCAGACTCCAGAAAACAATGCCCTTCTCGGAGGCCGGTGGCAATACACCGCGTTTTTGCATGCGATCGCAGACAAAAATCAGCAGTAGCATCGCAATTCCAACGCCCCCAACGTTCTTGTCTATACCCATCAACAAGCCCAGTAATCGTCCCAAGCAGATCCCTGCCAACAGACAACCTGACAATATTGCGGTTCCGTAGATTGCCATTGGATAAGCTCGATCTGGGGAAAGGCTTTGCGAAATGTAAGAGGCCATGATTGTTTCTCGTGGCTGTTTGGCGCACGCCCTGAAACTGGTGGACATTACGTAAAGCCCGCCAAACATCCTCTAATTTACGCCAAAGCGAACTTATATGCCACAATGTTCGTGAGATTGTATACGATAAGGAGCTCCTTTGACGACTTCTTTCCGGTTCAACTTCATCAATCAAATCAGCTAGGGAAATCGCACATTATGTTCTTCCGCAGGTTATGGGGTACCGTCGCGGCAATACTTTGGGTCGCTTCAAGCATTGAGTTTTCGCGCGCTCAAGATGCCGATCGTATCCGTCCGGCCAAGACGCATCCGAACATATTGATGATCGTTGTTGATGACTTGAACGATTGGCTTGAACCACTAGGGGGACAGGTGCAGGCTAAAACTCCCGCAATGAATTCTCTGGCACACCGAGGCGTCGTGTTTGCCAATGCCCATTGCCAAGCGCCACTTTGCAATCCATCCCGTACCAGCATGATGTTGTCACTGCGCCCTGAGACGACCGGGATCTATGGACTGAAGCCTTGGTTTCGAACGCTGAAGAAACTTCATCATACCGTTTCACTGCCACAACACTTAGCCAAATTTGGATACGAAACTTACACCTGCGGAAAGGTTTACCACAACAGTCAAGGCCGCAATCCACCTGAAGGTTGTGAGCCTGAGTTTGAACATTGGGGGCCAGGTGGCTGGCCTGGCATTATGCCGAAGCAGAAATTAATCCCCCCGACGCCAGCGGGCAATAATCCCTGGGTTGACTGGGGGGTGTTCGACCACAGGGAATCCGATAAAGGTGATTGGAAGGTTGCTGATTGGGCAACGGAGAAACTAGAAATGATGCCTGAAGAAAAACCGTTCTTCATGGCCGCAGGATTTTTCCTGCCGCACGTGCCTTGTTACGTGACGCAGAAATGGTGGGATATGTACCCCGACGACGCACTGACGATGCCGCCGTTGATCGAAAATGACTTGCTGGATTGTTCACCTTTCAGTCAGTACCTGCATTGGCACTTACCTGAGCCGAGACTTGACTGGCTGCAAAAACACAAGCAGCACCGTAATTTAGTACGGTCCTATTTGGCTTCGATTTCGTTCTGTGATTCACAAGTACAGCGCGTTTTGGATGCATTGGAAAATTCATCTCACGCAGACAATACAATTGTCGTACTTTGGAGCGATCACGGTTACCACCTTGGCGAAAAAGAAATGTGTGGGAAAACGACGCTGTGGGAGCGATCAACGCGTGTGCCACTGATCATCGCCGGGCCGGGAATAAAGAAGGGGGTCTGTCGAGAGCCGGTCGAACTGCTTGACATCTATCCAACCCTGGCGGACATAGCTGGGGTCGCGATCCCCAGCCATGTTGAGGGAATCAGCCTTAAGCCGCAACTTGCCGACCCTACCACGTTGCGCTCGCGTCCGGCGATCACGACCCACAATCCAGGTAACTGTTCCGTTCGAGATGTTCGTTATCGATACATTCAATACGGTGACGGTAGTCACGAGCTGTATGATCTGGTGGATGATCCAAATGAATTCACCAACGTCGCGGATCAAGCCGGAATGGCCACCACGCTTGAAAAACTTCGCAGCTTCGCCCCAAATGTTTACGCACCTTTGGCATCCGGCAGTGCGGCACGGATTCTCGAGAAGAAAGACGGGCAGTGGTATTGGGAGAACAAGCTAATCGATCCTGAACGTCGTCCAACTGAGTAGCCCGAATCGGGGAATGCAGCGTTGATCGATCTCAGCTCTCTAGTCCGACCATGTGGCTAGTGGTTCTTCAAAGTTGAAAATCTTAGTTGCCGGGATGCCATGTTTAGACGGGCCGCAAGCATGTTCACGCTGCGCGTGAGCATGGCACCTGCGCGAGCGCACTATCCATTTCAGGTTGAATGTACCGTTGGCCCCAAAAAAACGAGGATTCTTAATGATTAGGTGAACCAGAGCGTTTTCGATATTTATTTGACTCGGGCAAGGCTTACGGTTAAGATCCGGTTTCGTATACAATTTTGGCTCGCTTGAATGCATGTGTTTCGTCGTTTCCTTAAACCTATTGAAGCGACTCACGTTCGGTGCCCGATCGCTCCTCTGTCAACATTTTTGAGCTTTCCGGCCCATGTTGCTACGCATCAGGTGTGTCTTTGCGTCGATCTCTACAAGCTTTCTTAAGGATGCAACCATGATAAAGATTTTGTTAACCAAAGCCTTGCGACACCATGTGGTGTTGGCTTGCGCTACCGCTTTGTTGCTCTCGGTGACGTCAATTGCTGGTGCGACGGCAAATGCTCAATCCATTATTTACTCCGATACATTTAGCCGGATAACAGGTAGCGGCGATACCAATGGGGATCCCAATGGAGCCGCTGCCAACTTTTCTGATTGGGGATCCAACGATAACGGATTAGGGGGCACCGTCTCGCAGTCTTGGGTCGCTGGCCCCAGTCGCGGAGGTGGAGGCCGCAATGCGACAACCGACGGTAGCGTCGGGTTCTCCCACGGAACGGCAAGTTTCTTTGACTACGATGCTTCGGCGGTAGCACCGTTGGGGTTTGTAATTGCATTGGACTTTGCTCGCTTCGCCACTCCGCCTGCACCCGGTCCAGGTGGCGGCGGGTTTATCTCTTTTGGATTGGGGGTAGACGCAGGTACTGCAATCGCAAGCGACTTCGCGGCGCTCAACCTGTCCGACTGGGCGATACTGTTCCAGCAAGCAGCCAACGGCAATACGGGTAACGCGAATGTGAGGAACGACGGCACCGTTGTTGCCGGTAGTGACTTTGACTACGGCAATCCCGATATCGAGCACAGTTTGTCGCTGACGGTCACTCCGGCTGTTGCAGGGGCGTACGGTGCCAGTGACGTCATCAATGTCGGCGTCGTGGTAGATGGCACAATTTCCCAAAACTTCACGACGACAGGTGGGGCCAATTTTGGCTCCTTTGCTGTCGGTGCGAACAATTTCGACGGACGATATATCGACAACTTGGTTGTCACCGCGGTAGTTCCCGAACCAAGCAGCCTTCTATTTATGGCTTCAATAGGCATGTTTGGAACGTTACGTCGCAGACGCTCGTAGTTCGACTGCAACTCATGCAATGCGACACTCACCTTTATCCTTGTAACAATCATTTTTTTGGATGCGTTTATGAAAATTCTATATTTTGAGACGATGCTTATTCGAGTAGCGTCGCTTTGCAGCGCAGCGCTGCTTATTGTAACGTTTATCAATTTATCGACGGCGGATGCTCAAATCGTGATTTACTC
>CAYTPS010000002.1:358-41149 GCA_964439245.1 uncultured Pirellulaceae bacterium | reverse complement strand
ACGGAAACGGTTTCTCTGATTGGGGGACTGCAGATAATGGAGCCGGCGGTACAGAAACTGTTGTTTGGAGTGCGGGTCGACTAGGAAACCCACCTCCAACAGGAGGTGCCCAATTTACCACCAATGGAACTCGTGCTCACCTGTTTTCAGGCGCGGTGAACACAACGTTTAACGCTGCGGCAGTTGCCCCGGATGGGTTCAGTGTAGCGTTTGACTTCCATCGGCATGATGCAGCAGTAATTGGCTCTCCAACGAACGGTTTAATTTCTGTCGGTACCGGATACGATCAGTCCATTAGTGAGTTCAGCCCGTTCGAGACCACCGGCAACTCTCAGTTTGCTGTTCTGTTTCAACAAGCCGCCAATGGCAACGCGGCAAACGGAAACGTTTTTATTGACGGTGTGGCAACAACCAACTTTGACTATCTTGATCCACTTGCAGAACACAGCGTTTTATTGACGTTTACGCCTGCTGTTTCAGGAGCCTATGGTGCTAGTGACGCTATCTCCGCAACGATCGAAGTTGATGGAGTCCTTAGGTATAACGAGACGATTAATGGCGGCGGAGATTTCGGTGATCTTTCATTCGCAACGAACTTGTTTACTGCTCCCTATATCGACAACCTTGTTGTTTCTTCACTCTCAACAACATCGGTGATGAAGGGCGATGTTGATTTGAGCGGAGCCGTAAACTTCTCGGATATTCCAGCCTTTATTACCGTTTTGCAATCCGGAATTTTCCAAGCCGAAGCAGATTGTGATTGCAGTGGAGCCGTTGATTTCTCAGATATTCCAGCGTTCATCGCTATCTTGCAGGGGGGCTAGAATTCTGGGCAACCAGCGGGGCTGTTCCACGACTGAACCGGCAGGCATGACAATCTGAAGCCAAGCTCTTTTTTGGGGGCTTGGCTTTCTTTGTAGATTCTGAACTTATGCAAAACAACTTCGCATTTGGCGAGAGAAGCTTAAGCGACAGGAGATTTGCTGTTCAGCAGCGACAAGAAGTCATTGAAAGTTTCTGCTTGCACCAAAATGTGGTTTTGCATTTTCTTACCGGCCAGTTCAGCCTCACCTGCGAGTATTGCCTGAACGATCTCTTCGTGCTCTTTCAACGAGTTACGTATTCGACGGGGAACGTGAAGCTGCACTCGTCTGTACGGTCGCAACCGCCGCTGGATTTGTCCGACCGTTTCGATCAAAAAGTTGTTATGTGCTGACCGATGAATCACTTCATGGAATTTATCGTTGGCGATAGAGTAATCGCTCACATCTTGATTTTGAGAAGATTCAAAAACAGCACATTCATTCAATGCGTCTTCCAACTCTTTTCGCTGATCGGGCTGAATACGGCGAGCCGCTAATTGGCTACACAGACCCTCAAGGTTCGCCATCACTTCGAACATCTCTACAAGCTCGTTGGTGCTCAACTGCACCAAAAATGCACCGCGGTTGGGGACCAGTTCAATCAATCCAGAGGCCGAAAGCTGACGTAAGGCTTCTCTTATTGGGGTCCGAGAAACGTTAAACCTCTTGCTCAACGTCGCTTCATCTAGCTTATCAGCGGGATCAAATAATCCGTTGACTATGTCTTCTTCAAGAAGATCACTGATTTGTGCGGGGGACAGGGCTGACTTTTGAGGCATTTTTGCTAAAGCTTCAATGGAAATGCGGGTAGAATAGACAAAACCGGCGATGTTCTGGAACAGCCCGAGCCCAAGGTCGGGCAAGATTGTGCTAACGGTTGGACTAGTTGCGGCGCGTAGCGAGGCTCGATTGACAGCTTAGGGTTGCCCGCATCATTCCGCTGGGATTGTATACGAAATCCAGTTTAATGTCTATAATGTTGAGGCTTTCATCGGATCCTTTGGTTAAATGCGGTGCACGGTCGAATCTCGATACGGGGCACTGATGCTGAATTCATCACTTAATTTCATTGTTCTTGTAAGTTAGGTTTCACTAATGGTTAGAAAAAATCGAGGCTTCACGCTTGTGGAACTATTGGTCGTCATCGCGATTATTGGAATATTGATTGGCATGCTATTGCCGGCCGTCCAGCAAGTGCGAGAGGCCGCACGGCGTACGCAGTGTATGAATAATATGCGTCAACTTTCGCTGGCTGCATTGAATTTTGAATCGGCAAACATGTCGTTCCCAACAGCCGGTTGGGGCTTTGATTCTTTTTACGTCAAGGAAAAGTCAACGCTTTGGTGGCATCGAACGGTCGATAGAGGAGACAACATCGATGCGGCGACTTGGCCGATGCAAATTCTGAGTTTTGCAGAAGGCAATAACTTGGTGGACATGCGTCGTAGTAATGGATATGCGCTCTCCCCGACGCCAGCTGGAGACTTTCTAAGCGATTCGGCACTGCCATTGTTGAGCTGTCCTTCGCGCGGTGAAAGATTTTGGACGACGACTGACGGACAAAACTGGTTCTGTAATGATTACGGTAATCCGATCGGAGCTTTTCCAGAGGCTGGTGCTTTCTCGCCCAAGCATACCCCCGCAAACTTCAACGCCTACAGTGAACCTGAAGTCCACGTTGGGATTGTGGTGCCAGAAGGAATCTTAGTCGGCGGCCCCGCGATTGGAACGAGGTTCGCCAAGGTTGGCTTTGGAGCTATTTCTGACGGATCTTCCAACACTGCAATGTTTTTCGAGAAATCCATCGGTACAAAAAATTACTCGGGCAATGCTCCAGTAGGCAGAAGAATACTTGGCGAGTTTGGCGGAATTGTTGAGCCGCTGTGGTATACCAACTCCCGTTTCCTTCAGCCTTACAACATCAACGGGGCTCCCTTTGTAGCCGACAATGAAGAGCGTCAGCCATTGAGTTCGTCTCGCGATTTGGATGAGCGGTATATGGGTGGCCCACATCCGGGAGTTGTGATCTGCGGTATGGGAGATGGTTCCGTTCACTCAATCAGCGACACCGCGAGTTGGGATTCGGTTTATGAGCTAAGCTGCCGGAATGACGGCAATGTAACCAACGTACTTGACCAATAGAAGCGAAGAATTCGCCAAGGTTCTGTGAAAGTCCGGGACCACCATTTATCGTAGGCTTAGCTGTTTCAGCTAATGGCCTGTGATGCAGGCAGGAAATTTCGATGATCTGTTTATAGTGGATTTTGCATGATTAAGTTGAATTCGATGATCTTGCCGTCGCTAGTTTTGTTGAGCGTTTTGTTGCAGTTTGGTTGCGACGGTAGCAAGGATCCTCGAGCGCGGATCGTGGAACTCAACAACTCCAACATCATTCGATTGAGGAGCTGCTACACCATCTTTGGCAGGTACAACGGCGGACCGCCGAAAGATGAAGTAAGCTTTCGCGAGTTTTTCAAGACCGATCCCACTGCCAAAGCTCGACTAAAGCGTATTGGTGTCGAGGCGGAAGATTTTGACCGTATCTTTATCAGCGAGCGTGATGACCAGCCGTTTATCATTCGCTGGAACGTTGGTGGTGGTAAAGACGAAGCAATTATCTTTGAAGCCGAAGGCGTCGGTGGAAAGAGGATGGTTGCATTTAACACCCCGCGCGAGCTAGATGACAAAGAATATGAGCAATTTCTCAGCGGAACACCACAACCCTAATGCACGCAATACGTGTAGCGTGAGCGAGCTTTCGTTGGACCTTTAGAAAGTCCATTTATTATTACAGGGACGTCACTGGCCGAATGAATCAGCGCTAAAGGATCACTAGGTCTTCTTTGATGTATACGCTATGCCAAAATTGGCAGCACTTCGGTTTGCACGCCACCGGTGACATGTACTTTTGAATCGGCATCGACGTAAACGTTAATTTCACTGCGAATGCCAAAATCTTCTCGATAGACGCCCGGCTCAATCGAAAAACAAGTGCGCGGCATGACAAGGCGTTCTTCCTTGGTTTCCAAATTGTCCATGTGCGCTCCGTTGCCGTGCGTTTCTTGGCCTATGTTGTGCCCGGTACGATGGATGAAGTAGTGTCCCATACCTGTGGCATCAATCACGTCGCGCGTTGCTTGATCGACCTCCCAGCCTTGAAGCGGCCGGTTGTTCGCAAAGGCAGTCTTAACACAAGCGATTCCCGCATCGCGACCGGCTGCGACCACATCGAAGACTTTTTTTATTTCATCAGGAATCGAATCGCCCACAAAACCGACTTTGGTGAGATCGCTGTAGACACCCTGTGGGACATTCATTTTTGCCCACATATCCAACAGAATGAAATCCCCTTTTTGAATCGGGGAATCGTTTCCGGGAGTTGGCTCGTAATGGGGATCGCCACTATGTGGTCCGACTGCGACGATGGGCGGGTGGTAGGTCTCCATATTGTGATCAGCATAGTATTGCATCACTCGGTTCTGGACATCCATTTCACGTAACGCTTTGCCTCGGGTAACGTGTTCGGCAATCATTTGCCAAGCCATATCGAAGGCGGCACGATTTAGCGCGTCTGCTTCGAGGTGCAGTTCCCATTGTCGCTCGTTCCACCGCGCCTCGAAAAACTGGATCAGGTTTCCTGAACTTCCAATTTCTGGTCCCAGCGAACGGATCAGTTCTACCGTGCCACCGTCGACGCGCGAGACGTAAGGATTGGCATTGTTGGGGGAATACTCCATGGCGATGCGGGCGGCCGATCCGACGACGTTTGAGAGTCCCGCATGAAGCTCTTGCCATTTCAAGTAAACATGTTTTTCACCCGGAAGATGATCCAACGCCGCCGTTTCGATGCGGTGGACTAACTTCTGCGGAGTCCCCTGAGCTGGGATGTAATAAAAGAATCGTCTTGATTGCACGTCCGATTCCGAAATTCCCAGCACACGTAGCGCCAGTACGTTGATGCCACGAAAGTCATACAACAGCCAGCCATCGAAGCCAAATTCAGCAATGGCAGATTGAATCGCTGGCAAATCAAACTTGGTTTCTTTATTCACGGGTTACTTCGCGGATATGTTTAAGAGTGGTGTGAGAATGAAAGTCGTTTGGCGAGGGGGCCAAGCCACATTGAGAATTACCGAATCTCCGGTGGCTCCAGCTGATCAATTTCCTTTTGGGAGACCGGCGCGGCAATGAAAGTGATGTCCTTCTTTACCACTTCGCCTTTTCCCTCGACCAAGTACTCTAGTGTTGTTTTTTGTCCGGCCTCAAAAGAGATCAGAATTTTCTTCAGCTCCATAAGGTCTGCAACAGGTTTACCGTCAACGGTCAACAGTACATCTTCGCGCTCAAGTCCCGCTTTGTCGGCCGCCGAATTGGGGACTACTTTTGCGATCCACATGCCTTCGCCTGTAGGGTTAGCGTCCGCTTTGACTCCTAGAAATGCTGGTTCGATTTTGACATGGGGATCCTTCAGCCTTTCGATTAGTTCGTCAGCCCCGTCAAGCGGGATCGCGAATCCAATTCCCGAATCGTACCATTCGACGCCTGCTCCAATCGCTTGAGATTGTGGATTCATCGGCACGCAAATGCCAATTACGCGCCCATCGATATCGACCAGTGGTCCGCCGTAGTTGGCGGGGCTAATGTTAGCGTCGGTTTGAATCGCTCGGCCTCCGATTCGGTTTTTTGCACTGATGATGCCCATTGAAAGTGCTGGGCTACGATCTCCGTAGCCGACTCCCATCGAAACGGCCCAGTGACCGACCTCAATTTTATCCAATGACGCAATCTCAGGAACAACAAGCTTTTCATCAGGATCGAGATCAATGATTTTCAGCAAGCAGATTTTTCGCAGATCGTCTTGGCCATGAAGTTGTGCGGTGTGACGTTTGTTATCACGCGTGACCACCATGATGATTGGCGGACGCGTGATAAAGTTGAATGTGCTGGTGATAATGTATCCGTCGGCCGAAATGGCGATGCCAGTTGTGTTTCCCTCTCCCTGTTTGCGAATGCCACCAATCTTGCCTTCGCGCGCTCCCACGCCTCCCCAAGATTCGATCGTCACTAAAGAGGGGGCTACTTTGGCTGCCGCCGCGCGAAACATCGCGGACGTGGCCTGCATGGCTTCTAGCGTATTGACCTTACCGGAGCCCCGTTCATCGGTCTGAGCGTTCAGACGTTCCTCCGCAGCATAAAGCATCGCGATTGCAAACAGGAAACATAACCAGCTACGTTGAAACACTATTTTTTCTCGCGCGGAGTGATTTGGAGTCTGATGATATCGAGGCCGCGTTTGACCATGATGGTGACCGTTTCCCCAGCGATTAGTTCCTTTTCAGCCATCTGGTAGTCCTTGACTGAACCCACTTTTACTCCTCCAAGTGACACGATCATATCGTCGGGTTTGAGCCTTAGTTTCGCTGCAGGAGAGCCACGTCGAACGCGGTCAATATATGCTGGGTCGCTGCGGTCGCCCATTTTGAATAGAACGATGCCCAGTTCAGCATTGCCTTCGGCTTTGGTCGCCGACGCTTCAGTATCCAATTGGAATTCAGCAGTTCCGTCAACAAATTGTTTAAGCACTGCCGAGGGGACAGCGTAATTGAGGCGCGTGTTGGTTTCTGAACTGTTGATTAACTTGCCAATCATACCGACTAGATTTCCCTCGAAGGTAACGACGGCACCGCCGCTTGCGCCGGGATTGCTTGTGATGGCATCAATCAAAACCAGCGGTCCCTTGTAGGCTACGTCGCGCTGATTCAGTCGGGCTTCGATCGAGGACCGCAAGGAAATTACGCCGATCATCGCGGAAACGGGTTCTGATTTACTGGCGACCTTAAAGGCGTTACTCAGTGCAATCACCCAGTCGCCTTTTTGGCCAACGTCGGCTTCAGACAATTGAAAGTGTGCAAGTTCTTCGGTGGGCGAGATCTTCAGTAACGCCAGCTGTAAGGTGCGGTCGCGTCGAAGGATCGTGGCCGGATAGCTTTCGCCATCGGCCAGTTCAATCTTGACTTGGGGCCCGTCAAGGAAAACGCCTTGCGTTGTCAGAACAAGGCCGTCAGGGCTGACGACGATGCCCGTTGCGTATCCGTCAATCCGGCCTGCTCCAGCGCCGATGACTTTGGCGATTTTGGGTTGGCAACTTCCGATTAATTCCGCCATGGATGAAGGGGGCGATTGTGCAATCGCCACGTTTTGCCCATGAAGAAGGAAAACCAAGCAGAAAACTAGAATGCTAATTGGAGGCAAACAGGCTTTACTGATCATCGCCGACCTCCTGGTGTACCAATCCTCCGAACGCTTCCATTCGCTTTTGAAAAGTAGCTTCTTCGATCGTTTCGGCACGTAAATTGACCAGTTCGGTGTCAATTTCCTCCTCGAGTCCAGCAATAAATTTGCGAGACAATGGGACAGACATGGAGCCGACCTGTTGCCAGTTTTCCAATGTGACACCAGCCGCCACTCCAGCTTCTAAACAATTCAAACTGGCCGAAATTTTTCGCAATTCCCCTGCGGCTTGAGCATCGTTGGGTTGCATGGCCGCCCACAGGTACAACGGGTCTTCGTCGGCATCATCGATACGGAACCGAAATGCATTGGATCCGAGACACTGATCGCTTCCATCAAGTTGGATTGAGCCGAGTTTCGAAAGTGGCGTTTCCTCATTCAAAGAAGCCACGATTAGCGCTTGCAACATCGGCAGTTGTAGCTTCCCCTCGACTTCACTCAATCGTTGTACTTCCGGATCTTGATCGCCATTGCTTGTGCGGCTGATGTTGAAATGCGTTTTTCCATCATGAAAGAAAACTTCGGCGGCAACGGCGTCGGGCTTGAGTTGGTTGTCGTCTAGATCGGCCATCTCAAATTGTTCAACGATCCAACGTCCGCTACCGGACAAAGTCGTACGCAAGACTCGCCGCGCGTTTGGTGTGGCAATCTGCATTACATCGATCAGTTCGCAGAAACGATCTTGCTCGACATCATCGACCTTTCCGCAGGCAGATCGCATTTGTTTTACGAGTTCGGCGGTGTAATGCTGGTTCGTTTCTGCGTTACGAACTGTTCCCGGTTCGGCGGACAACAGCTTGACCATCTCCATTTTTCGCTTTCGCAGCTTTTCTCTTTTGCTTCCCGGTTCTTCGTCACCGCGTTGCGTGTTCTTCACTTTGGGCTTTTTATAGGGAAGCCCCAGCAGCCTGACGGTCATCTCTTTGATTTGCCCGGTCGGTGTTTGCAGCCTTAGAGATGCAGGCCATGATTCGGGCAGCGTACAAATCAAATTTGTAAACTGGTTGGCCGTCGAAATCGGAACCCCTTCAAACTCAATTAGCTCATCACTCAACGCCAGCCCCGCCACGGCGGCCGGAGAGTCTTTGTTGATCGTCGAGCAAATTACTTTTCCATTTCGATCTGTGAAGTTGCAATCCAGCGTGCCGTGTTCGACAAGTTTGGTGGCCATCAAATCGGGGATGAAATTCTTGATTTGGTTTGAGGAAATCGCATAACCCAACCCCACGTTGACGCGGCCTCTGTCCTGAAAACTTCCGCGCCCGTTGATCCCAATGACCTCGCCGTCGAAATTAAACAGCGGACCTCCCGAGTTTCCGGGGTTGATCGAGCTGTCAACTTGAATGCAGTTACCGTACACCAACTGGTTTTGTCCGGCCCCGTATTGATAGCGTTTGACTCCGCTGACAATCCCCAACGTCACTGTTGGCGATTGATCTTCCGTCAGAATAAACGGGTTGCCCATCGCTAGCGCCCAATCACCGACCTGGACCAAATCCGAATCCCCCAACGGTGACCATGGAAATGGCTCGTCGCCTTCCATTTGGATCAGCGATACGTCGCCACCGGGATCGGTGCCAATCAGTTTCCAGCGAAACATTCGATCGCCAGCCAGCCCCCCCCAGCCTTTGATGCCGGATCCCATGATGACGTGGTGGTTGGTTAACGCTAGTCCTTTCGGGCTGATGATCACGCCCGAGCCACCTCCGGCCCGATCTTCGTCGTAGATCGCTACAACACTATTGATCACGCGTTTGATTGCGTCGACGCGCTGCTGTTGGTACTGCCGGACAAGCTGTGCTTGAGAATTCGGCGGAGGCTCGGCAACAGCTTGCGATCTTTGAGCGGCCATGAGAATTGCAAACACGACGCTGAGTGCCCACAACGTCCAAAAATTTATCTGAGTTTGCATTGTTCGGCCTTGGAGATTATCGATCGACTTATTCTACCAAACCGTACGCACGATAGGATAGGCTTCCACGCTTGCATGATGCCTTCACGCATTACGATCAATCGTCAGGACTACCCCACAGATTTCCAGACTTCAATTGGGACTGCATTTGGCGGAACAATCCCAGAGGATTTGGCTTTTTCTGACAAAACGTGAAGTGCTTGCTCTCCAATTTCTCCTAGTTCAAGGGTCCATTGATTGACGTACAACTTGACGTGCTGCATAAGAACTTCATCACTGAATTCTTGAGCATACTTTCGCATCGTTGGGATGGTTTGTTCTGGATGGTCCAGCCCCCACTTAATGGAAGCTTGGACGCCGGATTGTATCCGTTCGATCAAATCACTATCCAAACTTCGGTTGGCCAGGATTCCGCCCAACGGCAGCGGTGATTCAGTTTCGGTTTCCCAGCGTGTTCCCAGATCTTCGACACACGCCAATCCGGCATCTTGCCAAGTGAATCGACCTTCGTGGATACAGACCCCAAAATCGGCTTGCTTGTTTTCAAGCTCGGGCATAATTTCTGAGAACAACGTTTGTTTCAAAGAGACCTTCCCGCTGTTGATTGCGTCGGCGTAGAAGATCTTAAACAACATCGAGGCTGTGGTGTGTTGGCCGGGACAAAGAACCGAGTGCGGCACGTCGGTTGTCTGATTGGGATCTGTTTCGTCTTGCGCGGCAAGTAACAGAGGCCCGACACCGAATCCCAATGCTGAACCGGACGGCAAGACGACCGTTTGATCGGTCAATAATGCCGCCGCGTGGAAACTGGCTTTGGCAACATCGAACTGCCCATTGAACAGACCATCGTTGAGTTGCTGGATGTCGAGTAGTTGAATGTCAAAATCAATTCCACGCAAATCGACTTTGTTTTCCATGATGGCATGAAAGGCGAACGTGTCGTTAGGACAAGTGGATATGGCCAGTTTGATCTTAGACATCGGCAATCTCCTCTTCGATGATGCGCTGGACGAGTTCAATCGCACTGTTCATGGCGTCTGCGATTTTCCATTTTGCATGGTCGCGATCGCCCGCGATATTTGAGATTCCCCGCACGACTCGCAGTGGCACCTTTTGCAATTGGCAAGCCGCCGCAACGGCGAACGCCTCCATGTCTTCGGCATCGGTGGCGTATCGCCGATGCCGATCATTTGCTTGTTTGCGATCGCCTGCTGCCGCGCAGACTGTCAGCAATGAGAGACCGCTAGAACTACCAACGTCGATCTCGTCGCCGATGCCGGGACGATTTGCATCGCCAGCGAATTGATCCCAGCCCATTTGTGATGGTGTTTTAAATTCAGTGCCCTGCCCTACCCCGACGCCGTCAATCTTGATTTTCGAGAACTCGTAGGCGGCACCAACCTGCATCGAGGGTGCTTCGTTGGCACCAGCGATGCCGCACAAGATGACTAATGGTGGGCTGTGTTGCTGAATTTTCTCAGTCGTGATTGCTGCCGGCAACACTGGGCCGAACCCGCAAGCAGCGACCTCAGCGTCGTACTGCGTTTTGAGCAGATCGAGGCGCTCTTTCACCAAACCGCGCTCGGATTCGGTGGGGATCAGCAGTAGAATCGGTGGCATGAGTGCGTAGTGTAGCGCTGTTGAAAAAAATTGTTACGAGTATCTATTATAGGCGACCGCCACCGTGCAACCAACGGGCCCGTGGCAGAGTAGTTTTCTAAATCGATGAAAGCTTCACAAGGAAACCATCAACTAAAGTGGACGATCGTTTGAATTCATCAGAAAACAATTCTCCTCGCCGTATGCTGGGTAAAACAGGAATCGAAGTTTCGCCTGTCGCGATGGGATGCTGGCCGATTGCCGGGATGACCAGTTTGGGCGTCAACGATGCCGATTCGTTGGCGACGTTACTTGCGGCAATTGATAGCGGCATCAACTTCTTCGACAACGCCTATGGCTACGGCGCCAACGGCGAAAGCGAGCGTTTGTTGGGCCAAGCACTCAGCGCGCTTAGTCCGACTGAGCGCCACGATATTGTCGTCGCTTCTAAAGCAGGGATGCACTGGCAATCCAACGGGACCCGCGAATTTGATGCCTCGCCGGCACGTATTGTATCGCAGTGCGAAGAAAGCCTGCAGAGAATGGGCATTGATCGTATCGACGTTTACTACTTGCACGCGTTCGATCCTAAAGTTCCGCTGGAAGATTCGGCTGGTGCTTTTGCAGAACTGCTTGAACAGGGTAAGGTTGGCTGTGTCGGCGTCAGCAATCTGTCGATTGATCAGATGGAGACTTTTGCCTCGGCCTGTCAGATTTCTGTGGTGCAACCTCCGTTTAATATGCTTCAGCAACAGATCCAAGGCGATCTGATTCCGTGGTGTCAACAACGTGACACAGCGGTGGTCAGCTATTGGCCATTGATGAAAGGGCTTTTGGCTGGTGCCATTCGTCGAGGGCACGAGTTTGATAAGAGGGACAAACGTTTAACTTACGATGTTTTTCAAGGAGCCGCTTTTGAGCGTGCGCAGGAGCTTCTTGATTTGCTTGATGGGGTCGCTGCCAAGTACAACGTGACCGTGGCCGAAGTGGTCGTGAACTGGACGTTCAATCAACCCGGGATCACCGCTTGTTTGTGTGGAGCCAAACGTGATTGGCAAATTCGCCAATCGGCTGCGGCAATGGATTTAGAGCTTGATCAAGATGATTTAAAATCAATTGATCGTAAATTGGCCGAGCTGCAGGATCGGTAGGCATCACCTTATGCCAGATTTTCAACATGCTGTGCACGCTTTCGTTCAAGTCAGCCCTTGCACGCCAGACTCTTACAATTGTTCTTTCTGAAGAACCTCACGCGCTTGATCAGCTTGTCGGCGTGGGACAACGATCTTCACCATCGATGCGATCTCGACCTGAAACCCGGAAGTGAAGGTGCCGACGGCAGTCGCTTCGATGCCAGCGGTTTCCAGTTGAGAAACGATCACGGCCGCCTGCATCTCATCGGGACGTTGGGCAATGATCACGGGGCTCTCCGGATCATTTTCTGACGCTTCTTTGGACCAAAGAAACCCTACGTACATCCCGCCCGCCAATCCAAACACTAAAAGAGCCGTAGCGACCGCTCTGCCTTGCTCGATCGGTAGATACGCAAATGCCGCGATGGCTAACGCGACCAAAAAGAGTAATACCAACGCGCACTGAGACCAGTTGAGTTTCATCTTGCTCACTTCCTTTTTTCGGTCAGTTCAATTTCCCAAACATGCGGGGCGTTTTTGCCAGTAACCCAAATGCGTTTTGTCGCGTGATCGATCGCGATCCCATTGAGAACCTCGTCGCGCCCTTTACGTTGACTACGGGGCCACAACCCAGAAAGATCAACAATTGCCCGAACTTTGCCTGTGTTTTTGTCGATCCAGTACAACTCGTCACGCATGTAAACGTTGGCGTAGATGTCTTCGCCAAAGTTTTCCATCTCATTGACGTTGCCAACGCTACGTCCACTCATGTGGATTTTGACTTGTTTGACTTCCTCAAGCGTTTCAGGATCGAGGAAGTAAAGCATACGTGTGCCGTCGCTGGCGATCAAATGTGTTCCGTCAAACGTTAGCCCCCAACCTTGATGCGGGTAGTCCACTTTCTTCAGTTCATTGAAGTCGCGGTCGTAGACGTAGATCACATTGTTTTGCCATGTTAGCTGATAAAATTTGTCATCCGCCAGTGCCAGACCTTCGGCGAACACGTCGTCTGGCAGATTGTGCTGTTTAAGAACGACTCCTGTGTTCAGCTCAACTTTTCTTAGCGAAGACTGCCCCTTTTTCCCGGTGCTCTCATAAAGGAAGCCATCGTCGTAGAGCAAGCCTTGAGTGAACGCGCTGGTGTCGTGCGGGTAAGTGTTGACTACTTTGTAAGTCAGGCGTTGCACATCAGGTCCAGGTTTCATCCACATTGCCAAATAGGTGCCGCCGATCGCAACGACCAGAAACATGATTTTTAATCCCCACCGTCCCGGAGCTTTTTCGGAAGCGGTTGAGCGTTTTTGCGGCGTCGGTTCGTCGGCCGGCGGAAATCCACTGGGGCGTTTCTCGCGTGAGTTGTTTTTACTTGACGCCATCGATCTCGCCTTGACTCTCGTTATTGAATTGTAATCCGATCAACCAGTCGACCGGTAGAAGAAATAGCGCCACCAACACCGCATTGAAATGGAAGCCAAAGGTGACAAATGTGGTCAGTACGCCAATGTAGAATCCGGTCAGGCCGATGCCAACTGCATACCTCAGCCAAGTACTCAACAGGCACAAGATGCTGGCGCATTCTATCACCAGAGCCCCCGTTTGCATGACCGCAGTCAGCCGAGAATCAAACAGAATCGTCTGTGCGAATGGAGTTCCAGTATTACCAAACAACTCCGTCCAGAGTTGCAAGGAAACTCCGTTTCCCCATCCGAATCCCGAATTTAGAATTTTTGTCACACCGGCCAGCGTGTGAAACCAACCCAAATAAAATAGCGACAACAGGAACACCCACCGTGGATAGCATGCCGTTGTCCAAAGCGTATCGGCATCGACGCCAGATTTCATCTCGCGCCAGTAGAACTGATACCACAGAGCGTGAATGAACATCAACATATTGGTGACATTGAAAATGTGAGCACCGTTGGTCAGGTTCTCCATCCGCAATGACCACATCAGCATAAAAGCAAACGTCGTGATCCAGCACGAAACAGGCACGCCCACTCGCAAAATCCAACAGACCGCGCTGACTGCCAAAACAACGCGGACGCCGGTGAAAAATGGCCCGCTTCTCAGGAGCCCTTCAGGTAACCACGAAAACAGCGAAGCGCCTTGAGCGCTTTTGACACCGTCAGCGAATTCGATTGGTGAACAGGCCAAGATGATCGCGAACAGGCACAGCAGCCAAGTGACCATGATTCCGAATCTCGGCATTGCAGCGTCCAACAGCCAATCGGCAATTGGTCGGCGTGTCGGTGCGTCGATTGTGGTGGGGCTGCTCATTGTTGCTGCGGCTCCACAGGCGTGTCGGCGCTGGCCTCTTGATTCGACGTATCGACCGAAACTTGCCACTGGTCGGTTGCTTCGGCGATTTTGTAATCTTGATGAAACAAGTGGCGGCGAGAAACGGTCACCGGTCCTGCGATGCCATCGCGCTTCATGATCGTACGTACGTGGTCCGTTACCTCTTGCTGCTGGCAAGGACGACAATACGCATGCAAAGTTTCGGTGGGCTTGATGCCCATGCCTAATCCCGGCGGGTTGCCGTCGTAGACCAGATGAAGGTTAAAGAGTTCTTCATCTAAAGCTGTTCCGTCGGCGTCGGTAACGGTATAAGTGCAGCATTCGGCCGGAGAATCGCAAAACATGGGGGAAATGGTAAACGGGTAACGCTCGCCAATCACCAGCGGTGCGACAAGATGAACCATCGCAAACGTGCCGGCCAACCATAGCTCCAAGCGGCGCCGGCGGCGTGGGGCATTCGAGTCGGGGTGTGGTGTCGATTCGGGATAGGCAGCTTGAGCGGGCAAGTTGTCTCGGTCCATGGTTGAGGGATTTCAATTTTCCATCAAAACCGATTCCAGCCCAATTGGCGATTCGCAAAAGCGCTCCAACAGGGTATTTTAGGCATCGATTTGACAGCGTGCGGTGACACATTTTTTACCCGATATGTCATCTTCCATCGACGGCCAGATTTTGATTCGGTGGTTTGTTTCCTAAAGTAATTTTCTCACAATGCCATTAACTGAATCTACCACCTCGCCGCCCAACGATGACAAAGCTGGACGCCCCGGATCACTATTGGTCATTTTTTTGACTGTCTTTATCGATCTGTTGGGATTTGGAATCGTCCTGCCACTATTACCGCTGTACGCCGATCAGTTTGGCACCGATACGAGCGGATTTGTGATTGGTATGCTGATGGCAATTTTTTCCATCATGCAGTTCATTTTCGCTCCATTGTGGGGAGCGCTGTCAGATCGTGTTGGTCGCAGGCCGGTCATTATTGTCGGATTGTTAGGCAGTGTGGTGTTTTACACGCTGTTCGGCATTGCCACGATTTATAAAAGTTTGCCTGGACTGTTTATCACACGCATCGGTGCTGGTATCGCCGGAGCAACCGTCTCGACGGCTCAGGCGTATATCGCCGACACAACCGACAACAAGAATCGTGCCCGCGGAATGGCACTGATCGGGATGGCCTTTGGGCTGGGCTTCACGCTCGGGCCACTGTTTGCTTGGTTTGCTGTGGCGTTTAGTGCTGACCAACAAACACCTGGGGCCGGTCCTGGGTTCGTGGCGGCGGCTTTGTCGGCCGTAGCATTGCTGATGGCCATTTTCGTTTTGCCTGAATCTAAGACCGCCGATTCTTCTCCTAAGGCCAAGAAATGGTACGACAAAGCCGCGTGGAGCGCCGCGTTTCAGACCAAGGCTTTGGTGTATTTACTGATCGGGTTTTTCGTCTGCATTTTTGCTTTTGCCAGTTTCGAAACGACATTGTCGCTGCTGATCAAGGGATCTGAAAACTTCGAGAATGCTCCGTTTAATTTTACATTCCAACAAGTTTGCATGACATTTGCTTTGATCGGTTTGATGGTGGCGATCGTGCAGGGAGGAATCGTTCGTCAGCTGGCCAAAAGGATTTCCGAACAAAAACTGGCCGTCGCCGGAGCCGTAATCGAGGTGGCTGGATTCGCTGCGATTACATATGCGGTGTACGCTGCGTCGTTGGGATGGTTGTTCGGTGCTTTGGCTATCATCGTTGCCGGATACAGCTGTTTGCAGCCCAGTCTATATTCGTTGTTGAGTCGTTGGTCTGATCCAGCGCAGCAAGGTAAAGTGCTCGGCGTGGGGCAAAGCGTCAGCGCGCTTGCGAGAATTTTCGGTTCCGGCTTGGGCATCCCAATGCTCAAGGCGACGTTGTTTTTGCCCTACTTGATTGCTTCGGTGTTGATGCTGGCCGTTGCCATAATGATCACCTCGGCCGGCCGCAGCGGACGAGATTTCGGTGATCAGAATTAACTGATCTTTGGTATGATGTGGCTAGAACCGATGCGAGTGGCGGGGAAGTCACGCATCCGGTTGGAACTGAAAAAATCTTAGAGAATTCCAAACCGATGGCCAAGAAATCTGCACCAGAGACTCCCGCACCAAAGAACCGGCGTTTGACCATTTCTTCTTTTGCCAAAATGAAGAAGAAAGGGCAAAAGATCACGATGCTGACAGCCTACGACTTTACGATGGCTCGGATGCTTGATCAGGCCGGTGTTGATATGCTGCTGGTCGGTGATTCGTTGGCGATGGTCGTGCAGGGCCATCACAATACGTTGCCGGTGACACTTGACGAGATGATCTATCACGCGGAAATGGTTGGACGTGCGGCGCAAAGAGCGTTTGTTGTGGTTGATTTACCTTTTCCAGTCAACCATCAAGGCGTTCATCAGACGGTGATGGCTGCCGGGCGCATTTTAAAAGAGACTCGCTGCCAAGCGGTGAAATTGGAGGGAGGCGCCGACCAAGCAGATGTGATTGCAGCGCTGGTGACCGCCGGCATTCCAGTGGTGGCTCATGTGGGGCTGCGTCCGCAAACGGTACACGCGTTGGGTGGTTACAAGATCCAACGTGACCTCAATGAACTGTTGACCGATGCCAAGGCAGCCGAGGCTGCCGGCGCGTTTGCGGTGGTGGTGGAGTGCGTCCCAGCGGAGATGGGCAAATCATTGACCGAAGAGTTGTCGATCCCCACGATCGGCATTGGGGCGGGGCCTGATTGCGATGGCCAAGTACTCGTTTGCAACGACATGTTGGGAATCAACGGGGACTACGTGCCGTCATTTGTCAAAGCGTATGCTGATTTAGGCAACACCATCACGGCTGCCGCAAAGAAATGGTGTGAGGAAGTGCGAGAAGTTCAGTTTCCCGACGCTGACCATTCGTTTTAAACGATGGGCATAAGCGTGTTTTGGGGGAACACTAATTTTCACTAATCGACACTAATTAGACACTCGATCTATCTGTAATCACAGGATAACTCTTTTCCATTCAAGCTCGTTGGCTGATCCGAAGTTAATGAGGTAGCCTACCTTCTTGTGACTGATCCGCATGTAGTTGAACAACTGGGCTTCGTGTTCCATCGCCAATGCTTTGACCGCCTTTCGTTCAACGATAATTTCGTTGTAGACCAGCAAGTCTGGACAATAGAAGGTCGTAAGTTTCTGATCTTTGTACGAGACTTCGATTCTAGATTTACTGGAGAAAGGTATTCCCCCAAAGTCCGAGTTCAATTTCGAGGCTCTGCTGATAAACCTCTTCAGACATCCCGAAGCCAAGTACGTTGTAGGTTTCGAACGCAGCTCCCATCAAATCGTAGCCTTCTTGTTTCAACATCACTTACTGAATTTAAATTAGTGTCGATTAGAGAAGATTAGTGTTCTTGCCCGATGCTACGCCATTCGTTCTTGAATCTCTTGGTTCGGATCGGTGGTCGAGCGCTTCTCCAGAACCATCCGGATTGGAACTTCACCGAAATCGAGCGAATCGCGCAGCACGCCCAGCAGATACTTCTGATACGTCTGCGAGAACGAATTTGGGTTGTTGCATTTGAGCATGATCGTCGGTGGCTGAATACCGATCTGTGCCGCGTAGAAAATCTTCGGCCGGCGACGGTTGGATCCCATCGGTGGCGGGTGCCGTTCAAGGGCTTCCTTGATGATTCGGTTTAGTTTTGGTGTGCCAATGCGCGAGCGCGATTGCTTGTAAAGCATCTGAGCATGATTTAATAGACGCCGACAGTTCTTTCCCGTCTGCCCAGTAATGAAGGCAATTGGTACATTCCACAGCGACGTAAAATTGTCGTGCAAGTAATCCACCCAGCGATCGGTGGGCATGTGCTCGGCCATCAAATCCCATTTGTTGACGACGAAGATGCATGGCTTCTGATTTTGTTCAATGTAGTGGACTAACTGCCGATCGACTTTGCTGATGCGTTTTCCAGCGTCGAACATCATCAGTGTCACGTCTGCATGACGAATCGAGCGATGGGCGCGGTGCGTCCCATAAAAATCTATATCCGTTCGAACGCTCTTGCCACGCCGCAGGCCGGGAGTGTCGATCGCGACCATCGTTTTGCCATCGACCTCGAAACGGACATCGACACTGTCGCGTGTCGTTCCGGCAACCGAGCTGACGATCATGCGTTCGTCATTGACCAGCGTATTGACCAACGTACTTTTTCCGACATTGCGACGCCCTACCAAGACAAACTTCATGTCCGGATGAGCAATTTCCTTTTTATCAATTTCAACCTGTGAAGGCAGATTTTCGTTGATGGCTTCCATCAAGAGGTTTTTGCGGCGATTGTTTTTTGCGCTGCAAACGACAGGTTTATCAAAACCAAGTGCAAAGAATTCGTTGGCGTCTACTTCATAGTTGTCGCCATCACACTTATTGGCGACAAGGATGACAGGCTTGTCGAGTGCACGTAGTCGCTTGGCAACGCGTTCGTCCAAGCCAATGGGGCCGGCTTTGGCATCGACCACGAATAACAAGAGGTCGGCACCTTGGATACCAATCTCAATTTGCTGTTCGATTTCCTCGTCAAGTTCGTCGACGTCATTGATCCCGATTCCACCTGTGTCGATCAGTTCAAAGTACCGACCTTCGTTTTCGACAATGTGTTTCATCCGGTCGCGCGTCACGCCGGCCATGTTGTCAACGATCGCCAAACGGCGTCCGACCAGCCAGTTGAAGATACTGGACTTCCCTACGTTAGGGCGACCAACAATGGATACTTGAGGCAACATGGAACTAAAGGTGCGTTTTTAAAAAATCGATCGCTCAAACCCTGATTGGCAAACGCCTCAGACATCGGGCGCAGGTACCGCGGAATCCCTGAGCGGTGGTGATAAAGAACACTTGTCAGGTTCGGCGGCTTGCTTCAAAATAGTAACGAAATCGGAAATAAAGTCCCCAACAGAAACGTCGGATTGGCTCAGATTCTTAAAACAATCGCGTTCGGCAGTTTCGTCATACGACTTGGCAAACCCCAGTGGCCCAAATAAACCTCAAAAACGCGCTGAAGCAGCACCTTCAGTCACTGTATCAGATTGGCGTGAGGGATCTGATGGAGGCCAAGGAAGGTTTGGATTTCGATTTTTCAGATGCCCAACCTGCTTCATCAGAATCATCCCAGCCGGTCGCAGTTAGTTCGCAGGCCGCTAAGGTGGCGGAGCCCAAGAAAGCCGCAAAATCTCCCGCGCCAGCGAAGCCTGCAGCGGCACCGATTGTCACGGCTCAGCCACGCGTTGATGCGCCGACGGAATATCAAGGAGAATCACTTTCGCTGGGTGAACGTCAGCAGCAGCTTTCGGTCATTCAGGCAGAGGTCGAATCTTGCCAGGCCTGTTTTGAGCTTTGCCGCACGCGTTCAAGAACCGTTTTTGGTGTGGGCAATCCAGAATCGAAGATCGTTTTTCTCGGCGAGGGGCCAGGCGCCAATGAAGATCGCCTGGGCGAGCCATTTGTAGGTGAGGCCGGTAAGCTGTTGGACAAGATCCTAAAAGCCTCGACACTCGCTCGAGAGCAAGTCTACATCTTGAACACGGTCAAGTGTCGTCCGCCCAACAATCGTAACCCGCTTCCGGCCGAATTAGAAAACTGTCGCGGATTTCTAGATCGACAACTGGATGTGATCCGGCCGGGGTACATTGTCTGTTTGGGCAGCGTCGCAGCAAAATCTCTTCTTGGGACGAAGCTGTCGCTAGGTAAGCTACGAAAACAATTCCACCAGTACCGAGGAAGTAAAGTGCTGGTGACCTATCACCCAGCTTACTTGTTGCGTACACCGTCAGCCAAGACGCATGTGTGGGAAGACATGAAAATGCTGATGAAAGAGTTGGGCGTCGAATTGTAATTTGGCCGAGCCTTCTTCGCTGCTGATGCTCATTTCACTTTTACACCGTCGCGTCGTTCCAAACTTTCCACCATGGCTTTTTTTCTTGTTTGTTTTTGATGGCAAAGCCCCATGGCTGACCGTTGGTGCCGATTGAACCTTGCATCTTCGTGTATGCGAATATGGCCCTAGCAATTTTGGCGTCGGTCATGTTCGCCTTCTGAAGATTGGCGTTGGTGAAATCGGCGCCGGTTAAATCTGCACCGAACAGATTGGCTCCCTCTAAATCAGCACTGCGAAAACTGCCGCGCAAATCAGCGAAAAAGAAATCAACCTTCTTGAAGTTGCCGTTAGCGAAGATTCCTCGATTGACTCTACAGTGTCGGAATTTGGCGTTTTCGGCATTGCACTTAAGAAATTTAGTCAGCTCCATCACGTTGTCAGAAAAGTCTGCGTCGCGAAGATCGGCGCCTGTCATGTCAGCGCGTTTGACGACGCAATTGTCCATCTTGCAGCTGTTGAAGATGGCGTTGGTGAAATCGCTGTCGCTGAGGTTGCAGCCGGTGATCCGACAAGCTGAAAAGTCAACGCCGCGGAAGTCTGCTCCGACGAGATCCAAACCAGAAAGCTTACAGCCGGTCAGTGAATCGTTCTTCACCTTCAGCAAGCGTTTGCCGGTCGTTCGATGTTTGATTTCAAGCATCACACGTCTCCAATGCAACGGAACCGCCGTCAGGCCGCTCACGATTTCAATTCGCGTCTTCGTTTGCTGATCCAAACCAGCAATCTGCCCAAGTATTCCAGGTGCAACAAACGATTCGAAAACAGTGATCTGATATTTGTGCTAAATCTGAAATTTACTTGAAGAGAGAGTTAGTGTGCATGGAGTGCCAAGGTGTCCACAAAGTGCCGCCATGCCGTCCTATTAAACTATAGCACCCCAACGAAGGTGCCGCACTATAAATCCGTTTTCTCGACCGAGGGAAACAGCATTTATCTCAGGTTCTCTCAGCGCATATTTCTTGCCGTCTCTGCCAAGGTGATAAGGTAAATCACGTTGTTAGGAGGCTTTCATTACCAACATTATTTGTTTGATACTTGATTTTGGGCAATTCGTTGTTGAATTCACGTTCGGTTTGGTGGTTTGGGTAAAAAACACGGCCATTCAGCCGATTTCCATAAGATTGCAGACCGAGCCACGCAATTGGCTTTCTCAAACGCGGTGCCTGCTACTAAAGTGGGAATTTCCATGGAAGATACAAATCTTGAGGACAGCGGTAAACGCTCTGCTGACGGCATGACAGACAAATGCATCTTAAATTGGTTCGTCTCTGTTGAGCGGAATCTGATTTTTTCTCAGCGGTTTGAAGTGTTGTTGGCTGGCGCAGGTCCTGCCGCTTCTTTCGTCGTGCGATCGATGGTGATGTTGAGCTTATTTGCATCCTTAAGTGTAGTAGGTACCCTCTCTGCGCAGACGGTTGCCGTACCCGCCGCCGAGGAGGTCGCGCCCGCCTTCGACGCGGACAGAGCATTTGAACATTTGGAAAATGTTTGCGCTTTTGGTCGGCGCTTCAGTACCTCACGCGGTATGACTCAGCAACAAGCCTACATTCGACAACATTTTGAATCGTTGGGTGTTCAGATTTTCATGCAGCCGTTTACGGTGCGGAATCCACTCGACGGGCGGCAGGTGCAACTGGCCAACATGATCGTCCGTTTCCATCCGCAACGCAGCAAAAGATTGTTGCTCTGTTGTCACTATGACACCCGCCCGTTTCCAGATCTTGACCGCCGCAATCCGCACGGTGTGTTTATCGGTGCCAACGATGGAGCCAGTGGAGTAGCCGTTTTGTGTGAGCTTGGTCGTCATATCAAGCAGTTGTCTAGAGAGTCAAAATCGGTTTCAGCGACTTCCGCTGATTTGGCTGGGACACCAGAGACTGACGATGGGAAGTACGGAATTGATTTTGCGTTTTTCGATGGTGAAGAATACGTGTACGTGGCGAGGCGGGATCCAATGTTTCTTGGTTCCACGCACTTCGCAAATCAGTACGTCAGAACTGGGTTTCCCCCCGAACCGAAAGTGTCTGACAACGAACGGCGCCTTTTTCACACCGCCCAAGCAGACAATTCAAGATATGTTTTCGCGATCTTGATCGACATGGTTGGTGACAAGAACCTTCAGATCTTTTACGAAGGCAACAGCCTTAAATACGCTCCTCGGTTGACCAAAAGCATCTGGGACGTGGCGGCAAGGATGAAGGTTAAGGAGTTCGTTCCCAAACAAAAGCACTTATTGCGCGACGATCATTTGCCGCTAAATCAGATCGCCCGGATTCCTACTTGCGACATTATCGATTTTGACTTTCCTTCTGCCAGGCGCAAACATGCTTTTTGGCATACCGAAGCCGACGTCGTCGAAAACTGTTCTGCCAGATCACTGGGCACTGTCGGGTCAGTACTGTTACAATGGCTGGCTGAAATGCAGCAACTCGCCGCGCCCCACCCGTCACATTAAACACCGCAAATGATGGACTTTTTCAGTTACAACTTGATCGCAGTCAGCGAAGTATCGCGTGATCTCTCGCTGGTGCTTGGCGTTGTCACATTCGTTGGTGGTTTGTTGGCCATGTTCTCCCATCAACGCGCGTTTAAGGAGACGTTTGAGAAACCTCTGAACCGCGGTGAAATCATCTTCGAAAACCGTAAGTATCGTCGTCGGATTTTGGTGGCCGGTTTGATTTCTTCGTTGGGACTGATGATCGCATCCTTGAAGTGGATCGTTGAACCACGTCAGTTTGCCAGCCTCATCTTAATCATCCTGCTAACACTGTTAGCCATTTTCGGGATTGCTTTGATTGACATGTATTCAGTCGGTCTGCAAGCGATAACGCGGAAGAAGGAAATTAACCGCAAGCAGCTGATGAAGGACTACTTGGAACAAAAGAAAGTTGAACACGCGTCTAGCCCGGGTAGTTGTGACGACGATGAGGTATCGTAGGCAGCGATGCTACTTTTGATGAAGACTTACCGCATTAACCGCGGCGAATCTCGGATCCCTTGAATCGAATGTGGATTCGGTAGACCATCCGTTGGCGTTTAATGATCTCTCCGGTTTTCAGGTCAATGCGTTCTGGTATTTCGCGGATTGTTTTGTCGATCGTCGCGTGGAAACCGCGCTCGGAAAAAATATCGATCAGCATCGACAAAGCCAGCGGCTGAGAGAAGATTTCGTCTTCGGAATTGACCGTCGCGCGTCCCGAAAGCGCGTGTCGGGTAATGATTGGCATAAACGTTTTCTGAATTACGTTGACGACCTTTACAAATAGGTCGTTGTGCTCCAATTCGTATCCGTCCAGTCGCCGTACCAGATCTTGCCGCGCGTGAACGATGATCTCTTCGGCCAGCGGAAGCGGGGCGAGCCTGTCGAAGGTTTTCGGGTCCAACTCCAATGAGCTTTGGTATTGAAGCTCTTTCAGGATGTTTGCTTCTACCTCTTTCAGCGGTCCTTCGGCGTTAACGAAGTGGTAGTGATAGATCTCTTTGAGAGACTGGAGTGCGTCCCAAGTTTTTTCTTTGAACACTTGGTATCGCCGCGCGGCTTTTTCGGGGCTTAAATCCGTCGCGCGAATCGGGCGTTTTTCTCCAATGCCCGTCTCTTCAACCTCTTGATTATGTGTAACTGATTCAAAGCCACGTTTTAGTTGTCGATCGATACTCGTTTTCTCTGCGACGAATAGAACCATCGCGTGGATCGTCGGACGCCGGAAGTGGATCGACTGCGGCGTGCCAGAATACTCATCATGCAATTGGTCGATCCTGTCAACCAACATCTTTAAACACTCCACTTGGACGCGCGTGCGCGGGAATCCGTCCAATACTGCTCCATCGCGAAATTCAGGCTCGAGCAGTTTTCGCAAGAGGATACCTACCACTTCCTTGTCCCCAACCATCTGCCCCTGGTCTTTGATGCGTTGGGCCTCGGGAGTGTTCAACAAATCGCTGACGACGATCGGCGGACAGGTTAGCCCGCGGGCGTCAGTGATGAACTGTGTATGAGTGCCTTTACCGGATCCCGGAGCACCGCCAAGTAAAATCAGTTCTTTGGGGAACCGCAGGTTTTCGTGGCCGATTTCTTCCTCTAGATCGCTCCAGACGGTCTTGAAAATGACCTGCGCGTCTTTGATCTCGAGGTCGACCGCTCCCGGATTGTCGATCGATGGAATAGAAGATTTGGACATGGTGGTTGTGGTATTGGGTTTAGAAGGCTGTCCGAACCGGTGTGGTTCAAGAATCAATTTTCGTCTTGTATCCGATTGAGCTCAAGTGCTTTGCGACTTGATCTCGGCAGTCGCCTTGGATTTCGATCGAGTCTTCTTGAATTGAACCGCCTGATCCCAATTTGTTCTTCAGCAGCTTCAGGAGTTTAGGAAAGTCGTTGTCCTCCGCCATAAGACCTCTAATGACGGTGACCGTTTTACCCTTTCGCCGTTTTTCTTTGCGGATTCTGGCAGTTTGCTTTTCGGGTGGGACCAGTTTCTGTTCTGGTTTCAGCGGCGGACATTGGCACTCGGCCTCCAATAGCCCACAACGTTCGCACTTGGGCTCCTGATAAAATTTGGTTCCTGCAAAAAGGCTCATGGTATTTAGGGGGCGAAAGTTGGTCTGCCGTCTTTGAATTCAATACAAATCCGGTAACAATAACTCCGTTTGGCGATCAACGCGACCTCTTTGGATGACAGCGCTATTATGACAGACGTTCACGATCACCCGTCATTTCAGTTCAATCATTTGCTGCCATACGGTGCAGTGTTGAAAGAAGGCGGTGTTCAGTTTGTGGTTTTCAGCCGCAATGCAACTGAAATGCGCTTGCTTTTGTACAAAGACGTCGAGGCACGTGAACCTGAGGAGATCATTCATT
Organism: uncultured Pirellulaceae bacterium; assembly: GCA_964439245.1. GTDB lineage: Bacteria > Planctomycetota > Planctomycetia > Pirellulales > Pirellulaceae > Mariniblastus. Next base: position 16,266 of record CAYTPS010000002.1, on the reverse strand, counting down.
TTGACCCAACGCAAGACCGCTGGGGAGACATTTGGAGCATTTTCGTACCGAAGCTGGGTGCCGGGCAATTGTACCATTTCCAGGCCTCGGGGCCCTTTGACCCTGCTCGTGGAATGCGTTTCCATTCAGACACGCGGTTGATTGATCCCTACGCCAAAGCGCTTGCGGGTGAGTTTCAGCCAAGCGACGACGGAATTATTCGACCGCCGCGCTGTGTGGTGGTTGATGACTACTTTGATTGGGCTGGCGATCGACACCTAAGACGCGATCTGTCCGAAACGGTGATCTACGAGATGCATGTCCGTGGATTCACCAAAAGTGAGACTTCTGAATCGAGTGCGCCGGGTTCTTATTTGGGCGTGATCGATAAAATCCCGTACCTCAAATCATTGGGGGTGACGGCGGTTGAATTGATGCCGATTCACGAATTTCCCATCCGTAGTACCGACGGTAAAAAGCAGAAGCTTGCCAATTACTGGGGATACGACACGATGGCGTTCTTCTCGCCACATCGAGGCTACGCGACTGACCCAACTCCGGGGGCTCAGGTCAACGAGTTCAAACAGATGGTCAAGGCGCTGCATTCGGCTGGCATCGAGGTCATTTTGGATGTAGTCTACAACCACACTTGCGAGGGCAACGAGCGCGGCCCAGTGTTGTCCTTCAAAGGTCTGGAAAATTCGGTCTACTACATGCTTGAGGGCGACAAGCGATACTACAAGAATTATTCAGGTTGCGGAAATACGGTTAATGGAAACCATCCCATCGTGCGCGAGATGATCTTTCACTCGTTGCGATACTGGGTCCACAACTTCCACATTGACGGGTTTCGTTTTGATCTAGCGTCGATTCTTTCGCGCGATCGATCTGGGCATCTTGTACCTAACCCGCCGCTCGTTGAAGCGATCGGAGAAGACCCGCTGTTGGCCGATACAAAAATCATCGCTGAAGCATGGGATGCCGCTGGCGCGTATCAAGTCGGCTCATTTGGCGATGACCGATGGGCAGAATGGAATGGACGTTATCGAGACGACGTGCGACGCTACTGGAGAGGTGATGCTGGAACACGCGGTGCTTTGGCAACGCGCCTATCGGGATCGGCCGACTTGTATCAGCCAGGCGGTCGACCGCCCTGCAGTAGTATTAACTTCATCACGTCTCACGATGGGTTTACCCTGAACGATCTGGTCAGCTACAGTCACAAACACAATCTGGCAAACGGTGAAGACAACCGCGACGGAGACAACAATAATTTCAGTGATAATTTCGGTGTCGAAGGTCCCACAGATCAGCCTGTCATCGACAGCCTGAGAAATCGTCAAATCAAGAACATGCTGGCGACACTGATGTTGTCTCAGGGTGTACCGATGCTGGTGGCTGGTGATGAGTTCCGGCGTACGCAGCACGGAAACAACAATGCCTATTGCCAAGACAACGAAATCAGTTGGCTGGATTGGTCGACGATGAAAGAGAATAAGGAGATGGTCAGGTTTTGCAGAAGCTTGATTGAATTCCGCAAAAACCAACCGACCTTGCGGCGGCATACCTTCTTGACCGGCACACCATCGGGCAAGAATGGCTGGCCGGATGTGAGCTGGTACAGTCCGCTCGGTGTGGCCGTTGACTGGCATTCCCACGAGCTGCCGATCATCTGTTTGCTGTCGGCACCCGGAAAAGAAGAAGACCCGGTTCAGGCTGGCCGTGACATCTTGCTGATGTTCAACTCAAGTTCGGCCGGATGTCGTTTTTTGATCCCCGCGATTGCCAAATCCAAGGCTTGGCGACTGTTTATCGATACGGCAATGGAAACCCCGGGCGATATCTATCCAGAGTTTGACGGACCGCTGTTGCCCAAGTCCGGAAGCCATACGCTGCCGTTCAAGTCGTTGGCGGTTTACATTGCCGAACCGAAGGTGGGGAAATAGTCAACAGCTAGGAGCGTTGGCTAAAGGGCTAGGCTACGAATCAGCATCAGTCAGAGAAATCAATATCTCGAAAGGATTCGTGGCTTTGCCCAGTACATCGAAAATTGGCTTTGATGCTCTCTAGCTGGAAAAGTAATCGGGTTCGTTGCCCGCTTTCCATTTGATGTTACAGCCCATTGCTGGGTACTGCTTCTGTGGCACTTCGGTCTTGTTCAACACGGCTTCAATCGCGGCAACCATTTCGGCGCCTGTTGCGGGATTTTTCTCCGAGTCATAAACGCCGGACTCGATGCGTGTTGGACGCGTTTCGTCAAAACGACCTCGGTAAACTAAGCTGTGGTTCTCGTCGAACAAAAAGAAGTCCGGCGTGCAAGCGGCTGAGTACGCTTTGGCGACTGATTGGTCTTCATCAAGCACATACGGAAAACCGTAGCCACGGTTAGCGACCTCTTCTTTCATTTTCTCAAACGAATCGGCAGGGTAGTTTTCGGTGTCGTTACTTTGAATGGCGACCACACCGATTTGATCGGCGTAGTTGTCAGTCACCTCTTTCAAGGCGCCGGCAACGTGAATCACAAACGGGCAATGGTTACAGATAAACGCAACCAGCAGCGGTTTGCCAGAAAACTGGTCGCGTGTAACAGTTGATCCGTCAGTTGCAGGGAGAGAGAAATTCGGGGCCTTAGAGCCCAATTTCATCATTGTTGATTCAGTCAGTGCCATTGTTCTTTGTCTTTGTTAAGTAGAATTGACTAAGTTGATCCGCGGTATCTCAATAATGCTCAAACGAGATTTAGTTTGAGTGCTACGCTCACCTGTAGGCTGAGCACGCTTTCGCTTTGCGTGACATAGTCCCCTTGAAAAACGCGATGCACGCAAGTCGTTTAAGTGCTACCGAGTCTCACTCCCGTGAAAACATCTGCAAGTTAACCCTGCAATATCTTTAGCATTCGCCGAAGAGGTTCTGCCGCCCCCCACAACAATTGGTCGCCGCAAGTGAACGCTCCCAGATATTGGTCTCCCATATTCAGTTTTCGCAGCCGACCTACTGGTACCGAGAGAGTCCCCGTAACAGCCGTCGGCGTCAGATCACTGATGGATGCATCGCGGTCGTTGGGAACAACTTTCACCCACTGGTTGTGAGAGGCCAGCAACTGCTCAACCTCACCGACAGAGATGTCACGGTTGAGCTTAATCGTGAGCGCTTGAGCGTGGCATCGCATCGCGCCGATGCGTACGCAGATGCCGTCGATGGGAATCGTGTCGGCCGCGTGTCCTAAAATCTTGTTTGTTTCAGCTTGAGCTTTCCACTCCTCACGTGACTGCCCGTTTTCCAATTGTGAATCAATGTAGGGAATTAGACTTCCGGCTAGAGGTACGCCAAAATACTCCGTTGGAAAATCAGTGCCGCGCATCGTGGCGGCCACTTTTCGGTCAATGTCGAGAATCGCAGAGGATGGTGTCGCCAATTCATCGGCGACACAATCTCTGGCCACACCCATTTGCTTTAACAGCTCACGCATATTGTTGGCACCGGCGCCCGAGGCGGCTTGGTAGGTCATTGCTGACATCCACTCTACCAAACCCTCTTCGTACAATCCGCCTAGTGCCATCAGCATCAAGCTGACGGTACAGTTGCCGCCCACCCATGTTTTGCAACCCATATCCATCGCTCGATCGATGACACTTTGGTTGACTGGATCAAGGATGATGGTGGCCTCGTCCTCCATGCGAAGTGCCGACGCGGCGTCGATCCAATGCCCCTCCCAACCTGTTTCTCTTAATTTCGAGTAAACGGATTTCGTATAGTCGCCACCTTGGCACGTGATGATGACGTCCATTGGAGACAAAGCATCAATGTCTTTGGCGTCTTGAAGGACAGATGTTTGCTTGCCGACATCGGGAGCTTCACCGCCTGCGTTCGAGGTGCTGAAAAATACAGGATCGATTGCAGCAAAATCTTGCTCGTCCCGCATGCGTTGCATCAGCACAGAACCGACCATGCCACGCCAACCTACCAAACCAACTTTCATCGAATCTTCTTCCTTTGATGTCAAATATCACCTTACGATGGGGCAATAATATAGCCGTGGTGAGAGAAATTTTCACAGACGAGCTCGGGAAGATTGTGCAATCGGGAAAAAAAGCGGCCGGTTGATTCAGCCGCAGGCGCGTTCCAGCCAGACTTCTCGCCAGAAATGAAGCATCGCTCGTGAACAGAACCGTCGATGAAGTCCCGAGCACTGCGTCTCGTTGAGCACAATTGCGGGCACCTTCATCTCAAGTAATTCACCGGTGCCTTCATCAATGATGCGATCGATGCGGCGGGTCACGGTGAGCGTTCTACCGCAAAAAGGTCTCATTTCGTCCGGATCAAACCACAGTCCACGGTTGCAGCCGTTTTTGTCGAGTGTTTCTACAATCTGCCGTAGCGACTTTACTTTGACACGATCGCCCGGCTGAAGGTTCAGCGTAGAAACGGGGGTGCGTTTGCACGGCCCTACGGCACTGTCACTGCGCCGAAGTGCCTTTTTGATCAACAGCCGCGTGAAGAACCCGATAATGGCACTCCAAGAAGTTCCATTGGTTTTTTGGTCAACAAAATACTGACCAAAATGTAGCGGGGAAGACTGGCGGCTCGCGGCGCCTAGTTCCGTTGCTTGACAGCGGAAATATTGGCCGCTGGATTTGGCCCGTTTTTGGTTGGGTGTGCCAGAGGACAGCTGGACCAATTTTTCGGTCAGTTCTGAATCATGTGACGAAGCCAATTCACCCGCATCGGGATCCTGTTGTTCGGGCGGCACTTGTTCCAACCAGTCAAGTTTCCAAAGAAGCTCACAAGCCATCTGGCAGCCGCCGTGGAAGCAGCCATCGCAACGATTCATTTTCAAAACGACCACTCTCTGAAGATTGCGAATCTCAACCTGGCCAACGTTAGCGCAGACTTTGTTGGCGAAATGCGAAATTTGAAAACGCTGTCCACAGAACCGCAGCATCTCCGGCATCAACGGTAGACCGTCGGTCGTGCCATCGATGTCAATTGTGTCGCTGATTGCAGAGGCCGTTTTTACCTGCAACCAATCTCCGCGCTTAAGTTGGTCGGGCTGAAGCGGTGCCGTATGATTGGTAGATTCGCCGCTCTGCCGCGACGTTTGCGCTACGGGTGCTGGTTGATTTTCGGTCGATGGATCGATGACGTCAGGCATGGAAGGTGCTGAACTATTAGATGGTGGGAGAAGTAGAAGAGGAGGCAAAGTGACTTTATATGTTGTTCGGTCTGATGCCGAACCACTGGCGATGCTAGTCACACGTTTGCGAAGCGACTGTAATCCACCGCACCAACGATGCGAAAATGCCCGTTTTTGGATACACTGTCGGTGAAAAGATTTACATTCCTGTAAAACTTCGAAACCCGCAAACTCTTTTAGTTGAGCCTGTTTTGACGATTCATATTCCCGTACTGATGGACGAAGTGCTTGAAGGCCTGAACATTGATGCATCTAGCGTGATTGTCGACGGGACGCTCGGCGGGGCCGGACATGCAGCAGAAATTCTTAAAAGGCTGGGACCACAGGGGCGTTTAATTGCTTTCGATCGTGATCCAGAGGCCGTGGAAGCCGCTGAGGAATTGATCGATGATCCCCGGGCGACGTTTATTCACTCGAATTACGCGGATGCACCGGAGCATTTGGCTCATATGGGCATCGAAACCGTTGATGGCGTGTTGTTGGATCTTGGGCTTTCGAGTGATCAACTGGCCGACAGCGATCGGGGCTTCAGTTTCCAGTCCGATGGTCCTTTAGATTTGCGGTTCAATCCTATGGAAGGTGTGGCAGCATGGAAGATTGTCAATCGCATGAGCGAGAAACATCTGGCGGACATCATCTATCAGTACGGCGAAGAACGGCTTAGCAGACGGATTGCCCGAAAGATCGTTGCCTGGCGACAGGACACCGAAATCAAAACAGCCTCCCATTTGGCAAGACTGGTCCGAAGTTGCGTGCCGCCCGGCAAGAAAGGTTCGATCGATCCAGCGACACGTACGTTTCAAGCGCTAAGGATTGAGGTCAACGATGAATTGAAATGGGTTAAAGTCGCGATGAAGCGATTTCCCCAGATACTAAATGCTGGCGGACGCTTGGCGGTGATCAGTTTTCATTCTCTTGAGGATCGGATTGCGAAGCAGGCCATTGCGGAAAACGACACGCTAGAGAATCTAACGAGGCGACCGATCCAAGCCAGTTCTGAAGAGCTAGAAGAAAACCCGCGCTCACGTAGCGCGAAATTGCGAGTTGCTGAAAAGAAGTCAAATTCGGTAATTTGACGCATACAAGTCTGAGCGAATTAAGCGGTATAGATGCGTGCTTTCGCCGGTTCGTATGATAGCAATTACAAAAGTCTAAATTGGTATTTGCGCGAAGCACAAAATCATTTAGGCCACCTTTGCTCCCGTGTTTTTCAAGGTTTCGTGCGTCATTTTTTTAATCAAGATGCGGATGAGATTGTAAAAAAAAAGCTTCAAAAAAAATAAAGTTTCATTCAAGAAACCTGCCTTGACCGTGTTTTCTTAATCCCATAACTTGCCCTCCATCAGAGCAGGAATCAATTGATTCCAGCTCTACCAAAGAACAAATGGAATTGTTTTGCTGATTGCTGATTTGAATTAATTCAATCGATTCGAATCAAGCGTTCACTGATGGCAACACGGATGTTGAAGCAGTGGGCTCTGCGATTGGCAAAACAGAACCGACTGAAGCACGGATGCTGACGTCGGATTCAATCCAATCGCCTTCGGATTAACGGAAAAGTTCTGAGCCCCCCTGGAACTCGAAGTTGCCGAAGGTTTTTTTATGCGCTCTTGGTCTCTTTTGAGGTTCCACTTAGCTGATGGCTCCAAACGACACACGCTCTATTGAGAGTCGGCCTTCATGGTTGGCTGGCAGAGCGATATTTCGGTCTTATTGCGTGGTGTACGGTTTGTGGATGATTTTTCTGGCCGTGGTGGTGTGGCAGGTGGTACGGCGTTAGGGGACGATGGTTCGATGGACGTGAAAGTTCATCAATGATTTACGCAATTACCTCTCGGCTAGAATTTCAATTGGTTGAGTCGGTCGTTTCGCCAAATCCTCGGCAAAACCGACATTCGGCTCGGCAAATTACCCACTTTGCACAGCGAAAATCGCCGATATTTCGATTCGCAGCTCGAATTGCCAGTATTCGCTACTGGATGTGTGGCAAACTTGTTGCAGCCCCACATCCCAATGCCACTTCCCTAGAGAAAGCTACATTGGACATTCGTTCAAACAAAAAGAATCAGCGCGAAGCAAAGCGATCCGAGTCAGGGGATCCGATTGTCGTCCGGACGATTGATCAAGACCCGATCGCTGCGCGCCTTGAAGAGCGCCGCACCTTTATCCCACTGCGTTACGGCGATCTAAAACTGAAGATCGCACAGACTTTAGACCTCGAAGGCACTAACGCTCACGATTTCAAACAGCTCTGCGAACGTCTGCAATCGGTTTTTCATGCTGAACACCTTTCAGCGTTGCTTCGATTGGAAGAGCTTTACGGACCTTTGGATCCAGATGATGACTCGATTGAAATTAGAGAGCTGTCGGGCGAAGCGCGGAACCGTCAAGTCGGTCGCCTAATGGATGAGCTTTCGGGACTGCTTTACAGTGCACACTACAAAAAGCTCTCTCGCGAAGAGATCCAAAATGCGGTTTCGATGGGGGCTCAGTGGAATATAAAACTGGAAGTTGATTTTGAACTTTACGACCGTCTAGAAATATTCGCACGCGGATATCGAGTCGTGGAGGCGCGTCGCAGACGTTGGCAAAACTTTTATCGTGAAGAGTTGATCGAGCTTCCTGAATTTCAAAGGCTGATTATGGCATTCCGCCTGAAATCGGACCGCCAGCTGGATGAATCGATTGACGCTTCAAAAGTTTACCTTAAGACATTCAAGAACATTCCTGAAACCGATTTGGAAACTCTGTTACCGGGAACCAAGATTAAACTTTCCATGATCGATCGTGGAAAGATCATCTTGCCAACGGTCTCTGGCGCGGCAATTACCATTTTTAAATTGCTGCGGGGCGCGATTGTGTTGGCGGTTGCGTTTACTCTGCAATCCATTCTGGTGTGGTTGGTGTTTCTTGGGGCGATTGTTGGTTATCTGGTGAAATCCGTGCTCAGCTATTTCCGCACGAAAAAAAATTACCAGTTTGGGCTCACTCGTAGTCTCTACTTGAAGAACCTAGACAATAACTCCAGCGTCATATATCGCATTCTAAACGAGGCTGAAGAGCAAGAACTGCTCGAGACGATTTTGTGCTATATGTTGCTTTGGGATCGTACTGGATCCGACTGCTTGGTTGGCTCGCCTGCCGCCAGTAGGACTGAGTCACGCCCGTCCCCCGAGGGCATGACCGAGCACGAAATTGAATTGATGGTAGAACAGTACTTGATACGTGAAACTGATGTGGAGGTGGACTTTGAGATTCACGACGCGCTGGGGAAATTGGCGCGTCTGGGGTTGGCCGATGTCGATTACCAAGGGCATTGGAGTGCTGTAGAGATTGGAAATGCAGTCGATCGGCTGAATGCAAATTGGGAGAAGCTGTTCCGTCGAAGGCCGCCGATCGCAACGCGATAGGATTCCTTTCATGCAACCCTACATTTCGTTTGCAGTCAGACCGCACGTCTTCTATCTACTACGCTGGAAAAAGAAAAGTGCTTACCGAAGGGTGACCAGTTCGCACAGACCGGCTTCGGCGACTTGTTGTGGGCAGCTCCACACCAGAAAGAACAAAGCCTCGCGGCACCAGCGGCCCACTGGATGACCTTCGACAAATCCGGCACCTTTGGCTGCGATCATGGCTGCCTGAGTCGAACGTGTGGCAAGGCTGTTGGCATCAGCCCGCAGTTTCCCGCTATGTTCGAAAGCTCCGTCAGCGACTTTCACCGTCAAGTCAAACAACAGATCAAATTGCTGATCAAGCGATTGGGCCGTTTCGGTTAGATCGGGCCGCGCATCGGATTCCTCCCGGATAAAGTCAATCGCCGAACGGACCAGTCCCAAAGCCAACGCTGACGTCTGCACGCTACCGGCTCCGGTGCCGCTGGATGTGGCCAAAACTGATTCCCGCGGCGGTATGACCACGTTGGCGTCAGGTAGGATCACTGAGTTACACTTTACGGCGCCTGTGTGGCTGGCTGATAGTGCGATCAGCTCAAACCCTTTCTCGATTTTTACGCCGGCAGCATTGGTTGGCAACAAAAATAATATTTCGTTGCCGTCCTCGAGAACGCCTCCCACTAGCAACCATTTGGCGTGACTTGCGCCAGTCACCCAAGGTGCGAACCCGTTTACCCGCCAATGGTCACCCTCGCGCGTGACTCGCATGACGGGTTGTTTTGTGTGACGCCTGCTGGTGGTCAGATGGGAAATGCCGACCGTTCCCGGGCCCGATCCGTCAAGCATCCCCGGCAGTACCAGTTGCTTTAATTCAGCGTTGTCGCAAGATGCCACGCGTTTAAGCGCGGCGACGCGTTGTGTGACGATGAACGTGGAAGTTAGACAGGCCGATCCTAGCGCGATGTAACCCTTGGCGATATCGCTGGCTGACCATTCTAGCCCGCCGTTGCGTTGGTCCACGAACCAGCGGTAGACCTGCGCGTTGGCGATCAATGAAAGTTGCTCCGTCGGCCAGTCGTCGCGTGTCCAAGACGGCTGCCGCTTGCTGGCAGATGCAATTGAGTCGGTGAGTGTTTTAAATGCGGACTGGCTGTCAATCGATTCGACCGGCACGCAATCAGAGGAATCAGGCACAGTACTTCACTATTGATTGGTTTGTGCGTTGGATGAACGCTGCTTGGTCATTTCGACTTCATTACCCGTCGCGTTGTAAGAGACCGTGTCAACGAAATTTTTGATGAGCATCACGCCCCGGCCGCAAGCTTTGTTGACATTCTCGTCCAGTGTAGGATCGCAAACGTTTTCAGGATCGAAGCCAATGCCTTGGTCAGTGATCTTTGCGTAGAATTCTGTGTCGGAAATTTTGAGGACGATATGGACAGGTTTGTCTGGGTTGCTTTCGTTGCCGTGCTTGATGGCGTTCATCAGCGCTTCTTCGACCGCCATCCGAATCGCGAACCGATCATCTTCATTCCATTGGAATTGTTCCAATGCCTCCAACAGCGGGCCGATCACTTTCGGGCAGACGTCCGGATTCGATGAGACTTGGCGATCGAGAGTCCATTTCCAATCTTTGGCATTCATCAGTCGTCGGTATTCATGAGTCTGGGGCAAGGGGCGCAAGCGGGCAGGAGGCATCAGTCTCGAAGCGACTCGAGCGCTTCTTTCTCGTCTTCACGGATTTGGAAGACTTCATCCAGATGGGTGTAGCTGAAAAGATCACGGACTTCGGGCCGAAGGTTAGTCAGCCTGATTTCACCGCCTCGTGCACGAATGTGTTTTTCCAAGACGATCAGTTTATTGATCGCGGCACTTGAGAAGAAGCTTACGTTCTCGAAGTTCACGACCATGTCTTCATTGCTGTCGTCCTCCAGCAACGCCAATAGTTCTTTTCCCAGTTGCTCGATCCGTTCAGGATCCATGACCTTGGGGTCTTTAAATTTAACAACGGCCACATTTTGGACGTTTTCAAAATCAAGGCAATTAAAATTTCCCATGGTTCTACCGGGCTTAAGAATCTTGGAACAGTTAATGTCGGTCTCTGTAGGGTGATCTATCCCCGCGACCTACTCCATCATAGGTTGCGTGGCAACACTTGGGAAGCTTTTTAATATGCGCTTTTCACATTTGCCCCGCCCAGCTTGTTGCGAAACGAAAAAAAACACTAGCCGAAACATCAGCAGATGATAGACCAGACATCATCCGCTTGCGTTTCAAGCTAGTGTTTTGTGGGGAGGACCTCTCTCAATGAGAGGCCATTTGTTTCGTTATGGGTCGCCTTATCGTAGTTAGTGCCGAGGCTTGATTGCTCCTTGAAGCAAAAGGAAAGCGCCTAGGAACAGCACTGGCCAACAGAACCACCGCGGTGGCGTGATGGTGTCCTGTCCCGAACTTCGAATCGTGGCGACTGGGCGGGACGCAAGACGTTGATTACCACCTGGCTGACTGTAGGACGCTTGGTAATAGGGTGAGTTGTAGTTCTGTCTAGGACTAGAAAAATCTCCCGAAGTCGCGATGTTGGGAGCCAGTGAATGGTCTTGTTGAGAAAAGGTGTCGTTGAGGAAGTGCGACATGCGCGGTGTCAAAGTGAACGATTCCACCATATGCAATTGAATGCCCGCCAAGATCAAAAAGAATCCGGTAGCCATTGTTGCAGTTCGGCTCATTGAGATCTCGAAGAATGATGGTTGGGCTTGGCAGAAACGTAAAACCAAGCAGGAGAGTCTACTTCTACCGGCGTCGAGCTGGGTATCTGATCTGACCAGTGGAAAGGTACTCGCGGTGAGGATCCGCTGTGTTAGTGTCCACACGATGAGGTATCGATCGATCGGATTGGATACTTGAATGTGCTATCAAAAAACTGGCTTCAAGACCGAAGCGGTGCTGCCGGGAGCTGATTGACGGGCACAACCGTTCTAATCATCAGGACTGGACATGACTGCAATTGGGCCGTTATCAGAATCCAACGTTACCAAAGTGTGCGGTCGGATCCTACTGGCATGACTTACATTCACCTTGAGGCTTGTGTAGGAAGGCACAGCCGCAACCGCTACCATTGGCGATGGTCGACGGGGAGCCGGGGCGACAAAAGCCCAGTGGTGAGTCGCAGGATCCTGGACAATCCCGGAAGGCACGCGTGGTCAGAAAATATGTGTCGGCTAAGAATCTTCCTGCTGAAACAAAAGGCTGTTTGACCAGTCCTTTGGTCTGCCCATACCGCTCTAGGGCTACGTCTTCGAAATACAGTTGTTGGTATCCGATGTTCGGAGCAGCCCAAGCGAATACTTTTTCCGTTGCCGGAATATTGCCATCAAATCTTTGTGAAGATTCATATAACTTACTTGAGCGATCCTCAGGCACTTCGTCACCGTATTCGGCCAAATCGATGTACACTTCCTGAATGGATTTACTTGGCCATCTACCGAATTCTGCTTGTGCAACCGGCGTATCGTTTTCATCATCGTCGTTGAGTTCGTCTGCTGATTCGTCGTCTGCAAGGTCTAGATCATCTGCTTCACTTGATTCGCGATCTTCTTCATTGCCATCTGATGTTGGATCTTCAGTTTCTAACTGGCCTAAGATTGGAGAATCAGGCTCCGATTCGGATTCGAGGGCACTCAAGTCCTCTTCAGATTGAGGCCCTGCCGCAGAGTTGGCGAATGATACGGTGTAGTAGCCCAAACTTGAGTCGACGTTGGCTGACGGTAAATTTTCAACAACGTTCGATTGTGGTGGGGGTACCGGAGGAGACACTAGTTCCTTCGGCGAAAGGGGCGCCACCGCCACTTTAGACTGTGGCTGAGTTGGTACTGGTGCTTTTGTACTTTTCTTGCTGACGATTCGCGCTCTGCTGAGTTGACGTTTCGGCGGAAGAGGTTTCTCTTCCTTAATCGTTATCAGTCGCGCGGCCTTTCTGATTTCCGGATGCTTGGGAGGTGTCACCGGCGGGAGACTGCGCATTTGCACGAATGAGGCTGTGTTTTGAGCTACTGCCCAATCGCAGGTGGCAAAGTTCACGCACAAGGCCAGCACCAAAATCAACAGGCTTTTGAACTTATATTTTGCAAACATGACAAATCATCCGTGGTCATAGACTTGGCCTACTCAAACCGGGCCGCCCCTGCCGCCCTTCTTTCTTCATCGACCCGAAGCATCCCAACTTTCTGAAAAAAGCCTAAAAGCAGTTACCCTAACCCAACCGTCAAACTTTAGCTCTAACCGCCCAACTTTGATGCGAAGTAAAATCCTTGGGCTAAGTTTTGAATCTTCGCCGCGAAACTGCTGCCGAAATCGGCCAAATGGCTAACGGGTCATTGGGCAACCTTGGCTGGTTTCTTTACGCGCCCCACCATGTGTTTCATCCAAAATCCGTCTAATACCGGGAAAAATGCAGCCATGTGGAGCCAGTCGTTGGTGGACTATCTACGTGAATCCCCAATAGGGAGTAGAATACGGGGGTTAACGAAACAAACCGGGTTAAGTTAGGTTTCATGAGAGGAGCATCCATCAAACTGACGATGTCTAAAGGTGCCCGGCGACGGTAGGCCGTTTTTGCGATCCCGCGGTGGCTGTATACAAAAGAAACCTTCGAATAGGACGTTGTTGATGTCGAATCCCTTGAAGTGTTCAGATCACCGTTTGAGTCGACGGAACTTGTTGACCGTAGGTGCCATCGGCGGATTGACGCTGTCCGATTTCTTTCGCATGAAATCTGCTCGCGCTGAACAGAAGTATTACGAAAGTAAAGAAGGATCGGCCAAGTCCGTGATCTTTATTTTCCTACCCGGCGGGATGGCTCATCAAGAGTCTTTTGACCCCAAGCCATGGGCGCCGCTTGAGTATCGCGGTCCGTTCAAATCGATCGAGACGAATCTCGGCGGAGTGCGGTTTGGCGAACTGTTCAAAAAAACGGCCAAGGTCGCAGATCAATTGACCATTGTTCGGTCAATGACTCACGGCGAAGCTGCTCACGAGCGTGGAGTTCACAATATGATGACGGGGTATCGCCCGTCTCCAGCACTACAGTTTCCTAGCATGGGCAGCGTGGTGTCGCATGAGTTTGGACCACGCAATAATCTTCCACCCTATGTTTTGATCCCCAACGAGCCCAATGTTTACGCTGGTTCGGGGTATCTTAGTTCTTCGTTCTCTGGCTTTAGTCTCGGCTCCGATCCAGCGGACAAGGGATTTCGTGTCCGTGATCTGCAGTTGTTTGAAGGCGTTTCATCCGAGCGATTTGCAAAGCGTCGCAAGATGCTAGAGGTTGTCAACGATCACTTTCGTCGGCGCGAACAATCAGACGCGCTAGATGCCGTGGATACGTTTTACAATCGTGCCTATAGCTTGATCAGTTCTCAAAAGGCGCGGGAAGCATTTGATCTTGAAAAAGAAGATCCAAAATTGCGTGACAAATACGGACGTAACCAAGCCGGTGCACGAATGCTGTTGGCTAGACGGCTGGTCGAGTCAGGTGTGCGGTTCGTAACGTTGACGTATGGTGCTTGGGACCACCACGACAAGATTCACAACGGCATGAAGAACATGGTTCCCAGATTCGATCAGGCCTACGCGGCTTTGATCGAAGACCTGAAGGAACGTGGCATGCTTGATGAGACGCTGGTGTGCGTGACTTCCGAGTTCGGGCGGTCACCAAAAATCAATGCCAATGCTGGCCGCGATCATTGGCCAAAGGTTTTCAGTAGCCTCTTGGCCGGTGGCGGCATCAAAGCAGGACAGGTTTACGGGAGCTCTGATGCGACCGCCAGCGAACCGGCCGACAACCCTCTGACGGTACAGGATTGGGCAACAACGATTTATTCTTGCCTTGGCATCAATGCCGACAAAGAACTGATGGCTCCGGGAGCTAGGCCTGTCGAGATCGTCGATGGCGGAAACGTCTGCAAGGAGCTGCTGGTTTAAAAGAAGCGGTTCGAATTGCCGCTTAGGGTTGGTGGCGACTTCGGTTTTGCTGCAATTTTCAAGATCTTTTGGAACTTTCGTTCGTGATTCACTCTGATCTCCACCGTCGCGTTTCTGTTCCCTTAAGCCGGAGGTTTGGAAGTGGGTTGGGATTGCTATTGATCGTGCTGTGGTCGATGTTTGTCAACGACGTCACCTTTTCCGCTTCGCCTGTCGAGCCGGGGGCATCGCCGGAGTTGCACTTGATTCTGCCACGAGGTGTTCAGCGTGGGCGTGAGAGCACGTTGAGGTTCTTGGGGGTGAGGCTCAACAATGCCCTCGAGGTTATGTTTTACGACGAAGGTATCACCGCCAAATCGTTCAAGGTAATCAACCATCGAACTATCGAGGTAGTGGTCGCGGTGGCGGAGGATTGTCGTTTGGGCGAACACGTCGCTCAGGTCCGCAACGACCGAGGCATCTCCGATTTTCGCAGTGTGTTCGTCGGTCCGTTTCCTGGCGTCGCGGAAGTCGAACCGAACAATCGTTTTGAAGAGGCTCAATCCGTTGAGCTAAATCAAACCATTAACGGCAGTCTTCCTGCCGAGGATGTCGATCGCTTTCGTTTGGAATTGAAGAAGGGCCAACGTTTGTCGGTCGAGATTGAATCGATGCGATTGGGTACCTTCGTGGATCCGGTGATTGAACTGTTGGGGCCGCATCATGCTAACTCTTCCGATGCCCCCTCCGTCGCTTTTTCGGATGACAACGTATTGACCAATCAGGATGGGTTCTTCACCGTGAATATTCCTGAGGATGGAACTTACACAGTCGTTGTGACAGAATCGGCTTTCCAAGGTACGCCCAAGTCATACTATCGATTGCACATCGGTGATTTTCCGAGACCGGAAACTGTATTTCCCCCTGGTGGGAAACCGGGAACCAACATTTCTCTCAATCAGGTTTTCCCAGACACGCACGCCATGTTTGATGTGGATGTCCCTGAAGAGGATGCCTTTCGAGGTGGCGTAATTGTCTCCGATGCTGACGGTGTTTCTCCGTCGCCAGTTAAGTTTCGTGTAACTGATTTAGACGATTTTGAGTTGCCGGAGGACGCAAGAATCTCCGACTTCAAGACGGCTATGCCGGTCGAAGCGCCTGTCGCAATCAATGGCAGGCTAAATGCAAAGTTTCAATACTTCAAGTTCTCTGCGAAGAAGGATCAAACGTGGGACATTCAGGCATTCGCCAAACGAATTGGCTCGGGGCTAGATCCGCATCTCAATATCTTTGATGAGAAGAAAAAGCATTTAATCGGTAACGACGATGGTTCGACTCGGCCCGATTCAACTACATCGGACAAGTTCCCTACAGAGACAACGGGA
>CAYTPS010000002.1:0-348 GCA_964439245.1 uncultured Pirellulaceae bacterium | reverse complement strand
GTTCAAGGTTCCTTACGATGGCGACTACTATATTCGGATCAAGGACTATCAGAATCGTATTAAGGAGAGGTTTCCCTATCGAATTGAGATGAGCTTGGCGAAGCCAAGTGTTGTTTTGGCGATAAAACGCAATGATCGATTTACGCAGAAACGACAATCGATAGCTGTTCCACAGGGCGGTCGTTTCGCGGCAATCATGTCAGTAAAAAAAGACTTGGTCTCCACCGGGATTACGTTAGATCATGGTCCGTTGCCTGATGGCGTTTGTATGACGGCAGAGGCAATGCCCAAAAGTGTGTCGGAGTTGCCTGTTGTATTTGATGCAGATGACGACGCGCCGCTAGCGGG
>CAYTPS010000001.1:0-69537 GCA_964439245.1 uncultured Pirellulaceae bacterium | reverse complement strand
GCAAGAATTGTTCACCAGCCTGTACTTCTGTCAATCGGAGGACCACGACCAGTTTGCATTAGCCGAGTCAATTCCTGGACCTTCTACGGATCGACTTTGCGCTGTTGCCAAGCAAGAGAATGTCGTGATTGTGGCTGGGCTGTTCGAACGTCGGGCTGCCGGATTGTTTCATAACACGGCCGTCGTTATCGAGAGCGATGGCAAAATCGCAGGGGTCTACCGGAAAATGCACATCCCTGACGATCCCTATTTTTACGAAAAATTCTATTTCACGCCGGGCGACACCGGCTTCTGTAGTTTTGAGACCTCCGTTGGAAAGGTCGGCATTTGCATTTGCTGGGATCAATGGTTTCCCGAGGCTGCCCGACTGACCGCGCTGTCTGGTGCTGATTTTTTGGTTTATCCAACAGCAATTGGATGGCAGGCGTCGGAAAAAGCCGAATTTGGTGAAAGCCAACGAGACGCCTGGCAAACCATGATGCGCTCCCACGCGATCGCCAACGGGATCTATGTGATTGCTCCAAATCGCGTCGGCACCGAAGATCATATTGAGTTCTGGGGGTCGTCGTTTGTCGCCGATCCCTACGGAAACCTGATCCGCGTCGCCGGTGAGCAACCCGAAACACTGATCGCGGAATGTGATTTGAGCCTGATCGAGACGGCTCGAACACATTGGCCCTTTCTCCGCGACCGCCGCATTGATGCTTACGACGGATTGACCAAGCGCTTCTTGGATTCGTAGCGCTAAGACGAAACAACTGCCGCATGCCTCCAACCAACTCACCCTGTGAACCTAGGCTCACGATGCCGCCTGAATGGGCGCCGCAGGCCGCGACGTGGTTGAGCTTTCCAATCAATGTCGCCACATGGTCGCAGAACTTAAATGCCGCGCAAGCAGAATTCGCCGGCTTGGTACACGCTATCGCCGAAGATCAAAAAGCGTGCGTAATGTGCCAAGGAGAAAAACATTGCGAAACAGCCAAGCAGATCCTTTTGAATCAGCACCAACAGCAGCTTAGCCAGCAACAAATTGAAAATATCGAACTGATTGATATTCCGACCAATGATGCTTGGGCGCGCGATTACGCGCCTACTTTTGTCAAAGATGTTTTTGATGGCATGCTCTATTCGATTGACTGGCACTACAACGCATGGGGCGGCAAATACCCTCCGTTTGATTTGGATCAACAGGTCGCCGCTAAGGTTGCAGAACAACTGAAGATCCAGAATGTGCCTGCTAACATTTGTGCTGAAGGCGGCGCATTGGAGATCAATGGTAGGGGTACGTTGCTAGTGACTCGTTCGAGCATTCTTAACGAGAACCGAAATCCGAACTTAAATCAGAATCAAGTTGAGTCCGTATTTCGTAAACTCTTGGGGGCAAAGGAAATTTTATGGCTACCGGGCGACGATGCGGGTGCAACTATTTTAGGGGACGATACAGACGGTCACATCGATCAGTTGGCGCGGTTCGTAGATGATTCAACAATCGTCTATGCATGGACCGAAGACGCCAACGATCCACAGCGTGCTGGACTGGAAAACAACCTGGCCCAACTAAAACAGCAAATAAAATCAATTGATACCGAATACCAATTTAGACCGTTACCGCTGCCACCGACCATCACACATTGCGATCTTCGATTGCCCGCCAGTTACTGCAATTTCTTGATCACTAACAAGAGCGTATTGGTCCCTCAATTCGGAGCTGTCGATAGTGACTCAAAAGCTATGGATATTCTGACGCCACTATTTCCTAATCGACGGCTGGTTCCGTTGCCTTCGAGGGAATTGGCCGTCGGTTTGGGCTCCTTCCATTGTTTGAGTCAGCAACAGCCAGCGTAAATTGGAGCCAAAAATTGAGGAATCTGTTGGCACGGACAAGAACATTAATTTTTTATTAAGTTCTTTATAGGCAAAATAGTGCAAACTAGTTAAACACCTTATCTCCGCGTAAATTAGACTGTCATCGTTCCACCTGTGTCAGTTTTGTCACACTTGTCATAGACACGCAATTTTTGCTAAGGTGGAACCACCACCATTGATTTGATTTTTTCCGTCGACCAATAACTCGGACGGCTACTGCTTGGCGCTCACACCGCTGCCAGTTTGCTGACCGCGTGCTGCGCAAATCAAATCGTTAATGCTCAAATCAAAAATTTTGGTAATCGAAGAGGACCGTACTTTAGCTGACCAGCTGGAGTACAACCTTACCAACTCGGGTTATGAAGTCTTCTGCGCTTACGATGGCCAAAATGGCCTCAATCTAGCTAGATCTAAAAGTCCGGATCTGATTATTCTTGACGCGGTGCTCCCAGTTGTCGACGGCGTCGAAGTCTGCCGGGAGTTGCGCGCGTTAGATTCTACGCGTGAAACTCCCGTCATGATGTTGACGACCAAATCCTCGGAAACCAATCAGTTGATCGGATTTTCTTTAGGTGCCGACGACTACGTGGAGAAACCTTTCAGCGTACGAGTACTGTTGGAACGGATGAAGTCGCTGCTTCGTCGCCGTGATCGTAACGTGGGGGGAGCCGATGTCGTTACAATTGGGCGTGTTGGAGTAGACCGGATCAAGCACCAAGCCTCTGTAGACCAGAGGCCGCTGGACCTGACGCCCAGTGAATTTCGATTGTTGGACACGATGATCCGACAACCGGGCCGTGCCTTCGATCGTACCGAGCTAATTGATTTGGCCTTGGGTACAGACACGATGGTGCTGGAGCGCACGATCGACGTGCATATTCGCTCTCTACGAAAGAAATTGGGAGATGTCGCTCGGGTCGTTGAAACGGTGCGTGGTGTTGGTTACCGATTCCGAGAAAAAACCGACGAAACAGAATAGTGGTTGGAGCAAAAAAACGGTTTGTGATCAGCTAAGGAAGAAGCTGGCTGAATCCACATCAATTGAGCAACCCTCATGAAGCTCTATGGCTTGACCGTCTTGTAGTGGCAAGTATTTCCCAGAGACAAGGCTTTGAATCAGCAGCGTCTTTGCGATGGGATCGGCAACAAGGTAGAAACCTACTCCTCGCTGAGCATACAGATCAGTTTTCACGGTCTGATCTTTCATACGAGTTGCCTCAGAGAGAACTTCGACGACCAGCTCAGGAGTCGATGTGATGTGTTCGGCTGGAACGCCATCGCAAGAAACAAGAATATCAGGACGCACAACCGTGTTTTCGTTGACGATCCAGTCTATATCGTAAAGAACGGAACAATCCTGACAACTCTGTTGCTTTAGCTGTGTCTTAATCTGAAAGAAGATTTCCGACGCAACACTCTGATGAGGCCCGAAAGGTGATGGTGTCATAGAGACGGCCACGCCATCGATAAGTTCCCAGTCTCCTCCCCAAAGACGATAGTCGTCAACGTCGTAAACAGGATTGAATTTGGGAGCCGAAGGCATTTTGGTAGCACTTACTAACAAGGATAATATGATAACTTCTTGAGGCCAATCTTATCGTGCATCATAGCATCTCTAATCTTGTATCGATTGTCGCTTGTAGTAGAAAGAAATGAATCTTCGAACGAAAACGCGTGATCAAAACACTCCCCCGCCTCCAGAATCTCCTCCGCCCACTCTTCCATCTGTGCTGCTCCATGGATAGAGTCCTTTTTTCAGAAAGCCGTTCTCCGGCATTTCGGCATCTGAATCGCCAGATATTTTTTCGATCATGTAGTCGAAATCGCCAAGCAATATCTTTGTTCTTGCTGGAATAAAATCTTCTGCCATGTCTGGATCGTTTACCGCCTTTTCCACCGCCTTCTTAAGTTTTTGCAATTTAGGCAGCAACATATCGGTTCTGGATCTTGCTTCCAGTTGTGGCTCAAGCCAACTAAGCGACAAAAGAACGTTGGTCAGAACGTGCTCAGCCCTCTGCCTACCATACTCTGAATTCCGTACGAATTCCAACCGTTGATCTCCCGGTCGCAAGGCACCATCAGCAACATCAAAGAGAAGTTGCGCCCACTGATGGGCAAGTGGCCAGTTCTGATAGTGGATGAAACGCATACTGTAGAAAAATTTATGACGTGTTTCTGCGTCGGTTTTTGGATTGAGTATGTCATCGCCAAACAGCTGAAACATTTCTAGATCATCGCCCAACAGTCGGATGATCGACTCATATAGCAGCAGTCGTTGGTCCGGGTCTGCTGCCGATTGCTTCAGCGCTTTGGCTAAAGCAGTTTTCTTAAACTTCTTTTTATCAAAACCGTATTGAAGACCCTTTAGAATAAGCGCATTGCCCGGCTTTTCCAAATGGCTTGCCAATACATCACCCAACTGCTGATCTACCTTCTCTCGTACAGAATTTCTTTTGGAAATCCAATCGTTTTGGATGAAGCCATCATTAAGCGTAACTAGCCAACCGAAGCAAAATCGTCTGCTTGCTTCCGTTCCCTCTGCAATTTCGGTTTCGATAAAACTAGCGATCTGATCGACGTCAAGCGTATTCAATACTTCTAACATACCCTCGTAATAGAGATCTTGTTTTTTATCGTCGCCAATAGAACAGCTGCCATATTTTCTGCTGAGCTTTCGAGTCAGTTCGATCAACGATTCGACTTCCGAGTCGGTTTCAGCCGTTGCTGCGCAAGCCTTTAGCGCTTCGGTTCTCGTCACCGCATTTCGATCACGCTGCGCTATCCGCTTCCACTGCCAAAATGTTTGATTCTTGAAGACCGGTTTTTCGTTTGGCCGTATCGGTGGTTGTGATTTTGACTTCTTCGATCTATTGACCTTGGGCAGCGATTCTCGAACCTCGGGAGCAGTTACCTTGACGATCTGCGTGCTGCCGCGACTCATGGTCAGCTGATTGGGTGATATCGAAAACGTATTTTCGCCATTGCCTGATGACTGAGCTGCAAAGGTATACTTGCCTGACTTAAGATCGAAAGACTGCTGTGTCTGCGCATCAACCACCCGAATCAGTTTTCCATCAGCGAACACTTGGACCTCTACATCGTCCGCCTTCGACTCAATCACGACCTCGCCTTGGTCGGTCATCACACGAATGATCTGTGGCGACCAGAGCCACGCTCCCCAACCAGCCAAACCCAAAAACAGCCCGGCCATCAGCCAGCCCATGCCGCCGGATCGTTGTTGCTCTTGGGATACGGTAGTACGAGTTACCTCCATATTTATCTCGGCAGAACCAGCATACTGATTCACGGCAATCGGCCAGTCTTCGCGCTTCGAAGACAGCATTCCGATCAACTGCTGAGCTGATTCCGGACGATTGGCTGGCTGCTTTTCCAACAGGCACATCGTTAGATCGGAAAGACGCTGTGACACATCTGGTTTGATTTGATGCGGCGGTGTTGGCGACTGGTTCTGAACCGACTGTAGCGTTGCAAGAACCGTGGGCGCCCCAAACGGAAGTCGGCCGGTCAACAGCTGATACATCAGACATCCAAGTGAAAACAGATCACTGCGGCCATCGAGCTCCAGACCACGCGCCTGTTCGGGAGACATAAAATTCGGCGTGCCGGCCAACATCCCCGTCGCGGTTAGCCCCGGATTGTCGTCACTGATTCGCGCCAATCCAAAATCAAGAATCTTGATCTGATTATCCGAATCACAAACCCACAAATTGGCAGGCTTGATATCGCGGTGAACCATTTGCCTTTGATGGGCAGCCGCCAATCCCGTGGCCACCTTCAAAATGATGTCGGTGACTTGTGATTCATCAAAACTAGCTCCCGACTGGAGTTTTGTCTCCAGCGTTTGACCTGGCGACCACTGCATCGCGATAAACGCCAACCGATCGACTTGGCCAACCTGAAAAATGGTCACCACATTGGCGTGATCGATGGAAGCCGCCGATCTCGCCTCAGCCAAAAAGCGCTCACGCGCAAACACACCCAAAGAGGGACGCAAGACTTTCAGCGCCACCGTACGTTCCAGCTTGCGGTCGAGCGCTTGAAAAACAACCCCTGTACTACCGGATCCTATCAGTCGCAGCAGCGCGTAATCACCCAGCACTCCCAGCGTTTGTTCATCAGGTTCGACGCACCGAAGAACCTCAGCAGCGCGGTCGGCCATGATTTCCGAGTTAGCCGTTTGCACGACCGCTGGGCTGCGCCTCTGAAATTCGTCTGAAGTGAGCCTTTTGATCAACCCGTCGATCTGCATCGAGTCGGAATCATCTCTGGGCTGATCGGCAATGAGGGCGGCCGCCACTTTCTCCGACAAAGTATCTCTCGTGTCGAGGCTCCGAAGTGTTTCGTGACATTGAGCGCAGTGTTCTAAGTGAGCCTCGCAATCGTCGAGCACTGGCGGCTCAAGTTTCCCTTGAAAAAACTCGATCAGTAGCGCCGGTTGGGGGCAATTATCGGGTTTGACTAGTTCCATTTTTTCCGCCTTTGGCTCAACGTGCTAATTCAATATAGACGCGATAAATCGCTTCCGCATGAAAGACTATGAAGCTGGCGCCCAATATTGTGGCGGAGAATTATATTTTTCTGTTTTTCTTTTAGACGGCCAGACTTACATCAACTCCTTCAACTCGGCGCGCAGTCGCTTCATCAATCGTGCTTTGGCGGAATAGATCGTCCAAGCACTGACTCCCGTCTCCTCAGCCGCTTGATTAACGCCTTCCATGTCTCTGATTGAAAATCTGACTCCATCAGCGCCATCGTCTGCTGCAAAAGCATCCGGCCATAATCCAAATCCCATGTGGATTCGGCACGTATTGGTGAGGCGATCTGCTCCAGCATCGAATTACTGGCGACACTTACATCGGTGACTTTCTTTCGAGTCTTTTCCCGAAACTTGTTCAGCGTTATCGTTCTCAACCAGCCTCGAAAACTACCGGAGGCATCGTAGTGAAAATCGGGCAAACGACGAAAAACGATACTAAGCACATCCTGCACCAGATCTGCCGCGTCGGCCTGTTGCAGACCAACCTTCCGCGCCCAATAAAAGATCAGTGGCGTATAGATTTGAACAAATTTCGCCCAAGCATTTTGATCAACGCAGTCATCAGACGCATGCTGCAATCGAAACAGCAAGCTTTCGGATGTCGTATTCATGATGGTGCTTGCTCAACTTACGGATGAATCGGAACTGGACCATATTGCTTTACGTTTCGGTCGTCGTCAATACTTTGGATTCCGTTTGTTTCCCGTCAAATGCTGTCATCAATAAGCGCGTACCGGCTGGGATGTCCGGCAGGCCATTGATTTTGATGACCCCATTTTCGTCAGACCTTGTTGCTTGGATAGGATGTCCTTCGATATCCGCAAAACGTACATCTGCTAATGGCAGCGTTTTGATGGGAGGTAATTTGGCCACAGGCTTGCGTCCGGTTGCAGATGCCACCGTATTGATTTCTCCTCCACCACGCGGCGTCTGCGAAGTCGCATCAATCAGGTTTCGAATGCGCATTTCGATCGTTGCATCGCGCGGGCGTGGGTCGAACTCCATCTCCAGAAAATTCCAATATTCGGGCTCGCCGGCGGCGCGCGGTGTGAGATTCGGATCACCCCACTTTTTGTGATAGAGCGCTGAGACTTCCACGTCGCGGCCATCAACATCCTTCATCGTTGGACCAAAACCGGGGATCACCATCCGACCACCGGTCCGGCCGATTGGACCAAAGCTGCACTCAATCACACCATGTTCTACATTTTTCATCAAACAACCATTGTGCACGTCTCCGTAAACTGACACGACTCCCTGCCTGCCACCCAACAGTTCGATTACTCGATCCGCCCCGGCTTTGACCCACCCCGCGTAATCGGCCGTAACTCGATCGCGCTGGTGAAAACGTTTGGGATGAGATTCGCTCAGTTTGGCGCCTTTGGATTTTGCTCCTCCCCATACCGTATGCATACCACTGACGCCCGTTAGACAAATCAGCGGAGACGAATCGGTGGCAAGTTGCTCCTGCAACCAACCAAACTGCTCTTCGCCAAGCAGACTGCGGGTCAGGTCAGTGCGCCCATAGAGGCTTTTGAACTTCTCCCAACCACTATCATCCCAGATGTCGACATCTTGGCTGCTGCGCCAGGCGCGTGAATCGAGCACGATTAGCGTGAAATCACGATTGGGCATCTTCCAAGCACGCCAAGATTTCATGTTGATCGTTGGATCAACCTCTTCAGCTCCGGTTACCAAATGATGAACGATCTGAAAGTTTCGCCGCATGTAGTCGCGGTCTTGGCCAAGCCCTTCAACGTTTCGCATTGCGATCTGCTCGGGGCCTTTGACGTCATCCATTCCAAAATCGTGGTCGCCGGGATTGATCACGTTCCAGTGTCGCATCATCTGCCAGCGACTGGTGGGACCACAAATTGACATCGTAATGATCTTGTAGGCGTCGTCGGTACTGGGCGGATACATCAGCAATTCCATGTACCAAACATCATCTTCCCACAGCATCACTTGAAAGTCGTAGTCTTCCAGATGCTGGTAAGCGCCCGTGGTTGGTTGATCGCGTACTTGCCAGCCTTGGTAGTCCATCTTCCACTGGTCGCCAACGCGTTTTTGCAAACCATGGCTAATCGCGTGGCAACTCAAACCGCAGACTTTGTAGGGTGCCGTCAGTCGCGGCAGGCGGCCAACGTACTTTCCGCTGCTGGGCACATCCCCGACCCAACCCGTTCCCGGGCCGCACGCGTCTGTGCCAATTCGGTTATCCGCAGTGACATCAACTCCATCCTTCCACACGGTGTAGTACATCTCGGCTGCCACGGGATTCTCTGGTAGCGTCGTCTCAATGACGGCCGTGTTGCGGCGCCACTGGTTATCGACGACTTCGGCGGCGCCACAAACAGGTAACTTTTCCCAACCACCTTCTGGATTAGGAGAAGTCGAAATTCTGATTTCCGCACGCTCTCCCGGCGATGCAAACAACGCAACAAATTTTACCTGCCAGCCTTCCGAGGCTTGTTTCAGTGTGTCGCCCAACGGGTAGCAGGTGTGACAATCGGTGATGCCAATGTTTCGTTTTGTTGCTTTTGCTTCTGCCACTCCTGATTCTGTGGCCATAAACTGGTTGATCTCAAAATCAATCAAACCTCGGCCGCAAACACCCGCGTAACCGCTCGTGTGCTTTTGATTAACCTCCGTTTTTAGCGTGGCTGAATTAGCGCCACTACTCAAGGTTGCTACGATCGCACTCTGATCGCCTTCGGCCGGCGATACCTTGACCGTCAATTTGCAGACGTCACCGGGATTCATATCAAAAGCATCTTCGTTCACGACAGGAACGTCTTGCAATTCGTTCCTCTGTCGCACGTAGCCTTGTTTGAGTGGTGG
This sequence comes from uncultured Pirellulaceae bacterium, assembly GCA_964439245.1. Taxonomy (GTDB): domain Bacteria; phylum Planctomycetota; class Planctomycetia; order Pirellulales; family Pirellulaceae; genus Mariniblastus. The sequence continues at coordinate 60,272 of CAYTPS010000001.1, read as the reverse complement.
AAAAATCAAGCTGAGCTTTTTGTCATCGGTCCATCCGATCAGCAACGCCTTCTTGATTAAATGAAAGCTTTCAAACAAATGGCTACCGCCAATGGCAACGCCCATTAATCCGAACCCATCAGAGTACATTTTCCAATTGGGATCGTCATCTTCGGCCGGAGAAGTGCGCGCGGCCCGAAAAGTAAATTCTGCCTCGACGACAAAAGACTCTTGCAATTTCTGTTCGGGCCGCCAAGCAATACCCGGGGGCAACGATGGATCATAGTCAGTTTGATAATCAAATCCGTGGGTCATCCCGTGGAATGGAAATCCCGTCTTTCGTGCGCGATCGCCGTAGTTGCTTATTCTCCTCCGCAACTTTCCATTCTTAATACACCAGTAGCCAGGGTTAAGTGTCTGCCATTGATGTCCGAGAAATGGTGAGTCAATCAGTGGCTGACGCACCGCACTCGGTATCAAAGCCGCATGCCCGGATGAGGAAGTCGTCGCTACAGTCGCCGCCACCGCAGCAGCGGATGACTGAATCAGAAAATCGCGGCGATCTGGTGATTTGGGCTGATTAGATTTTGAAGAATACTGGCCGGGTTTCTGATTCATGGAGAGCCTAATTTATTCATCGGAGTATTTAGTCGGCTTGGTTTCAACCTCACTCATTGTGACTCAATCAGGCAACAATTCAAACCTCTGGCTGATTCAATATTTGTTGAACTGATATAATGACGTTGAAACAACCCATTACGCGGATAACAATACAAGTACTTTCGGGCCGCAATGTTATGTTCCAACTGCGACCATTCTTATTCAGGACCAGTACCCAAAGGGATGTCTTATGGATCGTCGCACGTTTCTGTCCGCATCGGCAACTGCCGCCGCAACCGTTTCAACAGGGTTCGCATTTCCCAAGACAGCCCGCGCCGTTCATACCTTTGACGCGCAGAGAATCTATCGCGTCGGTTTGATTGGCTCTGGCTGGTACGGCAAAGTCGATCTATTTCGGCTGCTGGCAGTAGCCAGAGATGAAGTAGATGTGGTTGCTCTCTGCGACGTCGACAAAAACATGCTCTCCAAGGCCGCCAAACTCACGGCCATGCGACAGAAGTCCGGCAAGGAACCACTACTTTACGCCGACTATCGAAAACTGCTCGCCGAACAAGAACTGGACATTGCCCTAGTAGGAACGCCCGACCACTGGCATGCACTACCGATGATTGAAGCCTGCAAGTGGGGTGCAGATGTCTACGTACAAAAACCGATCAGCGTGGATGTGATCGAGGGCGAGGCGATGGTTGCTGCAGCACGTAAATACGATCGCGTTGTTCAAGTTGGCACCCAGCGCCGTAGCACGCCGCACTTGTTGGAGGCGCGTGACAAATACATCAAAACTGGACGGCTCGGAAATATTGGTACCGTCGCCATTCATAGTTTCTTTGCAGGTCGCCATGGCTTGAGCAAAGAAATCGTCCAACCACCGGAAAGTTTAGACTATGAAATGTGGACTGGACCAGCTCCGATGCTGCCCTACCACCCTGAAACTCATCCGGTCAAATGGCGGGCCTTTATGGAGTACGGCAACGGTGCCATCGGCGATCTATGCGTTCACTTCTTCGATCTAGCAAGGTACTTTCTGGACCTTGGCTGGCCAAATCAAATTAGTTGCAGTGGAGGAGAATTGGCTGATACCGAAAATGTTGCCAACATCCCTGACACACAGGACGCCGTGTTCTCGTATGACGACATGAACATCACGTGGACCAATCGATCTTGGGGTGTGAACCTGGACAAGGATTATCCTTGGGCCATGATTTTTTACGGGACCGAAGGGACACTGAAGGTTAGTCTTCAAAAGTACGAGTTCTTCCCAAAAAATGGTGAACCCGAAAAAGGAAGCTTCCTCAAAGAGGATATCTCCGATCTTGAACGTCAAGAAGAACGATTCAGCGAATCAAGCGTCGGCGCGACACGCAGACACCTGAAGAACTTCTTTGAGTGTGTCAAAACACGGGAGAAACCTGTCGCCGATATCATGGAAGGACATATTTCTTCTGCGGCGTGCACCATGGCCAACAACGCCATGGAGCTCGGTCGCAGCTTCAAACTCGACACCAAAACGGGTCGCCCCGTTGGAGATGAAGAGGCCACGGCAAAACTGGCAAGAAAATACCGTGAACCTTGGGTTCATCCGACAGCAGACAATATCTAAATTAAACTATGGTCCCTGAGAACAGTTTCACTTTGTCAAAATTGAGCTGCCCTCCACTGGTCTTGCGAACTTCAACTCGTAAGTCCTGTCCATTAAGATTGGGACGAAATTCGTCTACCACTAACAGACTGACCGTTGCCATCTGCCCATTGCCTTGAAGAGTTCCTGACCGATTCAAGATTGCTGTGTTACCAGCGTACACGATCACCTCAAAGCCAGTCTCGGTCTGATCGGTTCGTGCTCCAACATTAATGTCGATGACATAGGTGCGGTTACTATCGTATTGCAAGTCCAGATCTTTGCTTGCCGATCCTGAATTGAGGTAGCCGACATTTTGTCCATCAACTTCCCCGGGCAAAAACTGGCTTGTTGGATCCCAATCGCCACCGGTGCCCGAAAATTCCCAGTTTGGAGCACCGCTGCTACTACCACCGTTGCCGTGATTCGTGGTTTCAAGGCTTCCATTGCTAACGGCATGTTTCGTGAAAGACCAATCCAACAGTGTGGCTTCGTCGTAGTCGCTTATGTCAACAGGTTGGTGATCGAGATTGCTACCCCAGCCGAATCCTTGCGATCCGAATGCCAGGCGAAATGAGTTAGACTCAAAATCTGCAACGACCAATAGATTGCCTGAGCCATCAAAGCTGTTTGCTCGCCCATCAATAACGTTGTTGTCAAGCATCGCATTTTCAGCTCTCCATAACTTGACCGCCTGTCGATGAGGAATGGACGACATAACGTTGTTGTACGCACGAATGTTGTCGCTTGCACTCAAACTGAGATCACCAGTGGCGTAGTTTAAGTTTGTTCCGTTTCCAACACCCGTGTTGTTGCGGATGTCTACGTTAAGTGCAAGATGAAGATGGATTCCGTGTCCGCCGTTGCCATATAGCAAATTGTTTTCAACCAAAGTACGTCTACCGTAAGCAACTCCATCTGCCCCCCTCTGAACGTTCTTGAAATCGTCCAGTACGATACCATTGCCGTCAGTAGGACCTCCTCCCGGTGAGCCACCTACAAGATTTTTGTTGCCATAGGAGACATTGTTGCGAATGATGATTCCCCACTCACGATCATCGCTATCCAAATCACGCGCTTGATAGACCGATATTCCACTATGTCTATCTCGATTAAAGAAAGCATTTCCGTGCGTGATGTTCCCTTCAATCAACAACCAATCGGATTGATTGAATTGAATTCCCCCGCCGTACGAGCCTCGGGCGATGTTGTTGCGAATCGTAATGTGATGGGAATTATAAAATACAAATCCCTCTGTAATCGAACCACCGCTGCGATTAGTCACATCAAAGCCTTCCACGGTAATGTGGCTTACGTCACGGCCATGAATAAACCCTAAGAGTCTAACTCCATGTTGGTTTTCCGCTCGGATCAGAATATCTTTGCCGTCTTCTCCGCTGTTGTTAAGGAAAACTTGCTCCGTATAAGTTCCATCAGTAACAACGATGGTGTCACCAGCAACCGCTGCTTCGACAGCACGCTGAATAGTACCCCAAGCTGTCGCCCGGTCTTGGGCTTGCTCAAAGTCATAGTCATCTGAACCATCCACTGAAACATAGTAGGTTGCTGGTCCGGATTCCTTTATGGAAATGTTGTCAAGGTATGGACCGGTCCCGTCGTTCGCGGAAGAAACTGTGGATTCCCTGAAGGTCAAACGGTCTGTGCCTTCAGTCCCGACGACTCGTACTTTGACCGTCGTCCAACCGCCAACGGCGCGATAGCCATCGTTCTTTAGCTTGACCCCATTCCATTGGACAACAACCGCTTCATCGTTACTGTTTAGGTCTGATCCACTTGCTCGAATATCAAAGCTTAACTCGTAAGATTTGCCAGCTTCGGTTTGCAAGTCCTGATAAATTCCATCGATTGCTCCGCCTGGCCCGTTATCCAGCTCAATGTGGTTGGAACCATCACTGGAATTTACGGCTAACGATCCACTGCCATGGAGGTGGAGGTTGTTTCCGTTGAGTGAACTCCAGCCGCCGAGCTGATTGGGGGCAACCTGCGCACTGGCGTCTTGATCGACTGCGAAGTTCTCAAAGGAACCATTGACGATTAGGTCCCTTCTGCCATCAGAAAATTGAGGTGAAGAATAGAGCTGGGATTGCGGAATCAACTCTATTTCCTGCGATGGGCTACTCCACCGCAACTCGGCAACCGAACCGCCACCATTTTCGTAGTAGTCCATGCGAATGTCATATCGCCGCCCGGCCTCCAGTGTGACGGTTCCAGTGTTTACCGTCGGGGCATGGTTGGTCCAGTTATCGATAACGAGCTGGTCGTTGACCCACAGCCTCACCCCGTCATCACTGGTTGTATGGAAGGTGTACTCTTCTGAGTAAAGCGTTTCGATCTGTCCCGTCCAGCGAATCGAAAACGTGTCGGCTCCCAGACCAGCAGGAGCACCGGTTCCAAAATTAAAATTGACTTGGTCGTCAACGCCGACCCTCGTGAGGTCTGTAAAATCAATGTTGTCGAAATATTCGGCGTACAAACCATCACCTGGTTCAGAAACGTACGTCGAATAGAGTTGTGATTGAGGAATCAGCTCCAGGGATTGCGAATCGCTACTCCAACGCAACTCGGCCACCGCATCGCCACCATTTTCGAAATAATCCATTCGAATGTTGTAGCGTTCTCCAGCCTGCAGAGTGATCGTTCCTGTATCAATGGTTGCAGCATGGTTCGTCCAATTGTCGATGATCAACCGGTCGTTAACCCATAGTCTGACGCCATCATCACTGGTTGTATGAAAGGTGTACTCCTCTGAGTAAAGCGATTCGATCTGTCCCGTCCAGCGAATCGAAAACGTGTCAACGCCCAAGCCTTCGGGAGATCCTGCTCCAAAGTCAAAATCGACTTGATCATCAACTCCTTCATTAGCAAGTCCAGTAAAGTCAATATTGTCATAGTATTGTGCATACAAACCATCTCCCTGACCGGGGTCTGGTTCGTCATCCACGATCGTGATCAGTGCCGTCTCGGTTGCAATGCTTGCCCCTTCAGTCGCATTACTGAGCTGAACACCGAATGACTCATCACCCTCAGCAGAGCCGTCCTGAATGATTGGGATCGTGATTAGCTTGAATTCCTCACCGTCATCAAACGTCAGTGTTCCACTTACGGCAGAATAGTCTTGCTGTTGACTGGCAGAGCTATCGAAGGTCGCATAGTCAACACTTACTTCTCCGTCGGTCCCATCAAGTCGGTCAATACGCAACTGAACCGAAGACGTCTGTTCCCCAACGCTATACTCGGTTCGGGAAAATGAGAAATTTCCTGGCAAAGTAATTACTTCGCCACCGTACTCGAAATAGCCATCTGCGTTTAGCGTCTCACCGCGCCCAAAACCAGCAACAATACCATCGGCCGCCGTCCAAGTACCCGTTGAAAATACATTGGCCGCTTCGGTTTCGAACTCAACTCCGTCAATTACGATGTTGTCGACAATCAAGTTGGAATCAATTCCGTTAGCTGAATCAAATTCATCGTTCAAAAATACGACTCGGATCTGATCCGCTGTAAAAGTGCCTGCAGCAAAGTAATTGTAAGGAGTAAGCTGGGTACTGATGTTGTTCCAAGTTTGCACCGTTTGCCCGTCGATTTGCAGTGCAAACGATTCGGTGCCTTCATCGCCACGAGCATTGATCGTGATGCTGGGGTCGTCATCCAGGATCGTGACCAATGCCGTTTCGGTTTCTACACTAGCCCCCTCACTGGCATTGCTAAGTCGCACACCAAATGACTCATCACCTTCTGAAAGACTGTCCTGAACAATTGGGATGGTGATTAACTTGAAGTCTTCCCCTTCAGCGAATGACAGTGTTCCAGCAATGCTCTGGTAGTCTACCTGTTGAGTTGTCGAATTGTCGAACGTCGCATAGTCGACAGTCGCCGTTCCATCGGTTCCTCCAATTCGGTCGATCCTCAACTCAATCGTTGCTCCCTGCTCATCAACGCTGTACTCAGTTTGGGAAAAAGCGAAACTTCCAGGAAAAACTTCCTCTTCGCCGGCAAACTCGAAATACCCAGTGGTGTGCAGTGTGTCACCACGCCCAAAACCATCGACAATGCCATCCGCGCTCGTCCACGTACCCGAAGAGAAAACTTCTGGAGCTTCCGTTTCATATTGGACTCCGCCAACGATGATGTTGTCGACTTGCAGATTTGAGTCCAAACCAATCGCCGCATCAAACTGATCATTCAAAAACACAACCCGGATTTGATCGGCCGTAACGGTGCCTGCAGCGTTGTGATTGTAAGCGTTGAAGCTGGTGTCAATGTCGGTCCAAGTCTGTGCGGTTTGACCATCGATCTGCAGGGAAAATGCTTCTGTACCTTCGAAGCCTCGCGCGTTGATCGTAATGTTGGTCGACTCGGAAACTCCACTATCGGCATACTGCAGGTAGCCATTGGCATGAAGAAATTCGGACTCTACATTGCCCGGAGCAATACCAATCTCCGTTTGCCAAGATCCCGTTGAGTAGACACTGGGATCCTCCGTTTCAAAACGTACTCCGTCAATCGCGATGGCATCGACCCGCAAGTTGGTATCAATCCCGTTAGTCGGATCCCACACGTCATTGGGAAACTCAATTCGTACTTGATCAGCTGTGATATTTTCTGAAGTCGACCATTCGAAAACCTGGAACTCTCCAGTCAAAGCATCTCCGCCAATGTTGGACCAAGACTGTACGGCCTGTCCGTCAATTTGCAGATTCATGATCTCAGTGTTTTCACTGCCGGCGGCGAAAATCTGAACCGTTGAAAGCATCATTCGCGGTTCAAGTGTTTCCAAATTCAAACGAGATTGATTGTTATTTTGGCAGTTAGTTTTGGACTTGCGGATAAATGGAAGGAAGGTCATTCGGCTCACGGTGGGTTTCATCTAGGTTAAAAAAGTCAGGATCAGAATGGCACAGTAGTGTAATTGCTAAGGCGAAAAACTGAACTGACAATTAGGGAGTCATTAGGCACCACAATGTGAGAATTGCGAGCGAGATTCTGATATGCGTACCGAAAATTGCCGCCAAGCCTGGGCTCGGACCAATACGGCGACAATCGAAAAATACTCACCAGACCGAAGCGCGGTAGCAGCCTGATACTTCGTATCAAACTGGCAGTGCTGTCAAAGATAAAGAAGCCATCAGACAGATAACAAGAACACGCTACCCCACTCGAATTCAACCGACTGCGGACAATATTTGATTTGTAAACGGTTGAGCTAGAAATTGTTCGATCGCAAATCAAGGTTTATTCGTGTCGTGGTAAGCGACGACTCCAAGTCTCGCGACTGCGCAGCTTATTCGAACGATTAGACAACGAAAGAAATGAACCACGTAGTGTCCCTTGGCACCGTCTTTTTTTACCGCGTGCTATCGCTGCATTGATGCACCACGCACAGGCCGCGATTTCTCAGGTCGCTCGTTTTCGTTCTTGTCATAAGTGAAACGCGCAGTGTCGCTCGTCTTGTCTTCCAATTGCAACGAGAGAAAAATGAGTTGTTCGATTGGAGTCGATGTAAACCGCTCAACTTAGTCACTTTCTTGTTTGACTTCTTGATTCGCTTACGTTCAAACTCCTTTTGAACAATTGAATTCGATCGTGGTGAAGCACCAATTGCCTGCCACAAGCTTGATTTTTGCTACTTCTTTAAACATTCATCGTCTCCCTTCCATCGGCTGATACGCCGTTTTTACTAATGCACCCGGGCGGACCGGGAATTAACATTCTGGGAGACAAAAATGAGACATGTCTATTTGCGCTATCGGTGCGCGCTAATTTTCAAAATTGGGACACGAGCAATACGTCGCGAAGAAACAGATAAAACGAAAATCTTGCTGTCAACAATTGCCACCTTTATGGCAATTTCTTCAGTCAACTTGAATGAATTGCAAGGACAGGTTACCGAAAGAGCTAGGTGGCTGTTGCCCGATGTTGCGAAAGTCACATTGGATTCTTCTGGGAGTTCTCAGATTGAATTCAATCCAGCAATTTGTAGGCGACTTGGTCCTGATTTGTGCGAGTATTTTCGCGCTCATGAGTATGGGCACGTAAATCTTCGTCACCTCGAGCGCGGTGTTCCAACCCGTCAAGCCGAGCGCGAAGCCGACATTTGGGCCGCCACCAATGCCTCCCCCTCGGCCGTGGAAGCAGCCAGAAAGTACTTTGAAAATGGCAACGGAGGCTCGCGCTTTCACGGCTCCGCCAAAGAACGCGCTCAACGTCTAAGAGGTGTTCAAGCCGCCAAAAAATCGGTAGATTCCACTCAGAAACGCGTGAAGTATCTGAAACCCAGCGTCGGCGGCACCACGACTACCGCCAGCGTTGCAGCTCGCCAATCGCACCTCGTCTCCAGCGAACCAAAGACAATTGCTATTAGGCCAACGATCACCTATCGCACAGGGGGCCGCACCACCACGACTTCCACCAAGACGCGCGCCCCAATTCAATATTCTGGTGGCTCCAGAAAAACAGTCGTTGGAAAACCTGTTCCGCAAAATGCGAAAAGAGTTGTCAACATCGAACGTCCCACATCAAACGCGTACCGCTCATACTACAAGCAAGGCTATGTCCCGAAAGGCGGTTTCAACAATCCCAGTCGCTGAAGTGAAATTTTGGCAAAAGAATCAAATCTGGAAATCATTTTTCAAAAATGAAAATTTTGCCAAATATCAGTCTGAACCTCCCGAAGACTCTCCATCAATTAGCCGCTGTGGGTTCTGAAACGAAAAATTCTTGTTTCAGACCCTAGTGGCACAATACTTCAGGGGAGAGACCATGAAAATTTGCAAAAGACTTATCATCGGCGGCTTGGGTGCTGTCTTAGCGGGTGGATTACTTTTCGGTAACAATCTGCTGCCCTACTCGCAAACCGCTTATCAAAAAATGGTCGATTCGGCCCATCAAGCGGTTCCCATCTCGTTTCAAATCGAGGCGGCCAAGAAGCAGTTGGAACAAATCGGACCAGAGATCAATTCCATGTACCACCAGATCGCCAAAGAAAAAGTCCAAATCAAACGACTGGAACAACAACTAGCCCAACAGACGTCTGAGTTGGAGAACAGTCAACGCGAAATGCTATCGCTGCGAGCACATGTCAAATCTGGTAAGAAAATCTTTGTGGCGTCTAACGCCAAAGCCTATACGACCGATCGAGTCAAAGAAGACCTGCGTCATCGTTTCAAGCTACACCTAACGGCGGAGCAACGCGCTAAAGTGGCCGCCAAGACCCTAGAAATTCGCCGAGCGTCTCTGGAAACCGCATTCGAAGGTCTTGAAAAAGCTCAAATCCAACAACGCGAGTTGGCCGTTGAGATTGAGACGCTTACGGCTCGCAACAGAATGAATGAGCTAGTCAAGACAACCCACCACTACGATTTTGACGACAGCCAATTGGCAAAGACTCGAACCATGGTCGAAGACATTGGCGCACGTATCGATACCGAAGAGGAATTAATGAACATTGCCCCGGTCGCGTTTGGTCAGATCCCAGTCTCGGAGAGCAATGTTGGCGACAGCGAGAACTTTCTGAAAGAGATCGACGCTTGGCTGGACGCCAAAAAAATTGATGACCAAGAAAATGAAGCAACTGCGGAAAAGAAGTCGGATCTCAAGCCTGAACTCGTTTTGGCAAACTAGTGGCGATGTTTGGATTCAAGGGTGCCACGCTACGTGTCAGCGCGGCACCCGAGATAGTTCAAGTGTTTCGTCTCTCACTTAAGTTTACTAATTGCGGCCGGTAGATCCGGATCAACAATTCCCCACTCGCCACGGCCCTCGTCTTCAATACGCTGTCTAACGTGATCACGGATCTGTTCGAGATCGGCGTCGTGGTACTTGTCCCATTTTGCGCGTGGAGGAGCGTTCAAAGGTCTTACGATTCGGAATCCAACCGTTTGTCCTTGTTCGCTCGCGAACCACCATGGACTTTGCGGTGAATTTGGATCGTAACTCCGCCACTGGTCGTCGTCTGACTGTCGGCGAGCCGCACTTCGGCAATCTTCTGCTTCGCTATCCCATGAACCACCTCGCACAACTCGCGGGAACAACTTATTTGGCCATGCAATCATATCGATCGAGGAAGTCACATCCTTCTTTGTGCGAACATACCAATCAGGATAGTATTGATCCAACACCCACTCCGAAACGTTGCCATGCATATCAAACAAACCCCAGGCATTGGGTTTTCGGATGCCAATCTTGCTGGTTACATCATCGCTGTTGTCGATGAAGCAACCATATTCGGACAACTGTTGGTGTTTGTCACCAAACGAAAATGCCGTCGTCGTCCCCGCTCGGCAAGCATATTCCCACTCGGCCTCGGTCGGCAGTCGATAAAACTCACCGGTCAAAAGACTAAGCCACTTCGTATATTGCTTAGCTGCGTATTGGCTCATTGAAACGGCCGGCAAACGCACATCATCACCCGACGCGTAAACAAAATGCGGATCATACAACTGAGACGGCGCGGTAACTGCATCGATTTGAATTTCCGCAGATAGCTGACGAATCTTGAGATCATCAAACTTGCCAAAAACTGCGCACAATTTCATGAACTGCTGATACTCACCCCAAGAGACTTCGTGCTTTCCCATCCAGAAAGCACTGACCCTCACACGCACCTGAGGACCTTCATCTGGTTTACGTCTGGATTCAGTTTCTGGACTACCCATCAAAAATTCACCTTCGGGAACTGGCAACATCTCAAACTCAACCTTTGTTCCCGGTATCGTCCGCGCATAAGGCTTGAACGTTTTGAGCTTCGGTGAGGCACCTTCGATTCTAGGTTCGGCTGTCGGCGGCTGAGCCAAAATCGTTGCCGGCCAGAAAGCGAGCAAGAATGCAAAAAAGACTTGGTGATGAACTGTTTTTATCCGCATGAATTCTTGTTTCGTGACAGTGTCTGGTGAGAATTATCAAAGCACTTTGGTTACGCCCGGAACTGCGACTGGGCTCGTCGGAACATCGCCCCAAGTGTATTCCTTCGGCCCCAGTCTTTGTTTGCTGTTGATACACTCTTCCCACGTCAGTGTTTTTCCACTGTAGGCAGCCATGCGCCCCATGATCGCCAGCATCGTACTGTTGCACATATAGTGTCCATTGTTGATCGGTTGGCCACTGCGAATGCTTTTAAAGAATTCAACATGCTCGTTGACATACATACTAGGTTTGGGACCACGATAGCGCCACTTCTCTCCGTCATTCGTCTTGATGCGATGCCTGATCACCTCAGCTTGGCCTTTGGTGCCAAGAACCAACTCGTCAACTTGCTGGTCTGTATCAGCCTGTTGGCGACAAGTGAAATACACGCGCTGCCCCGATGCGTATTCGTAGAACACTGTGAAGTGATCAAAGATGTCGCCCCATTTCGAATCAGTACGCTGTTGCCGACCACCAAGGGCCATCGCTTTGACCGGTGGCACGTCACCCATTAGCCATGCGGTTTTGTCCAACGAGTGAACTGCTTGCTCCACAATGTGGTCGCCGGACAACCAATTGAAATACAACCAATTGCGAATCTGATACTCCATCCGACTCCAATTCTCTTGGTCTCCTCGATGCCACAAAGTGCCCGAGTTATAGTTGGATTGGATTGAGACAATCTCACCGATTAATTTCTCCTCCAAGATCTTCTTCATCGTTTCTTGGATGCCCAAGTCATATCGCCAGCAAAGTCCTGATACGATAGACAGACCCTTCTCCTTCGCACTTTCGCAAGATGCTTGAACCGCGCGAACACCTGACGCATCGACGGCAATCGGTTTCTCTACAAAGCAATGTTTGTTTTGCTCAACCGCATAAGCAAGATGCTCCGGGCGGAAGTGAGGTGGAGTGGCCAGAATCACAACGTCACTAGCGTCAATGACATTTTTGAAATTGCCGAACCCATCGAAGACTTGTTCGTCGGTTACTGTCGCGCGACTGGTAAACTCTTCATTCTTTAGGAAATTGGCTTGGCGTGCGATGGCCCGGTCACGAAACGTATCGCCAATAGCAACCAGTTTTACATTCGGATCGGCAGCCAAAGCGTTTAGTACGGCTCCTTCTCCCCGGCCTCCGCATCCGACGAGTCCCAGCTTAAGCATTTCTTGATGCCCAGTGTGAACCGCTGGCGACAACAATATGGGAGCCAGCGCGGCGGTGCCTGCTGTAGAAGACGATGCCTTTAGAAATGTTCGACGGTCTGGATGTTGTTCGGGCACATTTTGCTCCTTCAAAAAAACGATCCTACTGGATGGCTAAATAGCCACGCAAGCACTTGGTGCCTTATCCCAAAACGCGTTCCATTCGATTTGCAATATCAGCCAACCGAGCGCGATCTCCACCCTGCACTTCGGCCGTTGACCAACCAGAAAAACCAACCTCGACCAAGGCCTCGGTAACGGCGTTCCAATCGACTTCTCCATCGCCAATTTTGCAGAACCCATTCTCCTTGCCCCAGTCCTTGATATCCAATTTTACGATTTGTGCACCCAGTGTTTTGATCCACTGCTCGCTGGGCGAAAATTTTTGGGCGTTGCCGATGTCAAAGTACACCCCGACCCAGGGGCTGTCGATCTCGTCCACATAGTCTTTTAATTGATCGGGAGTTTCGCAAAATCCATTCCAAACGTTCTCAATCAAAATCCGCACACCACAACGGGCAGCCACGGGAATACTCTTGCGAATCTCGGCGATAGACCGACTCCAAACATGATCATGCGTTTCATCTTTGTCGCCAACCTTTCCGGGGACCAACAAAACCGAATCGCCACCGAAAGCTTTCGCATCGGCGATGGCCTGATCCAAAATCTGCCGACCACGTTGGCGCACCATTGGATCGGGGGAAGAAAGTCGAATTTGCCAGTGCTTCATATCGACCAAACCATGAACTGGCATACCAGTAGTTTCACTAGCCTCGCGGATCTCTTTGGCGGAAATTTCTGTCGGGCTGATCAACTCCATTCCGTCATATCCAATTTCCTTACACAGCTGAAATTTTTCCAGCACACTGCCGCCAGTCTCGATCATTCCCCATTTCACCGACCGCAATACTGACCGGTTACGGTCCGCCGAATCTAATTCCTGAGCCCTAGTTTCCTTAGGTGAAAAAACAGAAGTCGCGGCGACGGCAGTACAAGCCACTGATGTGATGAATCGCCGGCGGTTTTGTAGGTCAAGCATGATTGGTATCGGGAAAGGAATTGGATGCAGCGACCGTGCACCGTTTATTTCGCCTGATTCAATAACGGAATCAGTTTAATCACGTCTCGAAACGGCAGATGACGAAGATAACTGTCAGCCGGTTTCTTGAAATAAAACCTACCCGTTTCAACATGGAAACATTCCCAGCCCTCAGCACCGAGTTGATTCAACTGTTCTTCAGCCGACCCACCTTCGGTGTTTCCTAAAGTAACCGTTTTGTATTCCCACGACTGCATGTTTTTCCAGTCCTGCGTCAGCCATTGGCTGGTGTTGTCGGCGCTGGTTAAACCGCTTTCCTTGAGTGACTCAAATGTGTCATTGGCCCACGAGAGCGCGTCGCTGGCAGACTCTCCACTGGCCGTAGCCGCGTCACCTATCTTTTTTTGAACCCAATCTTTGGCCTCGATGGCCGTCGTACCAGTTCCGGATTTTGCTTTCTGGAGAAAATCACCTGCCGTTTTAAGGAGCCCTTGATCAGTCTTGGGCGGAGTAGATGCTTGTTGCGCTTCAGCTTGAAGTGTCATCTCCGTCAACTCGGGCACCGGCTGAACAGCTTCAGAATCACCGCCAATTGGTTCTTGCGTACAACCCAACATGCAAACTGAAGTTGTCAGAACGACGGCGATCAAGGGCGTCTTCGCAAACCATTGAATATTGCGCCGCTTGTAATCATCAGTCATTGACGCCCCCTTTTGTGGTTGTCGGGTGAATTGATCATTGCTCCAAAAGTAGCGATTCGTTCATTCACAATACTTACGTATCGTCGCGTATAGTTTTTCCGCCGTTGTGGCCGATCGTAGCTCTTCGAGGCAGTCGTTATTCAGAACCAATTTTGCAAGCTGAGAAAGAATCTCAAGGTGTATCTGACGATCGGCAGGTGGACCCATCGTAAAGAAACAGACGTCTACTTTGGCACCATTGGGTGCTCCGAAATCTATTTCCTTGTCCAAGGTGTAAACCGCGATCGCGGAACTTCCGGCGGGAGCACGAGAAAGAGTCGCATGTGGCATCGCGACGCCTTTTCCAATCGACGTGACTTGCGTTTGTTCGCGTTCCCAAAGCGCTGTGCTAATAATCAGAGGACTAATTTCGTCATCGAACTTTCCAGAGATCTTTTCCGTCGCCATGCGGAACAGCTCTTCCTTTTTCTGCACTTCAATCTTTGGATGGACGTAGTCAGGCGAAATGTAGTTCATCAAGTCAAAGCTCTCACCAGCGCCACGTTGAACGACGTTGAGCGCGTCATGGATTTGTTCGCTGGGTGTCTTCAGCCACAGAACGCTACAAGCTGACTTTCTGGTTAGTACATCCTTCGACGTTCCAAAAAATCTTGTCGACAGCGTGCGGGGTGGAGGGGCACCCATGATCAACAGGTCGAATTTTTCAGTAGCTTTTTCGATGGCCAACATCTCTGTCGATCCTGAGAGCTTTAGCGTTTCAGTTTTATTGACGCAAAGGTCGCGTAACTGATCGACGTAGTCCGCTTTGGCTTGGGCGTTAAGCGGTTCTTCGTTTTCGGCGACGAAGCACGCGAAACTCAATTCAGCTTTGTAAATATCCGCGAGATGATCAGCGGTTGTGACAACCAGTGAATCGTGCGGTCCGGGTTCAACAAAGACTAGGATCTTGCGGATGTACCGTACTCCGGCATCCTTAAAGACTGCTAGATTGCATGGCAAGTGATCCTGCAACCAGCCTAGCTGATTTTGAAACGTGATTCCTTTGGTGCGACGACTCGCTGACTCCATCACCACCCATTCACAGTGCAACCGGTCGGCAACTTTGTGGATCGTTTGCACGACGTCATGAGAGACCGTCGTGTTGTACTCGAGGTTGACGTCCTCCTCCTCGGCCATAACGTGAATACGACGGCTGAGAGCGATAGAAAGATGATCTTCGTCGAGAACGTCCGCCAGATACATCTGCTCGGGAACTTCGGTAACGTGCAGCACTTCCAGTTTGCGATGATGAGCCAAAGCTGCTCCCATCTCGACCAGGGTCTCTGGCGATCGTTCACTGCCAAAAAGCGGTACGACGACTGCAGCTTCTGTGGGTAGATCTTCATCGAGATCATGAGGCAATCCGTCGTCTTCTGTTTGGTCGTTGCTTCCACCAACGAGATCAGTGCGTTTTCCCATTCGACCCACGACGCCCAGTCGCGAAGTCTGATGTCGACCATAAACCGCATAGGAAAGTCCGCCTATTAAGCAGATACCGGCGATCGCCGCGATGCTGGTGAGTCCCATGGCCCACAACAAAGTTCCGCCGGCAAGGATGCCTATGATTTGCAAAAACGGGTACAGCGGTGCGCGAAACTGGGGCTTGTACCAAGTCGCCGCACTTTCCCGCAGCACGATGACCGTGCCGCAGATGAACATAAAGGCAACAATCATAAAGGCACTTGCGAGCTTCGCGATCTGTTCTACCGGCAGGAACAGGATGCTAATCGCCATCGCAACCGACGTAACTCCAATTGACCAAACAGGAGTTTTGAACTTTTCATTGATATCCTGAAGTTTATCAGGCAGAAGCTGATCGCGACTCATGGCAAACGGAAATCGCGATGCGGCCAGCAAACCCGCCACCGACATCGATGTCATTGTCAGGACAGCAAAGACGGCGGCAATGTATCCGCACGTCTGACCGCCGAGTACTTTTGCGACGGTATAGATTGGCGCCATGTCCGGTTTGTACTGTCCATGGTCGTATCCGGTCAGCTCTTTGTGAGGCACGTTGGCCACGAGTACAAACACCACGAACACGTAGATGCACATCACTAGAATCCAAGAAATGAGAATTCCCAGCGGCAGATTTCTTCCCGGATCCTTTACTTCTTCAGCAATGGCAGCAACTTTTGTAACGCCCGCGTACGACACATATACGAACGCTGCGGCGGCAATGAATCCGGATGTCCCTTTGGTGAATCCGTCATCAAAATTGCTCCACTCAATGGTCGTCAATCCGTAACACGACATCAACAGCAGCAGCACCAATACGATGCCGACAATTATTTTCTGTAGCTTGCCAATGATACTGACACCGACAATGTTTAGCGCCGTAATGCAAATGAGCAGTGCGAGAGCTACCGGTTGCTGTGGCACGTCGACCAGAACCGCTAGGTAGGCTGAAAATCCAAACAAAGCAAAAGCGCTTTTGAGGAGCAATGACAACCAGAGGCCAATGCCTGAAACCGTACCGGTCAGCGGTCCGAAGGCGCGCTCAAGATAGACGTAAGTGCCACCTGAGGTCGGCATTGCGGTCGCCAGTTCTGATTTAGAGAGTGCCGCCGGCAATACTCCCAACCCAGCGAACAGATAGGCAAGCCAAACCATAGGCCCCGTTTTGACCGCAGCAAGTCCAGGTAGAACAAAAATACCGCTGCCCAGCATCGCACTGATGCTGATCGCGACGACGGCTCCCAAGCCTATGCTACGTTCAAGTGATTTCATCTTAGATCCGGCCGGCTGTTTACTTTGCTGTCGTCAGCAAAGTGCTGCTTGTACGGACACATTTATACCAAGTTGGCTAATTGACTACGACCGGAGTTTGAATCGGAAAATAGGTGTGAAACAGGAAGAGATCATCAATAAGTCGTAAACCTGTGGAGTTTCGCGACCTAAAAAAACAGGGCGACCAGCGATTGTGGAAATCGTGGCCGCCCTATTTGAGTGACATCTGAATAAACCGATGTCGTTTCTTCGTTGTTTAATCCGTTAGTCGTCTGGGTTGGCGACGTGGAAGACTGATCGGTAAACGACACCGGCGAGCGCTGCTCCGGCCGCTGGTGCAGCAAAGAACAACCACACTTGTTGCATCGGCCAAGCTTCACCGTTAACCATTGCAACGATGGCTGGGCCCAAACTGCGCGCCGGATTGACGCTACAGTTGGTCACTGGGATCAAGCCAAGATGGATTAGCGTCAAACACAAACCAATTGCTATTCCTGCGAAACCTGCGCTGGCTCGCCAGTCTGTCGAACCCAAAATGACCATCAGGAAAATAAAGGTAAAGACTGCTTCTGCAACGAAGGCGGCTACCATGTTGTATTTACCTGGAGAATGTTCTCCGTAGCCGTTACAGACACCCGCATAACTCGCAGCTACGTAGTCTGGAACACCGCTGCAAATGAAAAACAGTAGAAAAGCGGCTACTACTCCACCTGCAAATTGAGCAATCCAATACGGCACGAGGTCTTTGACATGTAGTCTTCCCGCCAGAAAGGCGCCGAGAGTTACGGCTGGGTTGAGGTGAGCACCCGAAATGTGACCGATGCCATAGGCCATCGAGAGAACCGTCAATCCAAACGCTATTGAGACACCAGTGAAACCAATTCCTAAGTGCAAACCGTCGGGTGTTGTAAACCCCGCGGCCAGAAGTGCAGATCCGCAACCAGCGAAAACCAACCAGAACGTTGCTAGGAATTCGGCAATATACTTTCGTGTAGATTCCATTTAAAAATTAGCCCTCAAAAAAGAGTGAAAAGGTGCAGAGGATATTGTGAGAAGCTCTACGAGCGGAACACCCCTGCGGTAGGTGAGTTACAATGATTGCAAAACAGCGGTCTGGGGTCGAGAGAGAATGATTTATTGGCTGTTTCTGCCACATAACTCGGCAATTCCAGTAAAAACTGCTATCACTGGACACTTGAGTCACACCCCGAAATGTTGGCCTTTGTAATAGCTGCAAACGACTTGTTTGAGACACTTTCTCTTAAGGCTTCCTCGGTTTGCCAATTACGAAAAAGTCGCTCTTCGCGTCCTAGCCAAAGTCACATCTTCTTTTTTAGTGCAACTTAGATGTGATCGTTCAAAGACTAGCTCACGACCTATTTTCCACACCACAACTAACTCGCTTGAAGCGGCTTCTTAAACTGTTCTTCAAATGGGCGTTTGCCGGTAGCATTGATCGCGCTGGAAGTCATCCTGCGGACTCAATGCGAGGGTATTTCGGTTCGACCAATTCGAGTACATTGGAGTTGGAAACCGATAGCATTTCGCGACAACACAATGGAATTTTCTATCTCTGGCAATCTAGTCGATGTTCACACACGTGAGATCTATTCCGCCAGAATCTCTGTTGTCGATGGCAAAATAGCGTCTATCGATCGAACACCAGATACTGTCGATGCCGCTGGTGGTTTCATCATGCCCGGATTTGTTGATTCGCATATTCACATTGAAAGTTCAATGCTCCTGCCGTGCGAGTTTGCTAAAGTCGCCGTTAAACATGGAACCGTAGCCACCGTTTCGGATCCACATGAGATCGCAAACGTGTGCGGTCTCGATGGCGTGGAATTGATGTTGCGTAACGCATCGAATACCAAATTCAAGTTCTGCTTCGGCGCTCCTGCTTGCGTGCCAGCAACAGTTTTCGAAACTGCTGGCGCTACGCTTGACGCCAAAGAAACGGCGAAACTTTTGGCAGACCCTCGAATCGGTTACCTCAGCGAGATGATGGACTTTCCAGGTGTGCTAAATGGCGATCCTGAAGTCATTGCCAAAATCAAGGCCGCACAAGAACTGGGCAAGCCTGTTGATGGTCACGCGCCGGGATTGCGAGGCGACGAGGCGGCGAAGTATGTCTCTGCAGGCATCACGACTGATCATGAGTGCTTCACTCGTGAAGAAGCAATCGACAAACTTAAGGCTGGTTGCAAGATTGCCATTCGCGAAGGATCTGCTGCCCGTAACTTCGAAGCTCTGCAAATCCTGATAGATGAACACCCTGAATTCTGCATGCTGTGCAGCGACGACAAACACCCTGACGAACTTCTTCTTGGACACATCAACCAACTTGCTGCTCGAGCGGTCGCGGCTGAGCGCGATCTGATGAACGTTTTGCAGGTGGCTTGCGTCAACCCTGTCAATCACTACGGCCTCGACGTGGGGTTGCTGCGAGTTGGTGATCCGGCCGACTTCATCGTGGTGGATGACTTGACCGGTTTCAATGTAACGGCAACTTATCTCGATGGAGAGGTGGTCTACAAAAACGGCAACAGCCTACTAACGGTTCCCGCACCAGAGACCGTCAACCAGTTTTCAGCGACGCCCTTGGCCGCTGAACAGCTTGCGATCAAAGCTCAATCGTCAACGATTCGTGTAATGGAAGCAATCGACGGCCAATTGATTACTAACAGTCTAAAGCGTCCCTGTCGAATTGAAGACGGTATGGCCATTGCCGACGTGGAAAATGACATTTTAAAGATCGTCGTTTGCAACCGATATGCGGCCGCTGAACCTTCGGTCGCTTTTGTAACAGGATTTGGATTTAAGTCGGGTGCAATTGCGTCATCAGTTGCTCATGATTCTCACAACGTCGTCGCTGTTGGCACCAATGATGATGACTTGGTCGCCGCGATTAACGCAGTAATCGCGCATCAGGGCGGGCTTTCAGTTTCGGTTAATGGCACCACCGATGTTTTGCCACTTCCAGTTGCCGGATTGATGTCGACTGGTTCATGTGAGGAAGTTGGCGAAAAATACGGCATGCTCAATCAACAGGTTGAAAAACTGGGGACGAATCTCCAAGCACCCTACATGACTTTGTCGTTTATGGCCTTGCTGGTGATTCCTTCTTTGAAGATCAGCGACAAAGGGCTGTTTGATGTCGACAAATTTGACTTCGTGCCACTTTTTGTTTGACATCCACTTTCGAGACTAAGCTAAACCGACGCTTGAGTAAGTCGCGCGTCGCGCACTTGCAAAAGCTCTGCGACAATACTGATTGCTATCTCTGCAGGTTGGTTGGATCCAATTGGTAATCCCATAGGACATTGAAAGCCATTTGCTGTCTCTTCGTCGATTCCTTCACTTTTCAATTCCCGCAGCAATGCCCCGCGTTTTGATTTGCTACCGATGACGCCAAGATACGCCGGTTGAATGCCACTTTTGAAGATCGTTGACAGCACCGGACGATCAGTCGAGTGACCCATTGTCATGCAGATGACATAGTCGGAATTATTCAGCGAAGAGGCGAATTGCCTGAGATCTTCGGCGCAAATCTTTCGCAGCCTTTCATCATCATCCATTTTGTCCAGCCACTGAGAGCGCGAATCTAAACAGGTAACTCGACAATCAAGCGTCAGCAGTAGCCGAACGAGCGCTTGAGCAACATGGCCGGCGCCAAAGACAACGATATGCCAGTCGTTTCGGTTGTAGACTTCAAAAAAAAGTTTCACCAACCCGCCACAGGTCATGCCAATATCGCGCTGTAAATTCCAATCAATCAGCTGCCGATTATTTGTGGCATCCGAAAGCATTGTTTTGGCATGCTCAATCGCTGCGTGTTCAACTTTGCCACCTCCGACGGTGCCGTGGACTAAACCCGTTTGGTCAACCAGCATGCGGGTACCGGGATCTTGAGGAGTGCTTCCTGTTGATTCCACCATGGTAACGACGACAAATGCCGCGCCAGTGCGTGCAATTTTGGAGAGCGCTTCAATATGAGTAAGGTCATTCTTCATCAGTTCGGCACTAATTTAGCCTTTACCTTGCTCTGAGAGACACCGCAAAATCTCCTCGCCGGTTGCCGGTAGTTTTAGGTTAGGATCATGATTGCCGGGCAAAAACGACAGCGCATTTTTCACCGCAGCCCACGCCGCAACACCCAACAACAACGGCGGCTCACCGACTGCTTTACTTCTTCGAACACAATGCAGGTTGTCATCGTTGGGGAAGAATGCACAGTTGAACTCAGGTGGCACATCGGTGATCGCGGGGATCTTGTAGGTTGTTGGTGAATGGGAGAGTAAGTTTCCTTTTTCGTCGTACACCAAACACTCTGCTGTGACCCAGCCCATTCCTTGGATAAAGCCGCCGGTGATCTGCCCCATATCGACTTTCGGATTGATCGATTTTCCGATATCCATCAAGAGATCGACCCGCGGCACTGTTAGCTCGCCAGTGAATCGATCGATCGAGACTTCGGCAACTGCCGCGCCTTGGGTGTAATATAAGAACGGATTACCTTTGCCAGTTTCCCTGTTGAAATCAACACCCGGCGTCTTGTAAAAACCTCGAGCGCCCAGATCGATACGTTCCAAGCGAGCTCGATTACAGAGCTCGCCAAAGGGAATGCCGCTTCCCGGTTGCCGCGCGTCGCTCACAATTCCACCAACGAAATCGATGTGATCGGGAGACGGAATCAAACCTCTCCCGGGCGACGCAAATAGATCTGCTGCAAAATTGGCCAGCCGTTTCTTGATGATTTGGCTTGCGTTGACGGCCGCAGCACCATTGAGATCCGTTCCAGCCGAAGCCGCCGTTGGCGAAGTATTGTTATTCTTCTCTGTTGATGTAGGCATCACGATAACATTGGGGTATCCGACACCAAATTCGTCAGCGACCAATTGTCGGATTTTGGTGTTCAACCCCTGCCCCATCTCGGTGCCACCGGTTGAAACCTGAATCGTACCGTCGGTGTAAACATTGACCAAAGCGTTGGCTTGATTCAAAAACTTCGTCGTGAAGGAAATGCCAAACTTCACCGGTGTCATCGAGATACCGTGCAGATTCATCCTATCAGCGCTATTGCGTTCGGAAAGTTCCGCAACGCGCTGCCGATAGTTTGATGAATCGGCTAGCGTTTCCATGATCTCGGACATGTGATTACCAGAGAACAGTTGACCATACGGCGTTACATTACGATCCATTTGGCCATAGGTGTTCCTTAGTCGCAAATCAAACGCATCGATTTTCAAATGTTCGGCGATACGCTCAATAATGTTTTCTGTCGCGGCAACGGCTTGTGGTCCGCCGAACCCTCGGAACGCTGTATTGGGTGGAACGTTCGTTTTACAAACCTGTCCGTTAAATTCCGCATGCTCAAGGAAGTACGAATTATCGGCATGCAACAGCGTCCGTTCCATAACCGATGTCGAAAGATCCGCTGCGGCGCCGCCGTCGGAATAAAAATCACACTTCAGGCCAACAATTTCACCGTCTGGTTTAAATCCGACTTCCCAATTGCAAACATACGCATGCCGTTTGCCAGTGACGCACATGTCTTTGTCTTTATCGTAGACGATTCGGGCCGCCCGGCCGGTACGCTGAGCTACCAGCGAAACCATCAGCGCGGGGATAACAGCCTGAGTTTCCTTGCCACCAAAAGCCCCGCCCATTCGCTTGCAAATACAAACGACTTGGTGCATCGATAGCCCAAGTACTTCGGCGACCATGGTCTGAATTTCAGTCGTGTTCTGTGTCGACGAATGAACAATCAGCTGATCTTGTTCTCCCGGAAAAGCGATCGCGGCTTGTGATTCAAGATAAAACTGTTCTTGCCCGCCGATATAAAATTTCCCAGAGAGTTTTTCTGGGGCATTATTGATGGCGGTCTCTGGATCGCCGCATTTGATTTGGCGTCTTGGGCCGATGAACTTCTTTTGCTTGATAGCTTCATCGACACTCAGAATCGGATTCGAGGGTGTCGCGTTAATCACGACACGGCTGATGCCCTCGGCCAATGCTTCTTTTGTTTCGGCCGCTACGATCACTACGGGCTGGCCAACATATAGCAATTCGCCATCGGCCAAAAAAGGTTCGTCGCAAAATAGAGGACCAAAAATATTGTGTGGACCAACATCGTCGTGTGTCAAAACACAAGCAACACCTTCAACCGCTTGGGCAGCCTTCAGTTCGACTGAGTCTATCTTGCCGGCAGCAAATGGCGAACCGGCAAATCCGACAAACAACTCGTCCACTCGACGTGGCAGATCATCGATGTAGGGTGCCGAACCAGTAACGTGACCAATCGCCGAATCGTGCGGGATCGATTTGCCGACCGAAACTCCGTCAGATACCTTGGCTCGCTCTAGTCTGTTGTTCGAGTGCTCATTCATGCGAGTGCTCCTTCGGGACGCACTTCATACAGGAACTTCAGAAGCACGTTCCGAGCTAACTGGAATCGATAATCGTCGCCGCCGCGAACATCGGTGATTGGCGTAATCTCGCTCACGGCGATCTCGCCAGCGGCCTGCATCGTCTCTTGGCTCAGTTCTTTACCGACCAAAAACGATTCTGTTTTCGGCAATCGCAATACAACCGGCCCTACAGCTCCGTAGGCAATCGCAGCCGATTGGACCGTGGTTCCCTCGAGTTTCATCTTGATAGCGCCAGTAAAGCTTGAGATGTCTAGGTCTTGGCGTCTTGAAATCTTGTATAGTCTCAGCTCCTCATCTTCTGCCGGCAAAGGAATCCGGACTTGCGAAAGTAACTCTCCCGGTTGCAAATCAAACTTCTTGTAGCCCTGATAGAAGTCGTTGATCTTCACTTCGCGTGTTCCGTTACTTCCACGCAATTGAAGTTCGGCATCACAGGCAAACATCAGCGGCAGTGAGTCCGCAATAGGCGAAGCGTTGATAATGTTACCGCCGATCGTGCCGACATTTCGAATCTGCGGAGAACCGAACCAAGTGAGAATCTGATGGAACTGAGGTAGGTCTTTCTCGATCAGCGTTTCAATGTCCGACCAGGTGGCCCCTGAACCGGCAACAAGGGCGCCGCCGGTATGGGACGCCACTTTTAACGAGGCAACGCGATTCAAATCCAACCAAACTTTGGAATCGCAATAACCTTTGTTGAACTGAACACCAATGTCAGTAGCGCCAGCGACGATCCGAGCCTCTAAATTCTGCGCAATGAAGTCAACTGCTTGATCAACCGTGGTGGGACTGTAGATCGTTTGGGAATCCGATACGACTTTAATCTCTTCGTTGCTTGAATCACCAATCGCTTCTAGCATCGTCGCGGGATCGAAGCACTCGTTCATCGAGGGCGATGATTTTGCATCACACTTTAAACCGGCTTCTATAATCGGCGAATAACCAGTACAGCGGCAAAGGTTTCCTGTCAGGCCGCGCCGCCAATCGTTTTCGTTCGGCTGCGGAACATCTTCCAAGATTCCTGTCATCGCCATCACAAAACCGGGTGTACAAAAACCGCACTGAGACCCGTGGCAATCGACCATGGCTTGCTGCACGCAATTAAGTTTGCCACCTTGGATTTTGTTTTCGGCAAGACCTTCGACCGTAACAATGTTGCAGCCATCAAGCTGGTAGACAAATCGAATACACGAATCGATCGCCTTGTAGGAAAACGTTCGGTTCTCAAAATCTGGCGTGCCGCAAAGGACGCTGCAAGATCCACAATCGCCTTCGGAGCAAACAATCTTTGTTCCACAAAGGTTTAATACGCGACGCAGGAAATCTGATAGTGTCCGAAAAGCGTCCACACCGCTAATGCGATTTCGTTTTCCGTTTACAAAGAGTAAGATATGGTCTCGCATGCGGTCCTTTTTTGAAGGTTACTTATTGGGCGGGCTTCTTCTCCAACTAATATACCTACAGCGACGCTTGCCGACGATACAAACTCCAAGCATTCTCCTGGCGACAACTTCACAATTTCTAGAATGTTAGATTCCGAATTACATCAGATTATTGAAGAGAAGCACATTTTAGCGGTAGTGGATCAGATTGTAGAGCGATGCGACTCTTTTGCATCTTTCTCTGATAGTGAAAAAGGATTGACTCGCCTTTTTTGTTCAGACTCTATGAAGAACGCACACGGGCAAATGGCCGATTGGTTTCAGGCGATCGGAATGGACTGCCGTTTAGATTCGGTCGGAAATTTAATTGGCAAGAAGTCTTCCAGTCGCGTTACTTTAGAATCACCCCGGCCAGTGTTCATGATCGGGTCACATTTGGACACCGTGATCAATGCGGGAAAATTTGACGGAACATTAGGAGTCATCTTGGGACTAGGCGTGGCGGAGCTTTTGTATCGCGCAGAAATTGATCTAAACTTCGACCTCGAAGTTGTTGGATTCTCCGAAGAAGAAGGAATTCGCTACTCATTTCCTTTCGTGGGATCGCTGGGATTGACGGGCGATCTTACTGCGGAGGACCTCGATCGCGCTGATCAAGATTCCGTTTCAATGCGTCAAGCGCTTGACGATTTTGGCTGTGACGTATCGTCTATTGAATCGGCTTCTTATCGCCAGAAGAACTTGGTTGGATTCTTGGAAGCCCACATCGAGCAAGCCGCCTCTCTCCAAGACGAAGACCTTTCAGTGGGTGTGGTGACTGCAATTGCTGGCCAAACAAGAGCCGACATTCGCTTCACTGGTGAAGCTGGTCATGCCGGAACTGTCCCCCATGACCGACGAAAAGACGCGCTGGCGGCGGCTGCTGAGTTAATTTTGAAGATTGAAGAGATTGGCCAACAGACGGAAGGACTATTCGCGACAGTAGGCTACATTGACGCGCTTCCGGGAATCTCAAATGTGATCAGCGCTCAAACCGATCTACGTTTAGACCTTCGGCATGCGTCGGACAAGGTACGTGACGAGGCATACGAAAAAATTAATTCTGCGATTCACAGCATTGCTGAATCGCGAAACGTTGTCGGCGAGGTCGTCACCGCGCAGTTCAATTTGGCCACTCAGATGGACCGGCAACTAACCGAACAACTACTTAGCAGCATCGAAAATGTTGGCCATACGAAAAAGACAATGGTTAGTGGCGCGGGTCACGATGCAATGATCATGGCGCGAATGACTCAAACGTGTATGTTGTTCGTTCGATGCAAGGATGGAGTTAGCCATCATCACAGCGAACTTGCCACTCGAGAGGACATCGAAGTCGCGTTGAGAGTGATGATCGACTCTTTGATTCGAGTCTCCGATTCTTTTTAGAATAAGTTGAAAACCTGACCTCACACAAATACCGAACTTGTTTTCACCCCTAGCGGTATTGAAATACAAACGCTGATTGCACTGGAAATTCGATGGAAGTTTTTGGTTTTACACGAAGCAAACTGGCAAGCGATTACGCTTTGATCACTGCGGACACTCACGTACACTCGCCGCTTGTCGGGTGGGAAAAAGCCTCGGCCGTGATCCACATCTCTCCGGAAATGGGTGCGCGTTTCACGCAGTACACGGCTACCATCGAGGCTGGTGGAAAAAGTGGCACCCCCGGTGTCGGCATCCAACGATTCTTCTACGTACAAAGCGGCAAGTGCACGCTAACGATTGACGATTCGGACAGCCACGCTTTGGAAAGCGGCGACTACGCGTTTCTCCCAGCTGATTTGCAACACACCATCAGCGGCGATGCTGAGTCAAAGTTGATCGTTTTCGAAAAAGAGTACAACGAATGTCTTGAGCACAGTACTCCCACGCCTGTCATCGGAAAATCGGCCGATGTGCCCGGTGAGCCCTTTATGGGGGACGAGGATGCTCGGCTACAGACACTATTGCCGATCCAACCTGAGTTTGACATGGCCGTCAATATTTTCACCTATCAACCAGGCGCGACGTTGCCTCAGGTCGAAATCCACACTATGGAACATGGGTTGATGATGCTTGCCGGAAAAGGTGTCTATCGATTGAGCGATGACTATTTTCCTGTCACCGAGGGCGACGTAATCTGGATGGCTTCTTATTGTCCGCAATGGTTTGTAGCGATGGGAAAAACACCGGCGAGCTATATCTACTACAAAGACATTCATCGTGATCGGTTGAGCGAAAAGATCTGATCGAGGCAACGAACAAAATATTTTCAGTTACGCGACGAGGAATTCATGAGTATTGCACTGGCAAAACAATCCTACGGTAAAGCAAAAGTTTGTTTGTCTTACGTTACACGTCGGGATAACACCCACGACTTCATTCAAATCGAAGTCAACGTAGCGTTAGAAGGTAATTTTGATGCGGCCTACACAAATGGTGATAACAGCTTGGTTGTTCCAACGGACACCATGAAGAATTCCGTTTACGGCGTCGCTCGTTTGCACGGCGTCGATAACATCGAGACTTACGCACAACATCTAGCCGCACATTTTTACGACAGCTTTGAGCAAGTCGAACAAGTGACGATTTCGGTCAAGCAACAGCTTTGGACCCGTATCGACCTCGATGGTGAAGCGCACGGACATGCCTTCACCGGGGGCGGTAAGGAAGAGAATACTTGCACGGTCGTTTCCTCGAGCGACGGCGTTTCGATGACTTCGGGATTGTTGGGTTTGCAAGTGCTCAAGACAACTAATTCCGGATTCGAAAATTTTCACCAGGACAAATTCACAACGCTAAAACCTACTTCGGATCGTATTTTTGCCACCACGATTACCGCGGACTGGCCTTGCAAAAACCTTGACCACGATTGGACACAAACACGCACCACTGTGCGTAAGTTGTTGCTGGATGTTTTTGCTCATCAGTTCAGCCCTTCAGTTCAAAAGACACTATATGAAATGGGCGAATCTGTGCTTTCGGCCTGCCCCGAGATCAGTGAAATCTCGCTGGACATGCCGAACCAACACCACCTGTTGGCCGACATTGCAAAATTAGATCTTGAAAACGACAACGACATTTTCGTTCCGTCTCCAGAACCGTATGGCGTAATATCGGCGACCGTTCGAAGAGATTCGTAACCAACCCTGAAAGTTATTGGATGCGAAATCGATTTGCAATTAGTAGTTCGCGCGTCGTTACTTCTAAGGGCGAACGATCGGCCGCCATCGTCATCGAGTACGGCTTGATCGCTGATGTAACGAGTCCCGATAGCTTGCCGGCTGATCTAGAAGCTATCGATTTTGGCGACCTAGTCATCTCTCCGGGCGTGGTTGATGCCCATGTACACATCAATGAGCCTGGACGCAGCGACTGGGAAGGTTTTGAAACAGCAACCGCAGCTGCGGCCGCTGGTGGCGTCACTACGTTGATTGACATGCCGCTCAACAGCAGCCCTGTAACAACCACAGTAGCGGCGCTAAAAGAAAAACGTACAGCTGCCGAGGGCAAGTGCCGTGTTGATGTTGGATTTTATGGTGGCGTCGTTCCAAATAACCAAAGCGACATACAACCTTTAGTCGAAGCTGGCGTCTTTGGACTCAAGGCTTTCATGTGCGACTCTGGCCTTGATGAATTCCCAGCCTCCGGAGAATCCGAGCTTCGGTCGGCGTTGGCGACGCTCAAAGCATCTGGCGTTCCCTTGCTAGTGCATGCGGAGATCATTGGCGCTTCACCGGCCGCAGCAGACGAACGATCGTTTGCTGAATTTGTCCGAAGCCGTCCGCCGCAGTATGAAATCGACGCTATCGAATTGGTGATCAAGCTGTGTGAGGAGTTCAAGACGCCTGTACATATCGTTCATCTGGCGACAAAAGAGGCACTAGCGCAAATTGCTGCGGCCAAAAAAAGCGGGATACCGATCACGGTTGAAACGTGCCCGCATTATTTGAGTTTCTGCTCAGAGGAAATCGAAGACGGAGCAACGCCGTTCAAGTGTACGCCGCCCATCCGCGAAAAAACCAATCAAGACGAATTACGCTCTGCCGTCGAAAATGGACTGATTGAAACTATCGGATCAGATCATTCACCGTGCCCCTTGGATATGAAGCAACTCGAATCTGGCAACCTATCAAAAGCTTGGGGCGGTATAGCGAGCCTACAATTGACGCTCAGCATCATGGCCACGCTTGCAAAGAAACAGAATTGGAGTTTAGAACTATTGGCCGATCGACTTTCTGGTCGACCGGCAGAAATTTTTGGCCTCGGTAAAACAAAAGGACGTATTGCGAAAGGCTACGACGCTGATCTTGTTGTCTGGGATTCAAAATCAGCCTTCACGGTCGAAGCCAGTGAACTCTATCATCGACACCCGATCACGCCTTACGAGGGCTGTAGTCTTAATGGAGTTGTCCATCGTACTTTTGTCCGCGGAAACCTAGTTTACGATTCTAGCCAAGCCAAAAAGGATGGCCTTGTAGGCGAGCCAGGCGGACGTTTACTGACACGAAAGCCCAATATGAGCATCGCCTCGGCATTAAATTGTCGCTCCGACAACGGGAAGTATGTGCTGCTTGAATCCTGCTGCGCCTCCAAGACATGGATTGATCGCATGATGTCAAGCGGCCCGTTTGATAATGACGATGAAGTCATCCGCTTCGCAACGGAAAGCTGGAACAACATTAGCGAGGCCGATCTTTTGGAAGCATTTTCGGCTCACCCGCGCATTGGTGATGTCGGTACTTTACGAGCCAAGTACGCCAATACAAAAGCTATCGCCAGCGGCGAACAATCGGGCGTCGATTCTGCCGACGAAGCAGTGTTGCAACGACTTGCGACTGCCAACGACGAGTATTTTGAAAAATTTGGCTTTATCTTTATCGTATGTGCGACGGGAAAGAGCGCTGAAGAGATGCTCCAAATGTTAGAGGTGCGTTTGAAAAACGACCGCGACACCGAGCTGAAAAATGCCGCTGCCGAACAACTCAAAATTACAATCATTCGACTAAGGAAACTGATCGCATGAGCGCAATCACTTCTCATATTCTCGACACCTCACGCGGCACGCCAGCGGCAAACATTGAAGTGCAACTCGAAATCAGCGACGGCAATCAATGGTTGCCCGTTGGAAGTGGAACAACCAATGATGACGGACGGGTTGCCAATCTTACGACCGACGCACTGGTGGAAGGACATTATCGAATCAACTTCGCTGTCGGTAAATATTTTGCGGCGATGAATCAGTCTACGTTCTACCCGATTGTCCGAATCGAATTTTTGGTCGACGATCCGGCGCAGCATTATCACGTTCCTCTGTTGCTCAATCCGTTTGGCTATTCGACCTATCGTGGAAGCTAGACGGGTTTCAGGTTATCCTTTCGCCAATTGGTCGATCAGCGCAGCGTAAGTACCGACGGCCTGTTGAAGTTCATCTGTTGAGATGCGCTCCTGATTCGTATGGGCCAGCCGATCGTCACCGGGGCCAAATCCAACGACCGGAATTCCTTCCAACGAAATGTGTCCGCCGTCGGTAGCGAAATCCCAAACACCGGGTGAAGCCGGTTTTTGCGTTGATTCGGCAATGACTTCGCCAGCACGAATAGCCAACTCACTTTGTGGATCAGTGGCAAACGGTGGAAAGATTGAAGCAAAGTCTTTGCCTACGCCAGTCCATGTCTGGCGCTCCTGGCTTGTGACATGCACTTCCGCTTGACAAGTCGGTTGGTCTGCCAAGCATTGGTTTAGAATCGTTTCTAATTCTGAAACAGCATGTTCGGGAGACTCTTGGGGAACGTTTCTCCAATCCAGAAAAACCGTAATCTCTGAAGGAATCACGTTGGCACTTACTTGATCTGTTTCATAAAGCGTCGGTGCAATCGTGGCCGGTCCCAACACGCTGTCGGTCAACAGTGGCAACTGATCAAGCGCACTCAAAAATCTGGCCGCAGCGTAGTGAGGATTTATCCCAAGATGCGGTGCGCTGGCATGAGCCGATCGACCAGAAAATTTCACTTGTAGTTCGATCCGGCCGCGATGTCCAAGTCGAAGCTGACTGTTGCTAGGTTCTCCAACGATCGCGAGGTCTGGCTGGATGCCGTTTTTCTTCAGTTGCGGAACAAGGAACTGGCTACCCAATCCACCAATTTCCTCCATCACGGCGACCGTCATTAGAACATCACCATGTGGCGTGAGGCCAAGTTGTTTGTAGGCGGCAGCGCCATAGATCATTGCCGCTACCGGACCTTTCATGTCGACCGAACCGCGTCCCCAAAGTTCGTCGTCAACGACCGCTCCGCTGTAAGCTGGATGTGGCCATCCATCACTTGGTCCCGGATCAACGATATCCATGTGACCGTTAAGCATAACGGTCGGGCCAGCTCCTCCATTGATTTTGCCGATGATGTTTCCAACTTCGTCTGTCCAGACGTCATCGAATTTCAATCGCTTTAGTTCGGCGATGATCTGCTGAGCGACATCGCCTTCCTCACCTGAGAGGCTAGGTGTAGCAACGATAGAGCTGGTAAACGCCAAGAGTTGGTCACGTCGCTCGGCAATGGCTTCGTCAAATTGGCTGACCGTGGGCATATCTTTCAAACTTAACCTTCTCCAAACTGTTCACGCCACTCGCGTCCCGTTTGTTCCATTTGAGAGTTAGCACCTGTGCGGCGCATACGGTGTAGTCGAGGCATTCCTAGCGCCCACTCGTGCATCCAATTGGCCGCAAATTCACCACGTTCGGTTTCGCCAAAGATGTTCTGTACTTCATCGTAGTTCACCACGCGTGGACCGCTGGTGCGGACGGCAAACTCGCAAGTTCGACTACTACGCCGCGAAATGTATTCCTCGATTCCAATATTGTCCATCACATCGACAACCGTCCGAAGAGAACGAATCGCTTTGGCATAAGCGAAATGTGGCGGGTAACCACCAGCAACCATCGTATCGAACGTGGCCTTCATCAGATGGATCACGCCGCCATAAAGAACCTGTTCCTCGAAGTTGTCACCTTCTGTTTCCTGTTGAAACGTGACACCGACCGAGCCAACTCGCAGGCTTCCGACTGATTTTGCCAGCGCTAATACCATGTCTAACGCATTGCCAGTCACATCCTGTTCAACGGAAATCGCTCCGTAAATCCCTGAACCATCGAGATATTTTTGGCGAACGGTGTGCCCCGGTCCGTTAGGAACGAACAGCACGACGTTCACGTTTTCTGGTGGCGTGATTGCCCCGTATAGCACATTGAATCCATGACAAAACGCGAGCGTGCTGTTGGGTTTTAGATTGCTGTGAATCGATTCGTAGTAGATTTCTGGCTGCGGCGGATCGGCGAGCAGGATATACGTCAAATCCGCTTGGGAAGTCGCTTCCGAAATCGACATTGGTTCGAAACCATCTTCTACCGCTGCCGCCCACGACGGCCGATCCGGTGATCCAATACCGATCAGCAAATCGATTCCACTGTCTCGCATGCAAAGGGCTTGTGGTCGGCCCTGAATTCCGTAGCCGATGATTGCCACTTTCTTGTTCTTTAGCACACCAAGGTCGGCGTCTTTGTCCAAAAATATCTGGTTTTCCATGATCTCAATTTCACCTTAAAAGCAACTTTAGATAGAACGATTCTACTCTGATAGTTCAGTTGCGTCACTGATCAGAAAAGCGCTGGAGACACAAAAAAGGCCGCAAGCTTTCTACTTGCGGCCTTAATATTTTTCCAGACCATTACTTAGCACTACGGCAAAGCAAATTTGGGTTACCGTTCCATTTGCGGCATTTCGAGTCGCATCGGCAAACCTTCTTGGATTAATGCGTCCATGTTTTGAAACTCTTCTTTCATCTGTTCCATCTGCTGTTGCATCATTTCTCGCATCCGGAGCATTCCACCGTCATTGCCGTTGCCTCGTCCGAACAAAATTCCAGGTCCCAAATCGTTCATTTCGAACATGTTCATTGGCATCCGCCGCATCGGCATGGCTGCATAATCTCGCTCTGCCGGTTGGACCTCGATTGGAATTTCTTCGCCACCACGCACTACGGTGAAAGTAATGACTCCCTCGCCCTGCCCTACTTCGTTGACGACCGTCGTGAGATCTTTTACCGAAGATAGTTGTTGATCATCGGCGAAGAGCAAAACATCGAACTTTTTAAGTCCTCCCGTCGCAGCCGGACTGCTTGGCTGAACCTGTTGAACCAACAAACCCATCCCCTCATCTAATCCTAGCTGACTGCGAATCATCGCTGGAGCTGGCTGACATACTACACCCACCATCCAGCTTTTCTTTACTTCTGGTTTTTGATCAGTTTGCATCGTCGCCAAGTCATCGACGTTGTCCGTTTCAGCCAATTTGTATTCGCGTCGCTGCCCGTCAGCATCGACGACGATTGCGGTCCCGTTCTGTACTACGTTCCGCTGACCATCGACAATTTGCGTACTGAACGAGCGTTGTATTTGGACACTGCGAGCGTTATCAGTTGGCAAAAACATTGCCTGTCCATCCGGCCCGACTACGGTTAGCCCTTTACCTTTGCCCGCCTCAGGTACTGCAGCCTCTGCCTGCGGAATAACCTCACCTGCAACTCGTGGTTGTATTTCAACTTGTTTACCATCGTTGCCAATGATCTCAATCTCTTGAGCCACCAAGGGACTGCCAGCGGTCAATAACGCCGCGCAACAGATCAAAGATCTAAAGTCAATTTTGAAGAATTTTGTTGCTAGATTGTCATTCATTGCTGAACTCCTTTGTAAAAAAGGCTTAAAGAAATCTGTTCGAGTATGGTTGGCTGTAAGTTCATTTACCGGAGCACTTATTGGCCTGGCAAAAAGCGGATGGTGCGATATGGAATCAAGTAAGGCCGCCCATCGTCGAGCCGCCCTGAGATAAATTCGAGATTTTGATCGACCATGCCACCGGACTGTTGCAGTTGCTGCACCAACTCCGGTGAGAGACTCCGTGGCAATACACGCGAAAACATTGCTTCCCGCGCCGCTCGGTCATCGCCCTGTAAATTTGCCAATTGTTCGGGATTAAGCCTCCCGACGTCGTATAACGGAATGGAACTGTTGTGATGCCCAATCGAGGCTGTACCTATATCCTTGGCCTCTAACTGATGGTCAGGTTCATAAGACGCTAAAGTCGTTCGGTCGAATGATTCGATCGCCTTAGGTTCAACGAGAACCGCTGGTCGGTCCTCCGCCGAAGGCGCCTGAACCAGTTGACCATCGCCGACTTGAGACCAAAAGCTTGAAAACTGATACGCGGCAGCTATGGCCAATAGCAGACTGACTGCCAAAGCTGATACCCACCATGTATTTGGATAGGTCACCTTTTCAATGTTTGGAACCTTTGGTCTCTCCAAAACCCCTGAAGCTTCGCCAACTGGAAACAAACCGTCTGCTGATCGCGCGGACTCTTCTTCTAAGCTGAAGGCTGCTTCAAACATTTGATTTTCAGAGAACGCCAGAGCGATCTTCTTCCAATTCGAGGCATCGTCGCCAAATTCGACTTCAGCCAGAAGCCGCCTGATTTGCTGGTGCGACAGTTCGCCATCAACGAGCCTCTGCAACGTTAGTTCGTCCAATTGCGTGTTTTCACTATCGAGTGGCATCGGTGGCTCCATAGTCACTTGAAGAACGTGTTTGCCGCTGGGCAGATCCAACCAAAATAGCTCGGAGTTGTTTTCGCGCTTTCAACAATCGATGTTCAACAGCGCGAACAGAAATACCCAGATGTTCTGCTAACTGCTGGTAACTCCAATTTTCACTAAATTTGAGCATCAGTATCTCTCGCTGCTGGTCAGACAATTGGTTTAGCGACCTTTGAAAATTTTCGTTTGATTCGCGACTGAGCATCCAATCCAACGGATCTGTTTCCGAAGAAGTCACTTCCAGCTCTGCCACCGGTTGTGCTTGGCTGCGACGGTTTTGTTTACGGTGAAAATTAATTGCGTGTCGAATCGCTACTCGATACAACCACGGTGCAACCTTTTGCGGATCTGTAGGGAGTGTGCTTTGTCCACGATCTTGGTTGAGGCTATTTTTATTCTGTTTGAGAGCGTCCAACTGCCGCAAAACGGCTACCACTACTTCTTGAAAAACGTCTTCTACGGCATCACGGTCCCCGATTCGACTACGCAATACTTTCTTCAGCCAACCTTGATGGTGCTGGAGTTCCAACGGCCAGTCGATGGTGAGATTGTCAGTCATTTCAGGAGCCGGTTTACCTGAGATCAAATGGGCTACAAAAGAAAAGTCGCGGTGGTCCTGTGAATCCCCGCGACTTTCTCGAATTTTTTATGAAATAGTGTATTTCAGGGGGAAAAGCGTCTATTTTGCTGCCTGTTTGGTGGGTTTGGCTGCTGCGGTTTTGCTTTTGACAGCATCCGGAATCCAGCGAGCGATACGACCATCATCTCCAGCTGCAAAACCGAATTTACCTTCAGGAGCAAAACTGACCACTCGAAATCCTTTATCTGATACTCGTCGCCATTTGTTCCCAAGATCGGTGGAGAGATCAGTTCCTGAAGTTCCAACGGCAACGAGCTTAATCTCTTTTCCGTCGACGAACTGTGCGACGCAACTTCGAAAACCTGACGGCGGGTATGCTGGGTTCGGCACACCCCATGTATTTCCACCATCACTGGTAACGGCGTAGACTCGATCTTTGGTATCTGGGTTATCTTTATCACCGCCGATGATGACGCCGTCTTTTTCATTAGTAAAATGAACAGAAAAGATACCGCCCCTTTTTGATCGACGAACGGGAACACTTCCCGAAATCCACGAGTTGCAGAAATCTTTGGAGATTAAAACTCGTGAACTATCGCGCGAGCCAGATTCTGCGCCACCAAGTCCCACAGCAAGCATTTGCGCGCCCTTTGATTGCATATTGGATCCATTTCCGACCATACCAGTCTCACCCACGTTCATTGGTGGACGATGTTCTGATCGAAGGCGTTTCCAAACAACTCCTCCATCTGATGTCCGCAGTAAAAGCATCTTTCCGTCGACAGCATTGCCCATCACGATTCCTCGACGATCGTCCCAAAAAGACAAAGACCGAAAGAAAATGTTGTCACCGGGATACTCCAGTATCGTTTTCCATCGCAATCCACCATTGGTCGTACGATAGATCTTCGCTGGATTCTCGGCGGTTATGGCGAGCGCTGTGACTTCGTCAAAAGCATGGATATCGACCAACAGCGGTCCATTGGGATAGGCCGGATCGTCAACCTTTCTTTCTTTCCAAGAAACACCACCATCAAGTGACAGCAGTGCCGTTCCGTTATCGCCGCAAACCCAGACGACTTTTCTGCTTACGACGTGCAAGCCGTACAGATTCGATTTGGTTGAAGGCCGTATCTCTTTCCAAGGCGATTTTTGAACGGCGACTGTCTCCGCATCGATTCTCAGTTTTTCCTGAGCAAAACAATGACTACTGAGGATTGCCGCAACGTTTGTGAAAATGAAGAGAACAAAAATGAATGTTTCTAAAACGCGATTCATCAAAACTCCAACAACCCGAACCTAAAAGACACTCCGGCATGCCGGGAAACTACCAAGCACCTGAAAGTTCTTGCAGTGAGCGCGGGCCTCGCCGATGATCTCGGCAACACGCTGATCCTTACGATGACCTTCGATGTCGACGAAGAAAGTGTAGTCCCAGTTAACTTCTCGACTAGGACGTTTTTCGATGTGAGTCAGATTGATAGAATTGCGTTTGAAAACAGCCAAAACGTCGACCAGTGATCCCGGGCGATGATCCGTCGTAAACATCACGGAGGTCTTGTCGTTGCCCGAAATTTCAGTCTCGCTTTTGGACAAAATCAAAAACCGTGTGATGTTTCTTTGTCGGTCTTCTATCGCATCGAACAGGGAATGGAGACCATAGACCTCTCCCGCCAGCGATGAGCCAATGGCTGCGGCACCAGATTCTGGATCAGCATCAAATTCTTCTTTGGCCTGCTTAACAGCGGCGGCGGTGCTTTCGGCCGGAATGCGTTGCGCGTTAGGGTATTGAGTGTTCAGCCAGTTTCGACACTGCGCAAACGCTTCGGCTTTAGAGTAAATTCGTTTGATAGTTTCTGGCCTACCGTTGGACAGCAGGGAGAAATGTATTGCAAGTTGCACTTCTCCGTAGATATTTAGCTGATCGTGGTAGGTCAGGAACGCATCTAGCGTTTCGTTAATGCCACCACCGGTGCTGTTCTCAATGGGAACTAACCCGTAATCCACGTGCCCTCGAGTAACTTCTTCGAAAACGCCTTCGATTTGCCGTAGGTCCTCGAACGCGACACTAGAACCAAACTGCTTGGTTGCGGCCAAATGGCTGAACGTACCGACGGGTCCGAGATAGCCGATACGAAGTGGTTGCTCGAGTGCAAAACTTCCGCTCATTAGTTCCCGATAAACAGCTTCGAGCGTTCGGTCGTGAATCGGGCCTTCGTTGAACGACTGGATCTTCTTCAGCACAGCCGCTTCGCGATGCGGCGCGTAAATAGGAACGCCTGTACCGCGTTTGAGATCGCCTACCTGCACAACGTATTGTGCGCGCTGGTTGATCAGTTCGACCAACTGACGATCAACTGCGTCTATCTTTGTTCGAAGTTCCTCGAGAGCTTCGTTAGTTTGGGGTTCGTCAGGTTCGCTCATGGAATCGTTTACGCACTCTGTTTTTGGTCAATAAAGGTGTTTGGAAATTCTATTTTACGCCGAATCCGTGAAAACTCTACATGGCAAAGAGGCCGATTCGAGTTGGAGCAAATACTCACTGCATGCTTTGATCCAAAAGTCGCGTTTCACTCCACGAAAGAGTGTTTGTGGTGTTCTGTCGTAATTGCGAAAGCGCCGATCGATTAGTCGTTTTTCCTGACGCCCGGATGCGCGATACTACGGGCGCTAGAAAACACCCGCTTGCCGGTGGATTCTAGGTGGAAGCAATTTGATGGACACACCTCAATATTCATCGGCTTAAAGCGTTGTGAGGCTGCATTTCTAATAGAAAACCACGGTTTTCGCCGCTTAATCGCCACGATGACCTGCGTTCTGACGATTACAATAAAGAGACGGTGTGCTAAAACCTAGCCTCGCTAGTCTCGACAGCGACAGCAACCACCCCACCCAATATAGGCCTCTTGGACTATGTATCCTCTCTCTCGTCTCTTTGCAAGAAAACCAAAGCGAAATCGGACTCGAAGATCATCTGCGCTCAATTTCTGTAAGCTCGAAGACCGCGTGCTTCTTGCGGTCACCGACCTCAGATTTGCAACTTACAACGCACTGAACTTTGGTTCGTCGTCGGCGGATCGTCAGGACGAGTTTGAGATTGTCTTCAACGATCTCAATGCTGACGTTGTAGTGATGCAAGAAATCACTTCCGAGGTGGGTGCTGACCTGCTGCTGAACGCGATCAACGGAGGTAGCCAAAGATACTCCAGAGCAAACTTTGTCAACGGAACCGACTCTGACCACATCCTGTTCTACGACTCGTCCAAAGTAGATCTGATCTCGCAGGATTACATCCCGACATCTTTACGAGAGTTCGGAGAGTACACCCTAAGCGTCGACGGTACGGAATTTAACGTCTACAGCGCTCACTTAAAGGCCAGTACAGGCAGCTCTAACGAACAGCGGCGATTGGACGAAGTCACTGTACTTCGTAATCACCTAGAGACACTTCCCAGTGACATGGAGTTTATTTTTGCCGGGGACATGAATATCTATGGAAGTTCTGAACCAGCCTACCAGAAGCTAATTGCCAATGAATCGAACAACGATGGTCGCCTAGAAGATCTGCTGCCGTCAAACCTAATCGGTGAGTGGCACAACAACAGTGCATTCGCCAGCGTTCACACACAAAGCCCGCGTACAACCCAGTTCGGCGGTGGTGCAACCGGCGGAATGGATGACCGCTTCGACATGATCTTTGGTAACTTTGGAATCAATGATGGTTTTGGGATCGAGTACGTTACCGACAGTTATTTTGCACTTGGCAACGATGGCCAGCACTTCAACCAATCGATTCTCGCTGGCAGTAATAGCTCGGCCAGTCCAGCGGTCATTCAGGCGCTCCACGATGCAAGTGACCACCTGCCGGTTGTCGCAGATTTCCAAGTTATTACTTCTGGAGGAAATAGTTCTGGTGTTGCCGTCGTCCAAAGCGATGGCAGCACAAGCGTCTCTGAGGGAGGTTCGACGGACACATACCAAGTGGTACTCGATTCGGTTCCAACTTCCAACGTTGTGGTCAGCGTCACGCCCAACGCACAGGTTGACCTTGGCAATGGAGCGGGCATCCCGACTAGCCTGACATTCACTCCGTCCAATGCACTCACGCCACAGACCATCATCGTGTCAGCCTTCGATGATGCGGTCATCGAAGGTCCTCATACTGGCTTTATCCAGCATTCGGTCTCCAGCAGCGACACCGGCTACAACGGATTGATCGTATCAGACATCGTCGTGTCTATTGCAGATAATGATTCGTTTGCTTCTAGCTTCCTGCTGAACGAAGTTTACGTCAACAACCCTGGCAGTGACTCAAATCTAGAATACATCGAGATCCTTGCATCACCTTCAACTCCGCTAACCGATGTTTGGCTGTTGGAGATCGAAGGCGATGGGACCGGTGCAGGTACGATTGACAACGCGCAGAATCTCAGTTCGCTAACCACCGGGTCCAACGGGCTTGTGTTGCTGGGTCAAAACTATGCCAACAACGGAACTCCTTGGGGTAGCCAAGTTGATGCGGCCACGACTGTTGCCAATCTAACTGGCGGCAGCATCGAGAACGGAACTGTTACTTTTTTGCTGGTTGAAGGTTTCTCGGGAAGCAACGGTACCGATCTAGACACCGACAACGACGGGCTATTTGATTCGGCGCCGTGGACATCCATTTATGACAGCGTAGGTTGGAAAGACAACGGGTCGTCGGATCGTGTTTACTCGGCTGCAACGCTGAGCCAGTCGGGAACGCCAGACGCCGCGACGCGTATCGCCAATGATGACAGAGCCGAGACGCTTGCTGCATGGTTCAACGGCGATATCATTGGATCGACCAACAGCACGACCTACGACAATGGAAGTTCCAACATTCCCCAAAACGCTGTGATCACTCCCGGTGACACGAACTTTGGGGACCTGAATCCGACAGCTGGGATCTTCATCGCGCAGTCAGGCGGAAGCACATCGCTTGCCGAAGGCGGCGTCAGCGACTCGTGGACCGTGGTGCTTGATACTGTACCGACGTCGAATGTGACGGTCACGATTGATCCGGACGTAGAAGTTGATCTTGGGGCAGGTGCGGGTTTGCCGATTCAGCTCGTATTTACACCGTCCAATGCTCTGACACCGAAAACGGTTGTCGCGATCGCAACCGACGATCTGGTTGCTGAAAGTT
Organism: uncultured Pirellulaceae bacterium; assembly: GCA_964439245.1. GTDB lineage: Bacteria > Planctomycetota > Planctomycetia > Pirellulales > Pirellulaceae > Mariniblastus. The sequence goes on along the minus strand of CAYTPS010000001.1, from coordinate 20,186 downwards.
CTCATTCAGGACTGATTACACTTTCGGTAACCAGTGCTGATTCCAACTACAGCGGCCTTTCTATTCCAAACATCAATGCAGACATCACTGACAACGATTTGGCTGGAGTATCGATCGTCCAAACGGGTGGATCCACTGATGTGACCGAAGGTGGCAACTCTGACACCTACACCGTTGTACTTGACTCCGTGCCAACAGCGAACGTCACGGTAACGGTTGACCCCGACGGGCAAGCCAGCATCGGTTCGGGGACTGGAAACCCAGTGACTTTGACGTTTACTCCTTCCAATGCTCTGACACCTCAAACGGTGACAGTTGCCGCGAATGATGATTCTGTCATCGAAGGCCAACACTCCAGCACTATTGCTCATTCGGTCAGTAGTAGCGACAGCTTCTACACCGGTTTAAGTCTTGGTTTGGTGGTTGCCACAATCACCGACAACGACTTTGAGCCGCCCGGAATTACTGTGACTCAAACAGGCGGCTCGACCAGCGTCAGCGAGGCAGGTTCAACTGACAGTTACTCCGTGGTACTCGACGCACCCCCGACCTCGAACGTGGTCGTAACGGTTAACCCGGGTGGCGAAATTGATCTGAGTAACGGGCCGGGAGCTTCGGTAGATTTGGTGTTTACGCCCGGCAATTTCCTTTCGCCACAGACAGTGACCGTTTCGGCGGTTGATGATGCGATTTTTGAAGGCAACCATAGTGACTTGATCACTCATACCGCTTCCAGTTTCGATGGAGATTACGATGGACTCGTGTTGTCGAATATTTCGGTCGCGATCACTGACGACGATTCGGTAGGAATTGTTCTTTCGCAGTCGGGCGGCTCGACAACCGTGACTGAAGGCGGCAACAACGATTCGTATACGCTTGTCCTTGAAAGCCAGCCGACTTCTAACGTGACAGTTGCGGTGGACCCTGATTCACAGATCGATTTGGGCGCGGGAGCCGGCAACTCGATTCAGGTCGTGTTTACATCGAACAATGCTCTGACGCCACAAACGGTAACCGTGGTTGCCGTTGATGATACGGCTGTGGAAGGAAGTCATTCCGGACTGATTACGCACTCTATTACCAGCAGTGACGCGAACTACAACGGACTGAGTGTACCCGGGGTGAACGCAACGATCACTGACAATGATGCGGTTGCTTCCAGCTTCCTACTGAACGAAGTTTACGTCAACAACCCTGGTACTGACTCAAATTTTGAGTACGTCGAGATCCTTGCTTCGCCTTCAGCTCCACTAACCGATGTTTGGCTGTTGGAGATCGAAGGTGATGGAGCCGGTTCAGGTACGATTGATAACGCTCAGAATCTCAGCGCGCTAACTTCCGGATCCAACGGGCTTTTATTGTTGGGTCAGAACTATGCCACCAATGGAACTCCTTGGGGAAGCCAAGTTGATGGGGCCACGACCGTTGCCAATCTCACCGGCGGCAGCATCGAGAACGGGACTGTTACTTTCTTGCTGGTTGAAGGTTTCTCCGGAAGTAATGGCACCGATTTGGACACCAACAACGACGGACTATTTGATTCGACGCCTTGGACATCCATCTATGACAGTGTAGGTTGGAAAGATAACGGGTCGTCGGATCGTGTCTATTCAGCAGCATCGCTGGGGCAGTCGGGCACACCAGACGCTGCGACCCGAATCACCAATGATTACAGAGTAGAGACGCTTGCCGCTTGGTTTAACGGCGATATCACTGGATCCACTAGCAGCACGACTTATGACAATGGAAGTTCCAACCTTCCCGTAAGCGCTGTGATCACTCCTGGTGACATGAACTTTGGCGACACGGGTCCAGCAGCCGGAATTTCTATCGCACAGTCAGGCGGAAACACGTCACTTGCCGAAGGAGGCTCCAGTGATTCGTGGACGGTCGTACTTGATTCTGTGCCAACGTCGAACGTAACGGTCACGATTGACCCTGATGGGGAAATTGATCTTGGAGCAGGTGCGGGCGTACCCGTTCAAGTGGCTTTCACTCCGTCCAACGCTTTGTCCCCCCAAGCAGTTGTCGCCTTTGCAGCCGACGATCTGGTTGCTGAAGGTTCTCATTCAGGACTGATTACACTTTCGGTAACCAGTGCTGATTCCGACTACAGCGGTCTCTCGGTTCCAAATATTAACGCCAGCATCGCAGACAATGATTCGGCTGGAGTATCGATTTTCCAAACGAATGGATCCACTGATGTGACTGAAGGTGGCAGCTCAGACATCTACACGGTTGTACTTGACTCCGTGCCAACAGCGAATGTCACGGTAACGGTTGACCCCGACGGGCAAGCCAGCATCGGTTCGGGGACTGGAAACCCAGTGACTTTGACGTTTACTCCTTCCAATGCTCTGACACCTCAAACCGTGACTGTCGCCGCGAATGATGATTCAGTCATCGAAGGCCAGCACTCCAGCACTATTGCACATTCGGTCAGTAGTAGCGACAGCTTCTACAATGGTCTGAATCCCGATTCGGTAGTGGCCACAATCACCGACAACGAATGGCCGCTGGGCGATGTCAACCAAGACGGTGTAGTCAACTTTTTAGACATCGCTCCATTCACTACGATTTTGCAAACGGGCGGTTTCCAAGACGAAGCAGATATCAATAGGGACGGAGTCGTGAACTTCTTGGATATCAGTTTCTTCATTGATCTGCTTAGCCAATAATTCACAAATGAAAATGGCCAGCATCATGTGACGCTGGCCATTTTTATTCTGTCGATTAGCTGACAACCACTACTCACTCGAAGTCTTCGTTGCCCCGTCGTCAGTTGGCACTTCAATTGGTGAAATTTACGAAATTCTACGATATATTGACTTCCTCTTATGGCGCCTACTAAACAACCCTCAGCTATGGAGTTTCTGGAAGGAAAGGCTTCATGCCAAGATGTTCGGCGAGAAACGCCCACATGTCTGCATATTCTTCAATGATCTTCGAAGTTGGTTTACCAGCTCCGTGTCCGGCCTTGGTCTCTATCCGGATCAGCACCGGATTGCTCCCAGTTTGTACCTCTTGAAGTCGCGCCGCAAACTTGAAACTGTGCCCCGGAACAACCCGATCATCTGTGTCTGCCGTAGTAACCAAGGTCGGTGGATATTCTGTGTTTGGTTTCAAATTATGATAAGGCGAGTACGCAAACAAGGCATCAAATTCTTCCTTGTTCTCATCGGCACATCCGTAGTCGTCGGTCCAAAAGCGGCCAGCTGTAAATTTGTGGAAGCGTAACATGTCCATCACTCCGACTGCGGGCAAGCAAGCCCCATACAGTTCCGGGCGTTGAGTCATGCAGGCGCCCACCAGTAGACCACCGTTGCTACCGCCCTGAATCGCAAGATGTTGGGGCGCAGTGTATTTATTGTCGATCAACCACTCTGCGGCGGCGATAAAGTCGTCGAATACATTTTGCTTCTTCGTTTTAGTTCCAGCCTTGTGCCAGTCCTTGCCGTACTCCCCACCACCACGCAAATTAGGCATCGCGAAAACGCCCCCCATCTCCATCCACTGCAACCTCGTCACTGAAAAACCGGGGGTCAGTGAAATATTGAATCCGCCATACGCGTAGAGCAGTGTTGGGTTTTTCCCATTGAGCTCGATACCCTTTTTGTGAGCCAAGAACATTGGCACTTTCGTGCCGTCCTTGCTGGTATAGAAAATTTGACTTACTTCAAAATTATCAGAATCGAAATCTACCTGCGCTTGGCGAATTTGGCGGCTCTCCCCTGATGCGAGATCGTAATGAAAGACTGTCGGTGGTCGGTTGAAGCTAGAAAAACTGTAAAACGTTTCGCTCGAACTTCGTTTCCCGCCGAAACCACTTGCCGAGCCAATCCCTGGAAAATTAACTTCTCGTACAAAGTCACCTTCCAAGTCAAACAGTTTGATCTGCGTTTTAGCGTCCTTTAGATACTCGGCGACGATAAAGTCACCGACTATCGCTGCACCCGACATGGCTTGCTCGGCCTCTGGAACGATGACCTGCCAGTTTTGTTGATCTGGTTTCGCAAGATCGATCGTGAGAATGCACTTACGCGGTGCATTAAAATCTGATTTAAAATACAGCAATTGGCCCTGATTACCGAGAAACGAAAATTCGTTTTGGAAATTATCAATCAAGAACGAAAGCTCTTCTTCGACTTCATTCCCTTCACCATCCTTAAGAGGTTTGATGATTATCTGATAGCGATCATCGGTACCTTTCCAGACTGTAATTATTAGATACCGTCCGTCTTCGGACACCTCCGGTAGATAACCCCATTCTGGTTGTTCGTCGTTTTGATAAACCAGTAGGTCTTCTGATTGAGGCGTATTCAGTTTGTGCAGATAAACTTTCTGGCCAAGGTTCAGTGACTGGAATTCACCTTCTTTTTCCGGTTCGTCATAGCGGCTGTAGTAAAAGCTGTTGTTGTCTTCTCTCCAGCTGATTCCTCCAAACTTTATCCACTTCAATTCATCTTCCAGAAGGTTTCCTGTGGCGACTTCCATGATCTTCCACGTTCGCCAATCTGAACCAGCATCCTGAATCCCATACGCGATATACTTGCCGTCATCACTGAAATTGACGTTACCCAAAGCAACAGTTCCGTCGTCGGACCACGTATTTGGATCAATCAGAACACGCCCTTCTCCAGCGGCAGTTGTAGATTCATAGAGTACGTTTTGGTTTTGTAGTCCGTCATTCTTGAAGTAGTAGTACTTGTCGCCTTCTTTGAAAGGTGGGCGATATTTTTCATAGTCCCATAGAACTGTTAGGCGTTTTTCGATCTCGTCGCGATGTTGTAGTCCTTTGATATAGCCAAAGGTTACCTCGTTCTGCGACTTGACCCAATTCTCTACATCTTTCGATTCCCTTACATCGTCTTCCAACCAGCGGTAGGGATCAGCTACATCCACTCCAAAAAATTGATCTACTTGATCCTGTTTCTTAGCTTGTGGGTATTCGGGCATGGTCTGGGAGAAAATAAACGGAGTAGCTGAAAGGGAAAGTAAACCTGCGGTGAACATCACTGCGGTCTGATAGCAGGCCTTGAACGTGCCGCTACTACGCAAAGGACTAAACTGGATTCGATTATTCATGACCATCACTGGTTGAACTGAGAAGTTAAACACCTTACTAGTGGCTGCGAATTACTTTGCTAGCAGACCACTGCTTTCGCAATCAACGGTTGCTCTAGGCAAGCTACGACTACTTTTCCAGCAAAAATATGCCAGTAATGTCAAAGCGTTTGCATTTTACCAATTATCCGTCCGATAGAAGAGACGTCTATAAGATTTGAATCTCAACTATGGTTGGAGAACTTTGATGTCCCCCCTCTTACGTCGATCACATGCCACACTAGTAGTTACTGCTATTTGCTTGGCACCAGCTTCCATTTTCGCTCAAGGATCTTTTGTCCCGAGCGGATATTCTCCAAATGTTCAACTGAAGCAGCCTGCAAAACCAACGATGGGCGCTGACTTGGCACAACCACCGCTTCCTGCAGGCGTTATTCCTCAGAGTAAATCTAGGACAGTTGCGCCAGCTGACGTTGATTACGAAATCATTGATGCTAATGGTCAGCAGACTTCTGGTGCTCCTAAAATCGTTGATGACAGTGCCTTCGCAAGAAACCCCTCTGGTGGAAACCCTCCGGCGATCAAACGCGTGGAAAATGAGGAAGACTCTTTCGCATCTGAGGATACAAGTTATGTTTCCCAGAACCGGTCAGCTTCTACTCCAATAGTGACCGTCGAGATTGGATCCCCAAACGAGGTCAATCTTGAAGAAGAAACCGACATCAAATTCCGACTTCGGAATGCTGGATCAAGAAGAGTCGAAGAAATTGCGTTTGCAATCGAACTGCCAAGTCACACAAAGTTCGTTTCAGCCAAACCTTCTCCGACCTCTGAGCAAAACGGCAAATTGACGTACACTGTTTCTGATCTAGCCGCCAACAGAGAGCGTGAAATTTCGGTACGCGTTGTTCCGACGGAAAAACTACCTATGAATTTCCGCACTCGCATGGAAGTCGTCGACACACAAAAGACTGTTGTTGATGTGCGACAACCCAAGCTCATGATGACCGTCAACGGTCCACAACAAGCCAACATTGGCAGTGAAACCACACACACCGTTTCGATCAAGAACGTGGGTGATGGTTTAGCGCGAAAAGTTCGATTGCAGGGCAACTTCCCCGACGAATTACGCTTTCTCAAACAACAGGGAATGAGTTCTCCCAAAGATCTTAAGCCTGGCGAAAATCTAATCGTGACGATTCAATCACTGGCAAAACTGCCTGGACAAGTGAAGCTTGATTTTTCTGCTGAGGGCGAACGAGTAACTGCAAACAACGTTGACGCTCCGTTGAAAATTTCGCAACCTGAGCTCAAAGTGCTTGCTGTTGGCCCTGACATGAACTTTGTTGATCGTGATGGTATCTACTCCATCAAGGTAGATAACTCTGGTGAGGTCGATGTTTCTGACGTAGCAGTAGCTTTGGCCATTCCACGCGGCATGACGGTAACCACAATTAACCGACAAGCCAAAATGGATGAAGCTACACAAACGTTGACTTGGAAATTTGAAAAGATCAAAGCCCGATCCGAAGAGACTATTCAGCTAAGAGCCGTTTCTACGCAAGCCGGTGAACAAGTATGCCGAATCTCTGTTGCCAGTAACGAAACTCGTAAATCAGAGTTCATGCTTAAAACTGCCATTAATTCCCGGCCAGATCTGAGTATCGACATGGCCAACAACAGTGGTCCGGTTCAGGTGGGTTCCAAAGCGACTTTCGACATTAACGTCACCAACAAAGGTAGCCAATCGGCAAGCGACGTCGAAGTCACCATTGAACTACCACCTTCTCTAATGGTTGCGTCCAAGGACAACACTGGAGTCGTTGTTGACGAAGCCAGTAACTCAGTCACATTCCTTAGCAACCAAGTCAAACCTGGAAAGAAGTTGTCCTTTACCTTTACAGCTCTCGGTGTTGCCAAAGGCGAGCATATTGTTCGAAGTGCTTTGAAGGCAGGCGGTTCTGAGCGACGTATAATTGTGGAAGAGAGCGTTTACGTCTACGAAACAAAAGAATCACGAATCAGCGAAAATTTGAAGCCGGTTCTTCCCCGGTAGTTGGTTCTAGCTAGTCTAAGAAATCTCTGACTAGCACTAACGCTAAATAGACAAAGGGCCGCACAGTTCAGTGCGGCCTTTTTTTCAGCCTAGCCTCAAAATTAACGCCGCCAAAGAACGTTATTACGGTTGATCAGTGAACCGCCGGCTTGAGATCTTTGCTGTTGTTGGCGAATAACAAAATTCCGATGAAGGTTCGAACCGTAACCAGTCACCGGTACTGGCTTTCGATAATTGTTTGTTTGAACTGGCTGGTGTGTCCAGTGATTGCTGCTATTAAAACCACCTACGACTATCCTAGATCGACGAAAAAGTTGAGCATCTGATTCGCTTGATGTTCCGATCAAGACTGTGGTCAGCACGAACAAAGCGAAAACGATTTGTTTTGGTGTCAATATTTGTGATAGTGCTGTTGCTTTCATGGGAAGCTCCTGGGATTAGTTTTTGACTGCTTAAGACACTCATTATTACGTGCCACAAGCAAAAAAGTGCGATAAGTCTGCGTTGAGTATATCTTTACTGGATAAAACTCTTCGTTGCTAACCAGGAAATCTGCCTTTGACTGGTAGCAAAATTTCCTGTAATCAACGATGGATTGCGTAGTCCCTGTATTCTTGTCCTTCCATTTTTTAGACATGAATGAGTCTCCCTCTATCTCCGATGCTGAATGGCGAGTCATGCATGAGGTCTGGTTATCCGAGCCTGTCACCTCTAGCGAAATTATCTCGCTATTGGCTAACTCTACCCAATGGTCGGCCGGTACCATTAAGACACTACTGCATCGGCTCGTTCAAAAAGGCATCCTAGACTTTCAACGCAAGGGGAACCGCTACCTATATCGCTCAAAGTACACTGAAGCTGAATGTGTTGACCGTGTTAGTGACCAATTGCTGCATACGGTTTTCCAAGGTCGTCCCATTCCAATGCTAACCTATATGGTGCAATCAGCTCGGTTAAGTGGTAGCGAGGTTGAAACTCTGCAACAATTGTTGACTGACATCCAACAGCAACTCCCGCAGTCAGCTGAAGAAGCGCTAAGCAGCCATAACGTCGACGACGAATTATCGGTCGAGCAACCTGCTCGGCGTGGTGCATAAAGATTGCGCTGCTGAGAATCACATTACTTGATTGACTCAAGCACAGCAATCAAATACTTCCAGTAGAGCCCGACGGATTCGATGTTGCATTTCTCATCCGGCGAGTGAGGATTCTTAATCGTTGGACCAAAAGATATCATATCCATGTCCGGATAGTGGCTGCCGATAATCCCACATTCTAAACCTGCGTGAACAGCGTTGACGGTGGGTAGATTGCCAAACAAATCTTGATAGACAGTTTTCATTTGGTGGAGAATTTTTGATTCAGCATTAGGTTTCCAGCCCGGATATCGTCCACTATGTTCGACTTGCCCTCCGGCCAGTTCGAAGATGCTTTGAATTCTTTGAGCCAAATCTTCTCGCGCTGTTTCAACGCTGGAACGAGTAAGAAACTGGAAAGAAGCCTCTCCATCGGCCAATTCGATCTTGGAAAGATTGGTAGACGTTTCGACTAAATCCGCGATATCTTCGCTCATCCGATCGACGCCATTTGGGGAGGCGTAGACCAAATTAAGAAACGTCGTCTGATCCGTTGCTGTCATTACCTGTGAAACAATGTCAGTAGGCTTGAGCTCTATTTTCAACCCCGGCTCGCTTGTTTTTCGTTCGGCTTGAATTTCAGCGGTTATCTTCGCAAGCGTTTTGTCTACTGTTTCTTTTTGGTTTTCGTCAAAAGTGATCACAGCAAACGATTCACGCGGAATTGCATTTCGCAAACTGCCACCTACCACCGACGCGATCCGAACTGGGGCTAACTGGGTGAGATGAAACAAGACTCGATTCATTAGCTTGTTGGCGTTACCGCGCCCAAGATGAATATCACAGCCAGAGTGGCCACCACGCAAACCTGTTACCGACAATTGATAGGTTGGATGTTTATTGTCTTCTTGGGAATACTTCCATTGTGCTGTGGAATCGACGCCGCCAGCACAACCAATACATAGTTCGCCCTCGTCTTCTGTATCCGTATTGAGCAAGATTTTTCCTTGCAGCAATCCTTCCTGAAGATGCATTGCTCCGGTCATTCCAGTCTCTTCATCGATCGTAAACAGGCCTTCGATCGGACCGTGAGAAATAGAACCAGACTTCAAAACCGCCATAATCGACGCCGAACCGATGCCGTTGTCGGCCCCCAACGTTGTCCCTTTGGCTTTGACCCAGTCACCATCAATCCATGACTCGATACCTTGTGCCTCGAAATCGAATTCTGTTGCTGAGTTTTTTTGATGGACCATGTCTAGATGGCCCTGCAGCACAACTGGAGTAACTGTTTCCTTGCCGTCTGTTGCCGGTTTACGAATGATGACGTTACCGACTGGATCGACGATGGTTTCTAGGCCAAGATCCTCGCCAAACTTTTTCATAAACGCGATGATACGCTCTTCCTTCTTCGAAGGACGAGGTACAGCGTTCAGTTCCTCAAAACAGGTCCAGATCTCGGTTGGGTGGAGGTCAGCTACTTCCTGATTCATCCTGAATTCTCACTAGTGTTCTAAAACTCCCACCTACATGTGGTTCGCAACTCTTATCTTCTACGCTTTTTGTACATATCAGCCGGCGTATAAGACCTAATTGATGAGCCAGATTCTCTGAGGGCTTCGTTGGCTCCAAACGGATTGCTACCGAAACCTGCGACGTCATCAAGTGGAGTAGGAGGATCGAATCGATTCGCTAACTGGCGAGGATAGGGGATCAGTTCATCTTCGTTGAACCCCTTAACGACGTAGTGCAGATCTACTAGGGACGCGAGCGTCGTACGTGATATAAAGCGGTCAGTATTGGGTACAAAAAATCCCGTCATCAATTCTACGCGCCTATTTTTTGCGAATGAATTGAAAAAGGGATCATCGTCGTCCCAATGCGCTCCCGCCGTACCACCGCCACCGGCTTGTTCCAATGGCACGAATCCCGTCCTAGCTAGCCCAGCGACTCCAGTTTCTATCGCGTAGGCGCGTCTAGCATTAACGCCAACATATTGCTCTGGTCCCACGCGCCCGACTCGTTGAATTAGGTCATTGAACCGCCATAGAGTTCCTATCCCCAACGCATGGCCCATTTCATGTATCACGACATCTGTAATATCATCATCACTGTTGTTTCTGATAAAATCATTGTCCAACCGCATGATGGCAAATCTTCCTACGCCTAACTCGCGGCGGCGAATAGAATCGCCACGAACGATATCTACGATTGTCGTTCCATCCACTACAAAGCCAGCTTGGCCCAAAATACCGCCACCGATATCCAAGTTTGTTGCGGAAATCACAAGGGTGCCGTTTAACTGCCCTGATATAGCTAGTGGAAGCGTATTACTGTATCCCAGAACGCGCGCGTCCCAAAATGCTTCCCCTCTTCGGAGTGCAGCAACATAGCGTTGAGCATTGGCAAGAGTCAGTCCTTCGTCACCTTCCTCAAACGCTACCACAATACCAGAAAGATCAAGATCGATAATTTCAGCTCGCACCGAACGCTGCGACGACGTTAGTGACAAAAATGTCACACTCAGTGCCAAAAGGAGAAGTTTGGTAAACCGGTTAGACAACATTCTGTGTCTCCAATATCGATGTGTTAAAAGGTGTACAACAAGGTGACTGACGATTAAGGATACATCTTAGCCAGAGAAGTCTCTTAATACTTTAAAAAATATCTGATTCGCCTAGGGTGATTCCGATAACATACTAGTCAGTTTGCACTGCAAAAACTTGAAAAAATTCTATTTTTAGTGCATGCCTATCATGGGTAAGACAGCATCGAAACGACTTCTCGTCCAACACTCCTCTAGACGTCTAAGTCTCGCACGTCCAAAGCATGTTTCTCGATGAACTCCCGACGCGGTTCGACTTTATCCCCCATAAGAATCCGGAACATATCATCAGCTTCGGAAACGTTGTCCATCTTGATCTTGATCAACGTTCTATTTTCGGGGTCTAGCGTTGTCTCACGCAATTCTTCCGCGTTCATCTCGCCAAGTCCCTTAAAGCGAGTGACGTGAATGCCCTTTTCTCCGGCCGCCCGGACCGCACCGATTAGACTTCGCAAATCTTCTACGCCCGTCTCATTTTCGCCACGCCGCAAAATGTATCGCGCCCCTTCAATTCCTGTACGCTCTTGCGGAAGCAACGAATCAATATCAAAACCGAATTCTGAAATTCCTTTGAGCGCCGCATTGATCGTTCTCACCTCGTGGAACTCGTTGATCTGTACTCGTTTTTGATTGTCCTCACTTTTGGAACTCTCCTCATCCGAATCGCTATCGACTGATAGTTCCACACCCATTTCAGATTCTTGGCTGGTGATGTACTGATCCAACTTCTTACGATCGGCAAACCAACTTTCTTGCTGTCCTAATCGAACATGATAGATCGGTAGTCGACCCGACTCCAAATCAATGCGATTGGCATGGGTCTTTAAGTTGATACCTCGACGCTCTAGTGCCAACACAGCATCGTCCAATGAAGCCAATTCCGAGCACAACTTGCGCATGTCTTCGCCTTCAATTTTAATGCCCTCTCCTTCTAAAGAGGTATCCTGCAGTCCTCGTTCCATCAACTGCGATCGCATTTCCTCTTCGCTTTGAACGTAGTAGGTCTTGTTCTTGTTCTTAACGCGAAACAGTGGCGGTTGAGCAACGTAGATATGTCCCGCTTCGATTAACTGGAACATCTGCCGATAGAAGAAACACAGTAGCAGCGTGCGAATGTGAGAACCATCTACGTCCGCATCGGTCATGATGATGATTTTGTCATACCGGCGCTTGCTTAAGTCTTGATCCTCGCCAATGCCGACACGCAATGCACTAATCATGCTTTGCACTTCTTCGTTGGCCAGTACTTTGTCTTCGCGCGCCTTGTAAGCGTTGATAATCTTTCCACGCAACGGAAGAATCGCTTGAAACTCTTTTAGTCGGCCACCTTCAGCACTTCCGCCGGCCGAATCACCTTCGACTAGGTAAATCTCACATTTTTCCACATCGTCGCTTAGACAATCACGTAGCTTACCTGGTAGTCCACTACCACCTAACACTGACTTGCGGCGAACCTTTTCCCTCGCCGCACGTGCTGCTTCTCGCGCCTCCGCCGCTTGAATACCTTTTCGGACAATGATCTTGCCTTCCTTGGGATTCTCCTCGAGAAACGTCTTGAAAAACTCACCGAAGGCTGAGCTGATAATGCCTTCGACCTCGTTGTTGCCCAACTTCGTCTTGGTTTGACCTTCGAATTGAGGATTAGGTACCTTCAGCGAAATAATTGAAGTTAAACCTTCCCGAAAGTCTTCACCCGATACCGACAAGTCTTTAGGTAGCAACTTGTTGTTCTTGGCGTATGCGTTGAGCGTACGAGTTAGAGCAGAACGGAACCCTGAAATGTGCGTTCCACCTTCGTGGGTATTAATATTGTTTGCGTACGAGTGAACATTTTCCTTAATGTCAGTCGTATACTGAAGAGCAATTTCATAACCGACCGAATCTGTCTCACCCGTAACGTATATCACGTTAGAGTGAATAGGATCGCTGGCTCGATTGAGATGCTCCACATACTCGATGATTCCTCTTTCGTAGTAGAATTCATCTCCGTCACCTGTACGAGCGTCCTTGAAAATCATTCGAACGCCGCTGTTGAGGAACGCCAGTTCCTGAAGCCGCTTGTGTAGGATCGAATACTCAAATTTGGTGACTGGAAAGATTTGGTTGTCTGGCTTAAAGGTCGTTTTCGTACCGACTTTTTCCGTCTTACCGCCGGTAGAAACCGGACCTGTAGGTATCCCTCGCTCGTAGGCCTGTTGGTGGATTTTTCCGTCGCGGAATACCTCTACCTCACACCACTCTGACAAGAAATTCACTACCGTAACACCCACGCCATGCAAACCACCAGAAACCTTATAGGGATTCTCGTCATCTTCGTCGTTGGGATCAGATTCTCCGAATTTGCCGCCAAATTTCAGCATTGTCATCACACCCTCTAGCGTGGTGACCTCTCTGTCCTCTTCTTCTGACAGCTGGTCATGACGATCGACTGGAATTCCTCGCCCGTCATCGGCGACAGTTACCGAACCATCGGTGTTGATCGTCACCATTACCTTGGTGGCAAATTTAGCCATCGCTTCATCGATTGAGTTATCGACAACTTCGTAGACCAAGTGGTGCAAACCGCGAGACGTCGTGTCACCGATATACATACCCGGTCGCTTACGGACGTGCTCCATGTCCGACAAACGTTTCAGTTGGCCAGAGCCATATTCGGATGGTTTCTTGTCACTCATTGTGGTTGACGCTTCCTACTCGAAATTTGATATCAGTTATTTTATTCTGCGGTACTCTTTGCCTTAGAACCGCTAGTATTTTCTGTTTTTCAAAACCAATTTTTTGATTAACTGCGGCGTTGGCTACAAACACTTCCAGGACTCCTCGATTGACCTTGCCTGCTTTGGTCTTGTTTTTCCATTTGTCGCCTACCAGTTGTTGCCAAGCATCCTCCAGCTCGTTGGCTGATTGATTTTGGCAATATCCTTTTCGGGCCATCAACTGACTAATGATGTCAGCCGGTTTTTTGGGACGACGAAAGAAACGTTGCCGATCTTTGGTTAACTTATTGGCTTGATTAAAGTCTGTTTCTTCCTGAGATGATGACACTGAATCGCTCCAAAAATTCTGTAGCCTTAATAACATCACTTCAGACCACTCTCTTCTTTCCTACCGCTGATTCTTGGACAACGGCATGATGACGTATCCGTAATTGTCATCCGTGTAGCAGTAAACCGCTTGCTCGTGATCCTTGATGTCAAATGTGAAGCTTTTTTCTGGCGACAACACTTTGAGGTAGTCCGCCACGTAGCGATGATCCAGTGTGATGGTTAGTTCATCTCCATCGTACCCGACTGGCATTTCAATTCGTGATTCTCCCACATCAGCAGTCGTGTTGCTCAATATCAACGAACCATCTTTAAAAGTAAAATCGATACCTCGGCTTTCGTCGCTGGCCACAATTGCCGCTTGTCGTAACGCTTGGTACATCGGTCCTACGGTCATCTCTATCTGATTTGAGTCTTCACGTGTCGGAATCACGTCTCGCCACTTGGGAAACCTTCCCTCTACAAGTCGAGTGTAGAATACCCCATTGGGTCCACGCACCAACAGCTCGTTAGCCTGTGCGGCGATCTGAATCTTCTCAGCCTCGTCGGGAAGAATACGGTCGATTAGTTGCATCGAACGCGACGGAACGATTGTTGAGCTGCCACCGTCGCTGGGTGTTCCAACCGATTCTACTGGACCTTCCATTTTGGCGAGGCGTCGGCCGTCGGTTCCTACCGCCGTTACCGTTTTCTCTTCAAATTCCAGCTTAACACCACCAAGTGCATATCGACTGCTTTCAGCATCGGTGGCGAAGAGCGTCCGTTTGGTTAGCTCCTTCAAAGTGCCTGAGGTTACTTCATAGAAGTCCTTAGCATTGAATTCGGCCACATCCGGAAATTCGTCTGGGTTTTGAGCCTGAAGTTCAAACTTGCTGCCTTTGCCCTTAATCAGTGTCTTGTCAGCAGTCGCCTCAATCGTAAGCGTCTCGTCTCGTGACTCTCTGAGAATCATGCTCAACCTAGTCACAGGAATCACCGCGCTACCAGCAGTTTCTACTTTAACATCGTCCACCAACACGCGGATGCCAACCTCCATATCGGTGGCTGTCAAAATACATTTACCGTCGACGGCATCGACTTTAACGTTTTGCAGAATCGTCTTGGGACTTCTAGCGGGCGCAACAGCTGCTGCTACTTGGAAAGCTTTAAAGAATGGTTCTCTTTGGATGGATATCTTCACGCTCAGGTCCGCTCTCTAATTGATATATAGATTTCTTATTTAGTATTACTATTTATGTGCAGCGTTTTTTGTTCATAACAGGCAGGCTTTAGAGTTAACCGCTCTCCAATAGAGAGTTTACAGTCTTGTTAAAGTTGTGGATAACCGGTTAGTAAACTGTTGTGCTAGACGTT
Source organism: uncultured Pirellulaceae bacterium (assembly GCA_964439245.1). Taxonomy (GTDB): domain Bacteria; phylum Planctomycetota; class Planctomycetia; order Pirellulales; family Pirellulaceae; genus Mariniblastus. The sequence goes on along the minus strand of CAYTPS010000001.1, from coordinate 4,988 downwards.
TAAAAGTCGTTGAAATAAATGTTGGCAATAATGAGATTTGAAAAAGATGTTAATGAACATGCGGTGTCTTAAAAAAACGATCACGCATTAAACAAGTTATCCACAGTACAGTTTGCGTCTAATCGATACCAATTTGAGTTGCAAATAGGTCAGTCAGTTCTTGCTTTAGGCAATCAATCAAACCGTTTGTTTTCTTCTGTTCAGTAGTCAAATCTTCGGGGTTGGTCTTTCGAAGCTGATAGGCTGACTCGATTTTTCGGAACGAATGTAGGATCGTCGAATGATCTCGCTTACCGAATGCGTTGCCGATCTTGAGGAAACTACATCCCAATAAAGCACGCGTTAGGTAGATTGCGACACCTCTGGCCAACACGATCGTTTGCTTGCGGGAATTACCTTTCAGGTCACTCAGATTCAGCTCATATTTGTTTGCAACCCGCTTTTGAATCAAGCGAATCATTTTTACAAGATCTTCGTCGCGAGGAGCTAAAATTTTCTGTAGAAGCGCGACGTCCATCATGTTGTTGCAAAGGACGTCTCCGACTTCTTGTGCGATACGCTGCTTGAGCTTGATTTGACCAAACAGATGCTCCAGCCGCGGCACAGTCACTTCAAATTGGTTGTTCAACTGATCTAAAGCATTTTCGGTTAGTTGAACTTGGTGAATTTCAGCTAGTTTTCGCGTGATGCATGATCGAGCTTCTGCCCCGGGCGGATGAAAGGGAACGGTTAAACCAGACGCCAATCGCGAAACCAATCGCTGACTAAAACCCTCGATGGCAGCCGGCGGTGTGTTGCAAATTACAAATACCGGTAAATGCAATTTAATCGCTTGATCCAACAGGCTTTCCAGTTCTCGTTGAGCCGGTATCTTGTTGGCGATTTGTTGAACGTTGTCCAATAACAATGCAGTTGATTGCAGAATCGACTGCCGGAATTCGTCAACCGTATCAGTATCAATCGCCGCGTAGTATCTACGGACAAATTCAGAACCCGTCAGGTAAACCGGTTTTGTATCAAGATCCGAAGGTTCAACTTTGCCCAAAGAGGCATCAGAAAATGGTAGAAGTCTTCCACCAGATCGATTTTCAACGGCGACCATCAGTTTAGAAATCAATGCCATTGCCAGTGATGTTTTTCCAGTGCCTGTTGGACCGCTGAAAACAATCGGCGTCAATACTGGAGAGCTCGATCGATCGGGTTCAATTAACTGCGAAAGAAAATCGTTAGTCGTCACATATCGCAGCAAATGGTTGGCATCATCACCAATGAATTGATCAAGCCCCGTCGCGCGCTTCTTGCCCACGTCCATTGCACCAGAAAAATCGATTCGCCACTGATGCTCAAGCGGCACAGTAAAAATCGAATCAGATGTGGTTGAAACAAAAGACATCAAAGCGGTCAGATGGGAAAAATGGGTATGTTATCTACGGCCCACTATCTTACCGTTTTTTGAGCGATTTTAGTAGCACAAGGAGCTCAAATTGGACAATAAAAAACCAGCATAAAACGAGGATTTTAACCCGGGGAAATCGACTGATTTCACTACCACACAACTATGTTGAAATCCTGTCAATAACTAGTTGGAATCGTGTTATAGAATCGTCAATTTCTTGTTGGGAAGTGGTGGCTCCCAAACTGATTCGAATCGACCCCTCCACAACTTCCTCAGACGCTCCCATCGCGATAATCACGTGAGACGGATCACTTGATCCGCTGGCACACGCTGATCCCGTAGAGATTGCCAGACCGGCAAAATCGGCGGCCATCAGTAAAGCCTGTCGATTGATACCAGGGAACGAAATATTGATCGTGTGAGCCATTCGAGGAACGCCTCGGCCATTGATCACGGCTCCCGGAACCATTGACAGTAAACTAGTTTCTAGTTGATCGCGCAGTTTTTTGATTGTTGCTTCGCGATCAGGGAATAGTTGATATTCGACGAGTGCTTGATGCAGGCCTGTCGCCAGCGCGACGTCTTCCGTTCCGGGACGTGTGCCCATCTGTTGGAAACCGCCGTAAATGAGCGGCGTCAATTCGATGCCGTTTCTAACGAGCAACCCCCCTACCCCGCGCGGACCGTGAAACTTATGAGCGGTAAACGTTAAGGCATCAACGCCAAGAGTCGAGAAGTTGACATCGGTCTTACCAACCATTTGTACGGCATCGGTGTGAAAGTAGACACCTTTCTCTCGACATATAGAAGCAGCAGATTGAATCGGTTGAATGACGCCAGTTTCATTGTTGGCAGCCATGATAGATACAACAGCTACTGAATTTTGGTTTTCACCATTTGTCGTATCAAGTTTTTTTGCCAGAAGATCCAAGTCGCAAACGCCGTTGGGATCAACGGCGATCGTGTCGATCTCAAATCCCATCGTCGCCAAATGGTGGGCGACACCGATCACGCTGGGGTGCTCGATGGCGGAGAAGAGAATTTTCGAAGCCCCCACGCTCTCTCGCGCTGTACGTGCTAGACCGGAAATGGCCAAATTATTGCTTTCGGTACCCCCGCTAGTGAGAATCAATCGATCGGTTCGCATGCCGGTGGAGACTCCGCCAAGCATGTCGATGATTTCCGTACGAAGTTTCTCCAGTACCTGTCGAGCTTCTTGACCGAGCCGGTGTTGGCTGGCCGGATTCAGATAACCAATTTCATAGCACTGGGCCATTTTTTTGGCCACGGTAGGACTAATTGGGGTGGTCGAGTTGTGGTCCAGGTAGATGGTTTTCATTTTTTCGACGACGATCCTGAAAGAGGCATTTCAAGTAGCATCGCGTCAGTGTAACTGGGATCAAATTCGATCGCTTTATTCAAAAATCTTTTGGCATCGGCCGCGGTCGCCGGTTTTGGTGGCGATTGGGAATCGTCCGCAGCCAATTGAGCGCGAGCGGCGGTGATGTTGGCGGCTTGAAACCATGCTTCGGCCAGTTGCTGGTTCAGTTGTTCTTCAAATTCTTCGTTGGATAAATCATCGGGGCTGTTAATGGCGAAGTGAAACAAAGACGGAAGCTGCAGATACAACCGCTCGCGCACTAGCAAAGCTATTTCTGGCCATAGAATTTCAGCTTTTTCCACATTGTTGCGGTTCCACTGGTCGGTCGAATAATCCAAATATTGGGTTAAAAAACGCGCATCGAAATCAGCCGACAAAACATCGTCGGTTTGAAGAGATTCAGAAACCAAATCCCAGCTCGGATTCTTGTTAACTACAGCCGGAATTAGGTTTAGCGCAACCAGTGAATCACACTCCGACGCGACTGTCGTCAGAATGCGTTTGCTTCTTATTGAGCCCGAAAAGGGGCTGCGCCAGTACTTGAATTGACGCTGAGTGAATGATTCAGGCGAAAATTCCACACCGCTGACAGGAAACCCATAGAACTCGATGCAGCCGGGAACCAAACAGATTAGTGCCAGCACGGGTACAATGAAATAACGGTTCTTCATAGCGTAAGCTAGAAACAGAAGGGTTGGGCGAGGTCTCGGATTGGTCTATTTTAGAGCAAATGCACCGCACGGACGAGGCTTTGCGGAGACTTCAAGATTACCTGCCGGAGCAAGCATGAAGCTGGCAGTTTTAAGTCATTTCCCTTTCGACACTAAACAAAGTCGTCGATTGCGGCCGATGATCAACGCAATTGCCGCCAGAGAGCGGTCAGTAGGCGGCCTCTAGGTACCAATCCTAGTAGCAGATTGGCCAAGTGTCAGTGGGGTTTGTCGCTTTGTAAGGAACTCGTTTTGTCGCAGTCAGTCACACCAACTGAGCCCACTTTCGATACTAGCACTCAAGCCAAGCGGCAGCGGGTGGAAGCGGTATTGTTTCTAGCGCGTAAGACACTGACCACGCGTCGCATCAGCCAGCTCGCAATTCTGGAGGACGGGACAGAAGCACGCGTTCTGATCAAGTCGTTGAACGAACACTATGATCAGACAGGGCGATCGTTTCATATCAAAAGGGTTGCAGGAGGATTCCAACTGCTAACGCGGCCCCAATTTTTTGATTGGATCAACCGTATCAAGAAAGCCCCACCGATGATCCGCCTGTCAAAGTCGGCTCAGGAAACACTAACGGTCATCGCATACCGGCAGCCCATCATTAAGGCGGATATTGAAACCGTCCGGGGCGTCGGCTGTGGTGAAATGCTCAGACAACTTCTGGAAAAAGGACTGATCAAAATCGCTGGCCGCAGTGAGGATTTGGGGCGTCCGTTTCTCTACGCCACGACGCGGCAGTTCTTGACCGAATTTGGCTTTGGTAGCATCGAACAACTGCCAGAATATGAGAATCTCGGAGAGCCGGGATTGCCCGACTGGAACGCCGAAGAAGACGAATTCGAATCAGATCTTCAAGATGAGGATGACGAAGAAGACGAGGACGAGGACGAAGATTGGGACGACGATTTAGACGAAGAGTAATCGCCCAAAAAAGCGTGGGCGCGTGTCCTGTTTGTAGGTCTCCATCGAGTGCCATAATCAGAGTCGGAATCTTTTTTGGAAAACCATTTGACAGACAAGCTTCTTGGAAATATTTTCCAGATTGGGAGACATTGTTGGATTATCTTCAACGGGTCACTGTGTGGCCTAAAACGACATCGATTTCGCCAAAGATGACCATTGCAGAGACGGATTTTCAATAGTAGAACCTGTCCCGCTCAAAGCCACTTAAATTGCCTGTTTGGCAAGGATTCAATTCACTTTCAACCTACGACCACGGATATATTGCGATCTCAAGGAGTACATCAGTGAATCAACTACCAGAATTTACATCTCACACTGCTCGCTCATCTACCGTGGTTGAAGATCGCGATCTAAATTTGCTCTCACCCAAAGAAGTCAGAGATATGCTTCATGATTCTTCTGAGGCGCCCGTTTCATCAGTGGGTTTGTTGCGTCATCACAACGTCGAATTCATCAACAATTTTGTTTTCGCTTCAGTGGAAGACGAAGACGAATATGAAGAAGATGAAAATGAAAATGAAGATGAAGA